>JAGQRI010000157.1 GCA_020425515.1 Planctomycetota bacterium | reverse complement strand
GGTTGCGGCATATACGAAGTGCGCCCGACCCAGTGCCGCACCTACCCGTTCTGGCCTGACATCATGCGCGCGCCCGAGACGTGGCAGCGCGAGGCACAGCAATGCCCCGGCATCGGCCAGGACACCCTGGTGGACGCCGAAACCGTAGATGAACAACTTGAAATCGACATCAAGGGGCGGCGCCGGAACAGCGTCGAGTAGCCAATGAGTCTGCTGGTCAGGAAAGTGGTGCTGGCGTCGGGGTCGCCCTACCGCGCCCAGATATTGCGCGACGTCGGCGTAGATTTTGCCGTGATCGTCAGCGACGTCGATGAATCGCTGCACCCCATGGGCGAGCCGGTTGCCTACGCGCGTGCCCTCGCAACACGCAAAGCGCAAGCCGTGGCGCAGAAGGTCGGCGTCGGCAAACTGGTGATCGCGGCCGACACGATTTGCGCCATCGACCACGACATCATCGGCAAGCCGGAAGACGAAGACGACGCGAAGCGCATGATCGCGCGTTCGTGCGACTCAGGGTTGCAGCGCGTGATCACGGGTGTGTGCGTGGTCGATACCAACACCGGCGATCAGTTCACGCTCGACGAAACCAGCCTGGTCGAGATGGCCCCCGCGAACGAAGACAAGATCGCCGAATACGTGGCCAGCGGCGAACCGATGGGCAAGTGCGGCGCGTTGTGCATCGAAAGCGGCCAGAGCTTCGTCAAGTCCTGGAAGGGCAGCTACGCCAACATCATGGGCCTGCCCATAGAGCAGTTGCTGCCGCTGCTATTCAGGCTGGATGTCTAAACAACTGATGCCTACGCCGGCGGCGGCACATCCGGCGGGGCGATGCGTGTGCTGATGCGTTTTCGCTCAGCCGTTGCCAGCAGGTCCTCGGGCAGCATGCGCTTGGCCTGCTGGATTTCGAGGCCTATCAGCTGGCCGTCGTGCCCGAAGTCGAGGTTGATTTCGCCGTTCACATCCAGCGGGTCGCAGGCGTGTGTCCGCGTCTTTTCGGTGTCGTCGGATAGTTGCAGGTAAGCCGTGTCCGTCTGGCGATCATACAGAATCCGCATGGCCGGCCTCCGTGATCAAGACTTGGTTAAGGGTATCACACGGATTGGGCCGAGGCGAATTTCAGCAGCTCGGGAAAGAAGCTTTCGAAGTCCTGTTTGAAACCCTCATAGTGTTCCCGAAGCGCGGCCGTCGATTCGTGCAGCGCAACTTCGCGCCGGGCGCGCCGCGACATGCCTTGCAGCACCGCTTCCAGCCCCTCGATGTGCGCGTAAGCGCGCAGCCAGTCACGCTCGATCATTCCCGGCGCGGCGCGTTGCAGGCGTGGGGGAAGCGAGTCGCGGTGGGCGTCCAGTGCTGAATAGACGCGTTCGACGAAATCGTCCAGCGGCTCGCCCGCGTGGGCGTGAAAATCCCGCGCCAGGAAGTGGTCATAAAACACGTCCACCAGCACGCCGCGGTAATGGCGCCAGTGTTCGGGCAAGCGCGCGCGACTTCGCATCACTACCGGATGTGAGTCGGTGAACCGGTCGACGGCACGGTGCAACTCAATGCCGGTTTGCATCGATTCCGGTAAACTTGACATGTCAACACCGCGTACGAAGTCGCCTGCCAGGTTGCCGATCAGGCCTTCCGGCGTGCCGTCCGAGACGAACATGTGGGCGAGGTAGTTCATGGTTGAGTCGGGAGGCTGGAGGCGTCAGGCGGGAGGTCGGGCGTTGTTTCTCCCGCCCCCCGACTCACGCCTGCCGCCTCAAGCACTCCGTGCCACTCCAGTTCGCGCTGGATCGCTTCGCGCAGGTCTGTCGTCGGCTGGTATCCCAACTCGCGCTCGGCCTTGGCGCTGGAGTAGTGCTGGCCGTATTCGAGGTGGTAGTAGCTGGTCAGTGTCAGCGCGCCGAGCCGGCCTGTGAGCAAACCCCACCACTCACTGAAGTACGCCGCCATCTTCGCCAGTGCGCGCGGCGCGATCAGCGGGCGCTGGATGCCGGCCATGGCGGTCACCATCTCGGCGACATCTTTCAGGCGCACGTTGACGCCGCCGAGGATGTAGCGCTCGCCGGGTGTGCCTTTCTGCAGCGCCAGCACATGGCCTTTGCCGACGTCGCGGCAGTCGACGAAATTCAGCGCCGCGTCCACCATCATCGGCGTCAATCTCTGGAAGAACACGCAGGCGCCGGAAAGCTCCGCGTTGCGGCTGCCCTCGCCGACCAGCCCGGTCGGGTTTACCAGCACAGTGGGCGGGCCTTTGGCGTCATCGCCGGTGGTGGTTTCCAGCACCGCTTCTTCCAGCGCGGCCTTGATCGGGTAGTAGTTTCCTCCGCCCTGGCGCTTGGGGTCGTACGGCAATGACTCGTCGGCCAGATCGCCCTTCTTCGCCAGGCCGATGGTGCTGAGACTGCTGGTGAAGACGGCTCGCTCGATGCCGGCTTCTTTGGCCAGCTCAAAATGGCGCTTCACCTGCGGCACCCATTTTTTGCGATAGCCTTCGAGGCGCAGGTGCAGCCCGGACCACGGGTAGGGGGCCGCGCTGTGGATGAAGTAGCGGCAGCCTTCGAGTGCATCGCGCAAGGCCGCGTCGTCGTTCATGTCGCCGTAGCGAATTTCCGCGCCCGCGTTCTCGACCTGCCTGAGGTTGCGGTGGCCCTTGCTGCGCGCGAGGCAGACCAACTCGTACCCAGCCTCAAGGAACGCCATCGCAACGCGGCTGCCCACCGTGCCCGCGGCCCCCAGCAGCAGCACACGATCAGCCATGGGCGCGCACGAATTGCAGGTGATTCGGTTTCAGCGGGCGCAGCGCGAACTTGCGCCCGGAGGAAAGCTCGGTCAGCGTCCCGGCCAGCAGGTCGAGTTCGACCTCAGCGTCGTCAGGCACGGAATCAACCGGGTCGCGCGTGGTGGTGACGGCCACGCCGCGCTCGTTCAGCAGGCGTTCCAGGTAGGCGTTGCAACCCGAGCAAAGCACGACCGCAGGAAGCTGCGCCAGCAGATCCTTCGGGAGCTCGTCCAGTTCCGCGCGTGCGTTTAGCGTCCCCGGCAGCAGCAGGCAGACACCCTTCAAACCGGCATCGCCCGGCAGGTCGTGAACATAGCTGACATCCAGTTTCCGCAGTTTCATGTGCTCTCTGTGGCGAATGCTACTTCACCTTTATCCAGCCTTCTTTGATGTACCACTCGGCGGTTTCGCGGATGCCGTCCTCGGCCTTGATCTGGGGCTCGAAGCCGAAGGTTTCCTTGGCCTTCTGCCCGCTGCACACCCAGTACAGCGGCAGCAGCTCGCGCATCTTGTCGCTGTTGGGCAGCATCGGCCTGCGGGTGATCCACTGCATCACGTCGATGAAGCGCGCGTAGCTTTTCGCCAGCCACACCGGTGGCTTCATCATCTTGTTCTTGCTTGGCTTCAGGGCGTCGCGCACCAGCTCCATCGTCCATGACAGGTGGTAAGGCTGCGGGTCGGTCAGGAAGAACGTCTCGCCGACGGTGCTCTCGTGCATGGCGGCCTCGACCAGCCCGCGCGCGAGATCGAGCCCGTGAATCATGCTGAAGACGCGCTCGTCCTCGCCGAACTGGAGGCTGTAGCCCTTGGCCATCCACTGGAAGAACTCGAGGATGCCGGTGTCGCGCGGGCCGTAGACAGCGGGCGGGCGGATGATGGTGATCGGGAAATCCTTCATGAACTGGCCGGCGAACTTTTCGCCCAGCAGCTTGCTGCGCCCGTAATAGGTCTGCGGGTGCGGAAGCGATTCCTCGTCGATCACGTGGCGGCTGTCCTCGCACGGCCCGACCGCGGCCAGGCTGCTGCATAACACGAAGCGCATGATCTCGGAGTTGTCGGCGTTGCGGATGGCCTGCAGCAGGTTGCGCGTGCCGTAGGCGTTGACGGCGTTGAAGTGCTTCTGCGTGCGCCCCTTGATCAGCCCGGCGACGTGGAAGATGTAGTCCGCGCCCTCGACGACCTTGGCGAGCTCTTCGGGTTTCTGGGTGACGTCGCCTTTGACGATCTCGTAGCCGTCGCGCAGTTCCGGGTCGAGGCGCTTTTCACTACGCACCAGCAGGCGCACGTCGTGCCCGCGTGCCTTCAGGATTTCAGCGACATGGCTGCCGATGAACCCGGTAGCGCCTGTGACCAGTGATTGCATGGCGGAACGATAGTGTGATCGAGCGTGAGTGGCCAGACGGTACGGAAGCTGTTTAGCATGCCGGCGGGCGACGCAAGCGTCACCCCTACTCGAGGATGCCCTTGCGCTTGAGGTAGCGCTCGATGCATTCGCCGATCACGGGCGACACGTCGGCGCCGTAAAGGTCGCTGTTGGCGGCCAGGATCACGAAGGCTACCTGCGGGTCATCGTAGGGCGCGTAGCCGGCGAACCAGGCGTGGTCGGGGATGCCGCGCCCGTTTTCGGCCGTGCCGGTTTTGCCCGCGCACTTGATGCGCTTCAGCACCGCATGATCGCGTGCCGTGCCATGGGGGCCGTAGACGACCTCGCGCAGGCCCTCCTGGATGTGGTCCCACGTCTCCGGCTCGAAATTCAGCTGCTGCGGCGAGTAGCTGCCCTCTTCGGTCAGGTGCGGAACGACCAGTTGGCCGCGGTTGGCGACGGCTGCGTAGACCCGGGCCATCTCTAGCGGTGTGGCTACTACTTTTCCCTGTCCGATTGCGCGCATGGCCAGGTTCTGCGGCCATACCTTGTCGAGCGGCAGGTCACCGGTCTTGGCGCCGTAGATGTCGCTGCCCATCGGCCTGCCGACGCCCAGTTCCTCGGCGTACGAACGCAACACTGACCAACTGTCCTGCGGCGTGTCGCTGAGCTCCTGCGAAAAGTAGTAGAAGTAGCCGTTGCAACTGTATTCGAGCGCCTCTTCCAGGTTCACGTTCGCCTCGGCCGGGTGGCCGGTGGTGCCGAGTTTCTTCCCGTTGCGGTAGATGACGTGGCCGTCCTCGTTGAAGCGGTCTTCCATGGTGACGGTGCCGGATTCCTGCAGCGCCACCGACGTTACCACCTTGAAAGTACTGCCCGGCGCGTAGGTGCCCTGGGTGGCACGATTGAACATGCGGTCGTGGCGATTCCACCACGGGTAGCCTTTCTTGCTCTCGATTTCCTGCTCAAGCTTGAACTGCTTCTGGTAGGCGCGGTCTTCCGGCGAGCGCCCGACGAGGCGGTCCGGGTCGTAGTCCGGGAAGCTGACCAGCGCCAGCACCTCACCGGTGTGCACGTCCAGCACCACGGCGGCGCCGCGCATGGACCACTTGTAGCGCTGCCAGCGGTCGTAGCTGTTGATCCCGCGCTGCAACAGGCTCGCCGACTTCTTCTGCGCCTTCTGCGCGAGAATCGGTTCCCACTTGCGCACGTTGCGCAGGATGTCGGCCTGCAACTCAATGTCGATCGTGAGCTTCAACGGGTCGCGGTGCGTGGGCGGCTGCTCGTACTGGATGCTGCGAATGCGCCCGCGGGCGTCCCGGAACGAAACGCGCGCGCCGTAAAGTCCGCTCAAACGCTCGTCGTAGGTGCGCTCGATGCCGGCCGTGCCGACTGCCTGGTGGGCGACGACGCCGTCGAAACGCTCGGTGAATTCGGAGCGATCGCCGTCGAACCAGTCGCCAATGAATTTATCCAGCCCTTCGCCAAAGCTGGGTCGCTCCAGCACATACTCAAGGCGCGCGGGATCGGGTAGTCCGACGCTGCCGATCACGTGGGCGAGCTCCCGCGAGTAGTTGTAGCGGCGGGCGGCACGGCGTTTGCAGATCACCCCGGGCAGCAGGTCGGCGTTCACCTTCAGCAACTCGACCACGTCGCGCGGCGCGTCGCGGACCAGCAACAAGGGGGATTCGTCGAACTGGTAGTGCTGCCAACGCTGGGTCCAGTCATCCATGTAGCGCTCGATGGTGTGCTTCTGCAGTTTGTCGAGGCGGTCCTGGGTGCGTTGGATCTGCCCGTCGGAGCCGTTGAGCTGGTCAAAGCGTTCCTGTACGGCGTCTGTGCGCCCTCGCACGACTTCTTCGCTGGTCTCCGCCAGTCGCTGCCACGCCGCGTGTTCCTCAAGCAGGATGTCCTGCGCCTGCGAAAGGCTGAGGTCGCCGGCGTCCACGTCGAGCTCCATTGAGTCGGCCTTCTCGCGGCAGGTTTGCATGGCCTGGAAACAGAGGTCGCGCAGCGCCTTGGGGTCGTCGTCGGCTTCTTCAAGCAGAGCTTCGAGATACTTCGACTCGGTCACCAGCCAGTCGAGACGCGCTTTGAGTACCGGCGCAAAGTGCA
>JAGQRI010000019.1 GCA_020425515.1 Planctomycetota bacterium | reverse complement strand
TGAAGCTGACGCGCAAGTTGCGCTCGCTGCGGCACCTCGGCTCGACCAAGGTGCAGATCGGCTCACACGAATTCCTGAACTTCAGCAGCAACGACTACCTCGGGCTGACCGGCGACCTGCGCATCGCCGAGGCCGCGGCCAGCGCCGCCGGGCGCTACGGCTGGGGCACGGGCGCGTCGCGTCTCGTGACCGGCAGCTCGACGCTGCACACCAAGCTGGAAAACGAAATCGCGGCGTTCCGCGGCACCGAGGCGGCGCTGCTGTTCGGCTCCGGCTACCAGGCGAACCTCGGCGTGCTGTCGGCGCTGGCCGGCCCGGACGACACGATCATTTCCGATGCGATGAACCACGCCAGCATCGTCGCCGGCGCGAAGCTTTCCGGCGCGCAGGTGAAGGTGTTCAAGCACTGCGACTACACCGACCTCGAGCGCCTGCTGAACGGCACGAAGAAAGGCAAGGTCCTCGTCGTCACGGATTCGCTGTTCAGCGTCGAGGGGGACGTCGCCGACGTGCCGCGCATGGCGAAACTGTGCGAGCGTTTCGGCGCGCTGCTGGTCGTCGACGACGCGCACGCCAACGCGTGCCTCGGCAAACGCGGGCGCGGCATCCCGGAAATCCAGGGTGCTGGCTCGGACGTGCCTATCACCGTGGGCACCTTCAGCAAGGCGCTCGGCAGCTACGGCGGCATGGTCGCCTGCGATGAAGAAGTGCGCGAATTCCTGGTCAACAACTCGCGTCCCTTCATCTACACGACGGCCATTCCGATCGCGCTTGCCGCCGCGAACCTGGAAGCGCTCAAGATCGTGCGCAAGGAAGGCGAGCAGTTGCGCCAGAAGCTGGCCCTCAACACCAGCCTGCTGCGCGGGAAGCTGGAGAGCGCGGGCTTTGAACTGACGGGCAATTACCACGTCATCGGCATCGTCGTGAACAGCCCTGAGGAAGCGCTGTTCATCAGCAACGAGGTCGAGTTCCACGGCATCCTCGTGCACCCCATGCGCTGGCCCACGGTGCCGGAGGGGCGCGACTGCCTGCGCATCTCGGTCACGGCCGGGCACACCGATGAAGACATCGGGCGTCTGGTCGACGCGCTTAAGAAGGCGCGCAACGCGACGGCCAAGAAGAAGACGGACGGGCTGACTCGCCGCCAGGCCAAGCGTCCCACGCACCAGTCACTCGAGACGGCCGTCGCGGCGCCGCAGGCCGACTCGTTCGACGACTTCGACACGCACCCGGGCGGCGAGATGATGTCGGCCGAGGACAGCTCGCGCCTTCCGCCGCCGAGTGAGGTCAGCGATTTCGGCACAGAGACGGTCCCCGCCACCGCGGGCGACACGCTGATCATGAATCCCGGGCAGGATAAATCCGAAACGCCGACCAAGCAGGTGCCCAAGGCCGAAGTCGAAACGCAGGACGACAGGAAGCCCGAGGACGAGCAAGCGGAAGAAGGCAAAGCCGACGACAAAGCCGCGGAAACCGGGGCAAAAGCCGGGGACGGACCTGAAGACGCAGACAAGCCCGAGGAAAAGAAGGAAGAACCGGAGCCCGAAAAAGCGGAAGACGCCAAGGGCGACGAAGAGAAGCCGGAAGACAAAGCTGAGCCGGATGCGAAGCTCGACGGCGAATCCAAACAGGACACAGGCGAAGTCGACGTACAGGAAGACGATTCCGACGACGAAGACGACGACGACTCGGATGAGGAAGACGAAACCGGCGAAGACCAGGCCGAGCTCAGCGGGGCGACACTCGCGCCGGAGCAGATGGAACTCGAAGACCCGGTGATCGCCGACATCGAGGGCGGCACCCGCAAGCGGAAACGCAAACGCAAGCGCAAGTAGCAGCGCCGAGGTTGACGAATCTCGAAACCGTGAGACCCTGTTAAGGGCGCATCCCTTGCTCAGCCACGAGCGCGCCGTTGGGCCAGACCCGAAAAAGGGGAACCGTCATGCCACGCACCCTCATTCTATCCGTGATCCTTCTCGCGCTCTGCTGCGTCGTGCCCGCGATTGCCCAGCAGGCGCCGGACAACGCCGCCGATGAAACCAAGGCCTACGCCACCTACGACAAGCTTTTCGACGACTTCCAGGCGCAGCGCGACGTGCTGTTGACCAAGATGGACCGCCTGCGCGAGCAGGAGAACGTCAAGCCCGAGCAGCTCAAGGCCGTCGAGGATGAGATGAAAGCCCTCGACAACAAGTACGCCACCGCGCTCGACACCTACATCCAGGGCCACCCGAAGGCGGACGACCTGATGCCCGCGCGCTTCGAACTGACGGTCACTTACTCGCGTCTCGACGACAAGCTGGAAAAGGCGGTCACGGCCGCGGACGACTTCATCAAGAACCACGCCGACAGCGAACTGCTTGGCGACGTTTACTTCGTGAAGGGGCAGACGCTGTTCCGTATTCAGGGACGCGAAAAGGAAGCGCTGGCTGCGCTCGACCTGTTCATCGAAAAGTATCCCGACCGCCAGGACGCCGACCCCGCGCGCATGATGCGCATCCGCACGCTGATGTTCATGAACAGGCCCGGGGACGCTAAAAAGTCGCTCGAGGCGCTGATCAAGTCCGACCGCGTCAAGGACGACAAGGACGCCAAAGCCTTCCTGCAAGGACAGCTCGAGAACATCGACTGGATCGGGCGCGAGCTTCCCGCGTTCACGCAACCGGACCTGAAGGGCGACGTCCACAAGGCCGACGACCTGAAGGGCAAGCCGACGCTGCTGCTGTTCTGGGATTCCAACAGCAGCGCCTGCCTGGGCGAGCTGCCGTTCGTGCAGGAGGCCTACAAGCGCTACGGCGAGAAGATGAACTTCCTGGGCGTCAGCGTGAACGAAAGCAAGCCGGCGCTGGAGCAGTGGCTCGACCGCAACCCGGACGCCATGAAGTTCCCGACCGTCTGGATCGACCGCGACGCCGAGAACACGCTGGTCAAGAAACTGGACGTCACGCTGATTCCGTTCCTGGTGCTGGTGGATGCGACCGGGAAGATCTACCGCTACGACGTGCGCAGCGACGACATGCTGCGCTACGCCGCAAACCTGACGGGCGAATGACCGAGTTCGAGCCTAAGAAACTGACCTGCCCCTGCTGCAAGCACGAGTTCGAATCGAAGCTCGTGACCGGCTTCCGCATCGGTGAGAAGGAAGCCGACTTCTGCCCGCGCTACCTCGACGGCAACCCGCTTCCCAACTTCCTGCACGTCTGCCCCGAGTGTGGGTTCGTCGGCTACGAGGCCGACTACCGCAGCCTTACCGACGAAAAGAAAGTCGAGCGCGTGAAGATGCTGCTGGCCGGCTTCCACTGGGAGGAAGGGCAGGATCTCGGAGGCGCCGAGCGCTACCGCCGTGCCGCGCTGATCGGCATCTACGCGGGCAAGCGCAGCGCGGAAGTCGCCGACCTGTACCTGCAGGCCACCTGGTGCAGCCGCATGGAGGGCGAGGCCGACGACGAAGAAAAAGGCGCCCGCCGCAAGGCCGTGAAATACTTCGAACTCGCCCTCGCCGCCGAGGAGTTCGGCCCCGACGACCTGCCGGTGGTGCACTACCTGCTTGGCGAGCTAAGCAGGCGCCTCGGCGACGACAAGAAGGCTTTGAAACACTTCGAGAAAATGGACGACCTCGAAAAGGTCGATCCCTGGCTGATCGAGTGGCGCGACAAACAGAAAGCGCTGATCAAGTAGGGGACTGTCCCGGCAGTTCGGGACTGTCCCCGTAGTCGAATCCTCAAGCCATCTCTGAAGCCAGGGACAGTCCCCAAAAGCGGGGACAGTCCCTACTCCGGCGACGCATCTAGGTAGTTCTCTTCGCGCACGTGGCGCAGACTGAATCCCGAGTTTTCCAACCGACGAATGAATCCATCACGGTCGGGAGTTCCTGGCCACGCGTAGTGCACGTGCGTGAAACCGCCGCCGAGGTTGCGGAAGTCTTGCCAAGCCACGATCGGCAGATCCATTAGTGTGTCGCCGACCGCGTTTACGACGGCCTTGTCGTAGCTCGTACACAACAGCGTTTTGTGGTCGGTGAGGCGCAGCACACTGCGGTCAGAATCTCCGACGAAGGCGATCTCGACGTGCCCGTTGAAGACGATGTGCTCAAGCTCGCTGTCCAGAAATGCACGCATGTCCTTTCCGTCCCACGCCTTCGGACACGACATGAACAGGGTCCTGGAATCGTCGCTCCAATGACCGTGAGCCACGATCTCCAAGCGAGCACTCGGCGGGAAACAATCCGCTGCGTCGTTGAAGCGACGCCACAACTGGGCTCGACCGATGCAGGCCTCCAGAACGAAGTAGTTGTCTTCGTCCTTTGTCCAGGCGAGGGCATCGCGAATGTCATCTATGTCGTAAGAGTGGCCTGAGCGGGCCGGCACGATTCCGTTAGGCATCATGAAGTAGGGCTCGAACGGTTCTTGATGCCACTTGTATCGGGCTGTCTCGTATCGCTTTCCAGGGATGATTTCGATGGCCTCGTCGGCAGGCAGCGCCCAATCGTAGTCAACGATGGTTGTGTCGGAGAAGCCTTCAGCGTGCAACAACGCGTAAGCGGCTTCTACGGCCTTGCCGATCGATTCCTCTGCGAGCCAGAAGGTCTGATAGAACCCGGCCTCGCCGTCGTTCGCCCGCATGAATAGTTGCCACATTGCGTCGGTCATGTCTGTTGAACGATGGGTGGTTGCCGGGGACAGTCCCTTAGTTCACCGGTGGGGCGTCGTCCAGCTTCAGTGGCTTCTCCGGGGCGATGCCGGCCATGCGCTCCAGTTGGCTGATCGTCCTGGCCGCGCGCTCGATCACGTTGCGCGTGGCCATCTGTTGCAGCTTGAATTCCGGCGGGAACGGCAGGTAGCCGCAGATCATGTCAGTCAGCGCACCAAGCTCGACGTGCTCGGCGAGCATCCCCCGGAACTTCTCGGCCTGCTCGCGCAATAGCGCCAGCGCCAGCCCCTTCAGCTCGACGCCGAGGTTGCGCTCCCAGTTGCTCGCGGCCGGTGGTGAGATGTCAGGCTGCCACTCGGCGCCGAAGATGCGGTAGCCGCGGATGATCGACATCTCGTGGCTCAAACGCACGCGCCCGACGCCGCGCAGCACCAGCATGAACCGCCCGTCCGGCTGGCGCGTGTACTCGTCGATGCGCCCGACGCCCGCGAAGCGGTAAACCTGCGGCTCGCCCAGGCCTTCGTCGGCGGGCTCATCCAGTTGGGTGCCCATGGCGAAGCAGTGCTCGCTGTCCGGCTTGCGCAGCGTGTCTTCCATCAGGTTGCGGTAGCGGTCTTCGAAAATGTGCAGCGGCATCAGGGTGTGGGGGAACAGCGTCACGCCCGGCAGCGGAAACACCGGGATTCCGTACGCAAGTTCGGGCAGGTCGGTCGGCATGTCGCTAACCTATTCGGCCGGGGCTTCTTTCTTGCGGATGTAAAGCGCGCGCCCCTTCTTGAACACTTCCACCAGCCGCAGCTTTTCCAGGATCGGCGGGAAATAGCTGGCCAGGTTCCCGTGCGTGCTGAAGCTGCGCAGGAACTCCTCGAGTGTGTCGGGCTCGGGGAAGGTCTCCGCGCGGCAAGGCCCCAGCCGTGCCTCGCCCATGCGTTCGATGAACTGCATGGCCTCGCGGATCACGCGGTCGCGCTCCCACAGCACGACGTTGGCTTCGTTCTCGAAGTCGCCCATGCGTTTGCGGAAGCCGACGAAGCAGTGGATGTCGCCGTCGCGTTCCTCAACGTGGAAGGGCTTCTGTTTGCCGCAGGTCTTGTAGTCGCCGCCGAGCGGCGTTTTGAGCGCATCTTCAATCGTAGGCACGGGCATCTCCGGCCCCGAGTCTAGCAACACAAAGCCGGCAAGCCACGCACCGCCGGTTTCCACGGTACGCAAGCCGCCGTTGCGCGTATCAGAACAGTGCGCGATTGCTCACAAGGCGTCAAAAAAGCTTGTGGGCGAGCGGGTTATGGATAATCTCGCGCCGATTCCACAGGCCGGGCTGACCGGCCAACGATAACGAGACGTAAGGAGCGAGCGATGCGGAAAGCATTGACTCTATTGATTGCGCTGGGCTCGGTTTTCGCCGTAGTCCTGGCTGGGTGTAAAAGCGGCGACGAAGTCGGCCCCGGTTTCAACGACGACAAGGTGTTTCTCGGGCTGTTCGTGAGCACATCGGGCGACATCGCGTCCTTCGGTACGGACACGAAGAACGGGGTTGAGCTCGCGGTGGAGGAAATCAACGCGAGCGGCGGCATCAACGGCAAGAAGATCGAACTGCGCGTCGAGGATACGGCTTCCGACCCGCAGCAGGGCGGCAACGCGGCAACCAAGCTCGCGACCGGCGACAGCGTCTTTGTCGCGCTGGGTGCGGTTGCCTCAGGCATCAGTTTGAACGCGGCGCCCATCTTCCAGGAAAAGGGCATCCCGATGATTTCACCGTCCAGCACCAACCCGACGGTGACGCAGCAGGGCGACAAGATCTTCCGGATCTGCTACCTGGACGACTTCCAGGGCGGCGCATGCGCTGTCTTCGCCCACAAGGACCTGAAGGCCAAGAAGGCCGCCATCCTGAGCAACCAGGACGACGCCTACAGCACGGGCCTGGCCAAGTTCTTCAAAGCCAAGTTCACGAAGCTGGGCGGCGAAATCGTCGCCGAGGAGTCCTTCAAAAAGGGCAACAGCGACTTCAACACGCAGATCAGCAACATCAAGGGCAAGGGCGCTGACATCATCTTCGTGCCCGCCTACTACAACGACGTTGCGCTGATCGCGAAGCAGTTCCGCGCGCAGGACGTGAAGACGCCGCTGCTCGGCGGCGACGGCTGGGAAAGCGCCAGCCTCACCAAGAATGCCGAGGGCGCGCTCGAGGGTTGCTACTTCGGCAACCACTACAGCCAGGAAGACAAGTCGGACACCGTCCAGAAGTTCGTGGCGGCCTACAAGAAGAAGTACGGTGAAACGCCCTCGAGCCTGGCGGCGCTTGGCTACGACGTCGTGTACGTGACGAAGGCGGCCATCGAAAAGGCCGGCGCTTTCGACCGCGCAAAGGTGCTGGACGCGCTTCGCGGGCTGACCGACTTCCAGGGTGTGACCGGCAAGTTCAGCATCGACGGTGACCGGAACGCCCGCAAGTCGATCAGTATGCTCAAGATTCAAGGCGACCGCTTCCTGCCCGTGCGCCAGATTGCGCCGGAAGAAGTGGAGTAGAGTCCTTCGCAGAACACACGGATGCCGGAGCCTGTCGGTTCCGGCATCCTGTTTGGAGCACCCGTGCTTCCATTGCTTGACAGCGGCGTCACCTTCGAAGCAATCCTGCAGCAGGTAGCGAACGGGATTGCCAAGGGCAGCGTGTACGCGTTGATCGCGGTGGGGTACACGATGGTCTACGGCGTGCTGCAACTGATCAACTTTGCGCACGGCGAAGTCTACATGCTCGGCGCGTACGCGAGTTACTACCCGGCCAAGTGGCTCGGCTACATGCCTGACGCCGGCGAAAAACCGAAAGTCCCGTTGGTGTTGATCGCCGGGCTGTTCGTTGCCTCGATGGCGTTTTGTGCCACGCTCGGCATGCTGATTGAAAGGCTGGCATACCGCCCGCTGCGCAACTCCAGCCGTCTTGCCGCCCTGATTACCGCCATCGGGGTATCCCTGCTGCTGCAGAACGGCGGGCAGATGCTTTTCGGCGCGGACCCGAAGGGCTTTCCGCGCTTCATGGACCAGGAGTCCGTTTCACTCGGGCCGGTCGCGCTGGCCAACACAAAGATCGTGATTATCGCCGTGACGGCCGTGATGATGACCGGTCTTCACCTGTTCGTGCAGAAGACGAAACCCGGCGCCGCCATGCGCGCATGCAGCTACGACATGCGCACGGCCAGGCTGATGGGGATCAACGTCGACCGCACGATCGCGCTGACGTTCGCCACGGGCAGCATAATGGCGTCCGTCGGCGGTGTGCTGGTGGCGATGGACCAGCCGCGGCTCACGCCCCTGATGGGTTTGCTGATGGGGCTGAAAGCGTTCGTTGCGGCTGTGCTCGGCGGTATCGGCAGCATCCCCGGCGCGGTCCTCGGCGGGCTGACACTGGGCGTCGCTGAGTCGGTCGTCGGTACCTGGAGCACGACTTACAGTGAGGCCGTCGCCTTCGTGATCCTGATTCTGGTGCTGCTCGTCAAGCCTTCCGGGTTGCTGGGCAAGTCAGGGCGGGAGAAGGTCTGATGGCGCGGATGTTTGGCATCCTCATCGTCGCCATTGCCGTTACCTTCGGCTTGAACTGGCTGCTGGATTCCTTCGTCGACGACTACGTCGTGCGTATCATCAACCTGTGCGGCATTTCGATCATCCTTGCCGTCAGCCTGAACGTGATCAACGGTCTGTGCGGGCAGTTCAGCCTCGGGCACGCGGGCTTCATGGCCATCGGGGCGTACGTTTCCGCCTACTTCACCACGACGCTGCGCTACTTCGACGAAGCCCAGGCCAAGTACGTGGCAATCGAGCCGGTGTTTGCCGGGCAGTGGGGGTTTGTACCGGCTTTGCTGGCCGGCGGGCTGGCTGCCGCCGCGGCGGGCGCCGTGGTGGGTATCCCGACTTTGCGGCTGAAGGGTGACTACCTCGCCATTGCCACACTCGGCTTCGGCGAGATCGTGACTATCATGATCACCAACTTCGAGAAGGTCGGCGGCGCGAACGGGTTGCCGGGTTTGCCCGCATACAGCAACACCTTCTGGATCTACTCGTTCGTCGTGCTGGTCGTGATGCTGAGTTGGGCGTTGCAGCGCAGCACTTTCGGGCGGGCGCTGATCGCCATCCGCGAAAACGAACTCGCCGCCGAGGTGATGGGCATACCGGCCTCGCGCCTGAAGGTCACGGCGTTCATCTACGGGGCGTTTTTCGCCGGCGTCGCGGGCGGGCTGCTGGGGCACCTGCTGCAGACGATCAGCCCGGCGACGTTCAACTTCATGAAGTCGATTGAAGTCGTCGTGATGCTCGTGCTCGGCGGGCTGGGCAGCATGACCGGTGCGATTGTCGGCGCGATCGTGCTTACGGTGCTGCCGGAAGCCTTGCGCGACGTGGAGTCAAGCGTCGGACTGCCCGGCATCCGCATGGTGGTTTATGCGCTGGTGCTGATCCTGCTGATGATCTTCCGTCCGCAGGGTGTGTTCGGGCAGAAAGAACTGTCGCTGAAACTGCTGCGGCGGCTGATGCCCGGCTCGAAGGACAAGGAGGGCGAAGCTTGAGCGCCCTGCTTGAAACCAGCGATCTCACGATCCGCTTTGGCGGGCTGACCGCCGTGGACAGCTTCAACCTTGCCATCAGCGAGGGCGAGTTGTTCGGGCTGATCGGCCCCAACGGCGCGGGCAAGACCACCGTCTTCAACATGCTGACGGGCGTTTATCTGCCGACCGAGGGCGCCGTCCATTTCGACGGCAACCTGATCAACGGCAAGAATCCCGTGCAGGTGGCGCGGCTGGGCATCTCCAGGACGTTCCAGAACATCCGCCTGTTCGATGAACTCAGTGTGCTCGAAAACGCCATGACGGGCGCGCACCAGCACTCGAAGATCAACCTGTTCGATTCGCTGTTGCGCACACCGCGCCACTACCGAGAGGAAAAGCGCCAGCGCGACCGTGCCTATGAGCTGCTCGAGTTCATGGGGCTCGAAGACCGCGCCGGCCTGCCCGCCAAGCAGCTTCCCTACGGCCACCGCCGCAAACTCGAAATCGCGCGCGCGCTGGCCACCGAGCCGAAACTGATCTGCCTGGATGAGCCCGCGGCCGGCATGAACAGCGGCGAGAAGGTCGAGCTGTCGCAACTGATCCGCAAGATTCGCGATGAACTGGAGATCACCGTGCTGGTGATCGAGCACGACATGAAACTCGTGATGGACATCTGCGAGAAAATCCAGGTGCTGGATTACGGCAAGACGATCGCGCTCGGCACACCCAGCGAGATCCAGAACGACAAGCAGGTCATCGAAGCGTACCTCGGAGGCGAGTGATTTTGAAAGGCAATGAACAATGTCCAATGACCAATGCGGATGTGGATTCGACTCCCTCCGCGGGCCATTGGTTGTTGGTCATTGAACTGTAGTTCATGGCTGAGCCCGTCCTCGAATTGAATGACATCAACGTCTACTACGGCGCGATCCACGCGCTGCGGGATGTGTCGTTGACGGTCAACGAGGGCGAGGTCGTTACGCTGATCGGTTGCAACGGTGCGGGCAAGACCACCACGCTCACCACCATCTGCGGGCTGATGCGCACCAGGACCGGCAGCGTGCGCTACCGCGGGCAGGACGTCACCTCGGCCGCGACGCACAAGCTGGTAAAGCAAGGGCTGGTGATGGCGCCGGAAGGGCGCGGCATATTTCCGAATTTGAGCGTCGAGGAAAACCTGCGCATCGGGGCCTACGCGCGTTCGGACAAGCCGGGCGTCGAGAAAGACCTGAAGCACGCCTACGAGATCTTCCCGCGCCTCGAAGAGCGCAAGCGCCAGAAGGGCGGCACGCTAAGCGGCGGCGAGCAGCAGATGCTGG
>JAGQRI010000156.1 GCA_020425515.1 Planctomycetota bacterium | reverse complement strand
GAAGGTCCGTCCATGTTGTCTAATCTTGTAAAGGCGCTCCGCGCCTGATCTTCGGCGCGGAGCGCCGGCACAGCATTAGCCCCCACCGAACGCAAAGCGTTCGGTGGGGGTTCACAAGCGCAGGCTATTTTGAGGCGCGGAGCGCCGGCACAAACTCGACAGATCCAGCAACGTGAAGGCCCCCGCTTTTGCGGAGGCCTTCTGCTTGTTTGTCCTGCTTTCGCAGAACCGGCGGCTCAAGCCTCACCGTTAGTCTTTGTGGTTCGAACTACGGCCCCTTCGCTTACGCTTCGGGCTCCAAATCGCATCACTACTTGCTCAATACGGCCGGCAGCTCGGTGCTGATCGGCCTGGAGACGGGGCGCAGCCCGGCCACGCTCAGGGCCTGCTCGGCCGCGCGTCGGGACGCTCCCTTTCCGCCGAGAGTCTCCACGACCTCGGCCAGCTCCTGGCGCATCTGGGGCGCGCCCGTCTCCATGCTTTCCAGTGCGATCAGGCCCATCGTCAGCGGCTCGGCCTGGTGTTGCAGCAACTCCGGAATCACCTGCTTGCCGGCAAGGATGTTCACCATGCAGGCGTGTTCGTAGTTCACCATCAACTGCGCCAGCAGCGCGCTCGCCCAGGCCATGCGGTAGGTGCACAGGAAGGGCGTGCCGACCACGGCGGCCTCGACCGTCGCGGTGCCGCTGCAGATCATGCTGAAGTCGGACAGCGCCATGACCTCATAGCTGCGCCCGTGGATGGCGCGCAGGGGCAGGTCTTCGTGCTCGGCGATGGCCTTCTTGTAGCGCTCCGGGTTGAACCAGGGGCTGCAGCCGACCAGGAACAGCACGTCGTCGCGGCGCTCGGTAATCACGCGCGCGGCGTCGAGCATGCGCGGCATCAGGCGGGTGACCTCGGCGCGTCTTGAGCCGGGGAACAGCCCGACGACGCGTTTGCTGTCAGGTATCTTGAAGCCGTGTCTCAGCGCCTCGGCGCGTTTGTTGATCTGCTCGTGGTCGATGATGTCGAGCAGCGGGTGGCCGACGAAACGGGCCTCGATGCCGTGCTTGGCGTAGAAGTCGACCTCGAACGGGAAGATCACCAGCATGCGGTCGACGTACTTGCGAATCTGCTCGACGCGTCCTTCGCGCCAGGCCCAGAGCTGCGGGCTGACGTAGTAGACGATCGGGATGTTCAGCGCCTTCAGGCGCGGGGCGATGCGAAGGTTGAAGTCGGGGCTATCGATCAGGACGATCACGTCCGGGCGCAGCTCCTTGGCCTGCTCGACGACGTCGTCCATGGTATCGAGGAAGAAGCGCAGGCTGCGCACCACCTCAACCAGTCCGACGGCCGAGTGCTCGAGCATGTTCTTGAACAGGGTGACGCCGGCCGATTCCATCTTGCCGCCGCCGAGCCCGTACATCTCGACATCCGGGCGCATCTCACGCATTTCGCGCGCCAGCATGGCCCCGTAATTATCGCCGCTGCTTTCGGTGGCGACGATGAAGACTCTGGGTCGTTTGCCCATCGTGCTTCCTTTTTCTGCGGCGGGTTTATCTCCCGCCTGAAAGGCCCCGGTTTCCCCCCGTGGCCCGCGTATCCGGCGACGCGTCCGATAATCTAATCGGCCGAATCCCAGTGCCTTCCGTAGTAGACTTCCACGGGAACGTCCACTTTGGAGGCGATGAACGCGCCGATTTCGTCCATGCGCGCATCGTCGATCATGCCGATGCGATCCTGGGCGGGGCGGCGCGCCGTGGTGTAAAGCTGCAGCAGGCGCAGGTTCGCGCCGGCCGCGGTGATTTCGTTGATGCGCCCGGCGTAGGCTGCGTATTCGTCTTCGCCGGGGTCGTTGCCGTCCACGGTCGGGAACAGCGACTGGATCGTCAGCTCAAGCTGTTTGCCCGCCTGCGCGATGTTGTCGACCACGCGCTGCAGGCTCAGCTTGCGCCCGGCGATGAACTCGAAGTACTCCTGCGTGCCGGCGTCGAGCTTGGCCCAGATTTCATAGGGACCGTGCCTGAGCTCAGACAGCGCTTCCATGACTTCAGGCCTGTTCAGCAGCAGGGCGTTGGTGAGCACGATGATCTTCGCCTCAGCCAGCCCGTGCTTTTCACGCAGGCGCTTGACCTCGCGGATCGCTTCGCCAAGGCGCGCGTAGGTGGTCGGCTCGCCGTCGCCGGCGAAGGCGATGTCGTTGACGCGGCGGTACTGTTCCGGTGTGTCGGCAAACTTGGGGTGCTGCCAGATGGCGCCGCTGGCGGCCATCGCGAGCAGCCCGTCGATCTCGGCGACCATGATGTCGAAATCAACGGCCTTGTCGCGCGGCGGCACCGTGCGGTCGACCTGGCAGTAGGGACAATCGAAATTGCAGACCTTGTCGGGGTTGACGTTCAACCCGAGGGATAGCCCACGGCTCCGGCGAGAGACGACCGGGTAGGCAAAGCGCAGCTGTTCAAACTGGCGCGAATGTTCGCTCAGTAACGCTGTCTTCATTTTGGCGGGGGAGACGTCCCGGCTGGTCTACGTCGACCGGCCCGTTACGCTGCGCGGCTGCCGATATCGCCTTGCTGCCTGCGCGTCCCAACCTCCAAACTTAGTGCCCACTATCCAATGCACTTCGCGGGGCATTGTAGCAGGGCTGGGGCGCAGTCAACGGGTATTTGGCAGAATGTGAACTGTACACAGCGGTTGTGCATGTGGTACATTTCGTATGACTTAAGTGCGCTGGGCACGAAAACATCCATAGTTGGTGGGTGCAGGCGTTCCAAAAAAGTTTGCGCCCGCTAACTGGATGGACCGCCCCCGCACTGCCTGCAAGCGCATTTTGCAGGCCCCTGTCTGCCGCCCCGGCGATGACAATTCAGGATTGAATCGGTCAGTCCCTCCCTCTATATTCAATAGGCCTTCGCGTAGAGGCATGGGTACGGTCAAACACAGCAACCCCTGCTTTAACGTGGAAGGTTCCCCCCCTGAACCTCCGCATCAAGACGCAACGGCGTCGGTCCTTGGAGGAGGCACATGCGCAGTTGGTTCCTGTTTATCGCGGCGGCCGCATTCGGCACCGCCCTGCTCGCCCAGGTAACGCCGGGCTTGAGCATCGACATCATCATCCACGAGCCCAACGCGACTGACGTCGGCGGGTACATCGCCGCGCAGACCGTCGTGAACCCGAACTACGACCCGCTGCAACCGAACGGCGAACCGCAGTTCCTGCCGGCCTACGGCAACGGCGGCGGCATCAGCGACGAGCTGGACAGCATCAGCGGCGAATTCTACGCCCTCGGCGGCACCACCACGCACGACCTGGCGGTGCTGCGCAACGACACCGGCGCCGCGATCGACATCGACACGGCCTCGGCGGTTTACGGCGGCGCGGGCTTTGCGCTGGCGTCATCGCGCCCGGCCCACGACGTGCCGAACGCGCCGGAATCGACCTCGCCGGACGGCAGCGCGGTTTCGATCATCTACCCGTACGACCCGGCCACGATCAACGTGCCGAACGGCAGCAGCGTGGCGGTGTTCCTGATCGCGACCAAGTGGCGGCAGAGCCTCGACACCAGCCCGCGCGAGTACATCTGGACGTTCAACTTCGACGACGGCGCGGCGACGACCTACACGGTCGAAGCCAACCTGCTGGTGCCGAAGGTCGGCGGAAGCAACGGCGGCGGCTGCGTCAGCGACCCGGACGGCTTCCCGACCGGGCTGTGGATCCTCGCCACGGGCGGGCTGGTAGCGATCGTCACGCGCCAGAAGGTGCTGAAGAAGCTCAAGGCGTAAGCAGACAGACCAACCAAAGCGGGGACGGCGAAAGTCGTCCCCGTTTTCAATTTGGGAAAACTGCAAGCTCACGCATTTGCGGCAACGCAGTGCGTTGCCCAGCAAACGTCGCCTCCAGCGACCGCAGAGCCGCAGAGAAAAGCCGGCTCTGCCGGCGCCTCACTCGGTTAGCCCCCGGCGAAAGCCGGGGGTTTGGGGCGGCGACAGATTGCGAGCCGCGTAGCGGCGGCTCTCTGCCGGCGCGCGCGGGTGAGTCGCCGCTACGCGGCTCGGGTTGCCACGCGCCGGCAATCCCCCGGCTGCGCTCCGCCTGCGGCGTTGCTGCGCCGGGGGCTAACCGGGTGAGTCGCCGACTTCGTCGGCTCGTACTGCTGACCGTTGCCCTTGATGGCCCCCGACCGCTCGGGCTGCTGCATGTCGGCCTGGGCTGCGCTTCGCTGGATTCCCTTGCTCCCGGAAATGAAACACCCCCGGCATGCTGGCCGGGGGTGTTGATTGCGGGTCTTCGCGCCGTCCCCTACGGGGTCAGCGTCAGCGGGATGGCTGTTACGCCGCCGCTGCCCTTGGCTGCCAGCAGCACGTAGCGGTTGGTTCCCGCGCCGGCCAGGGGCGCGCCGTCGCTCGTGGTGTCGATATTCAGCCCATTGATGCTGCCCAGCAGCGCGTTGTCCACCATGGCGGGGCCGCTGGCGCTGCTGTCCACGGGGTACAGGTTGGCGCCGGTGTCGCTGAAGATCGTGCCCGCGTTCCCGCTGCATGACTGCGTCGGCTCGGCGGCGGCGGCCAGCGTCAGCGCGCTGCCGACCGGCACCGTCGTCGAGGGCGAAAGCGCCAGCGCCACCTGCGAGGTAAAGAAGCCCCCCACCAGTTGCTGGATCAGCACGACGTAGTTGCCCCCCACCGGGTCGTAGGCGCAAAGCCCGCCCGACAGGCTGGTCGAAAGGTCGAAGTTGCTGCCGCTGGCGGCGCCGGTGCTGACCGTGACGTACTGGCCCACGATCCCGCTGCCGTCGTCGGCGGTGATCAGCGCCTCGTCGGTCGCGTCGTCCGGCGCGGCCAGCCCCTTCAGCGTCGCGTTGCTGATCGCGGTGAATGCGCTGCCGATCGTCGTGCCGTCCCAGTCGAAGACCTGCGCCATCACGTCGGCGCCGCTCTGCCAGGCGACCACGAAGTGGTCCTGGTCCACGTGGTAGACCACGCGCGGCGCGCTGCCGGTGCCCAGGTTCATCTCGGCGCCGGTGTTGAGCGAGTCGATCCCGTAGTCATAGAAGATAGCGATTACGCTGTCCGTCGCGGCGTTGCCGCCGGTCGCGCCGACAATGCACAGGTCCTGCGCGTTGTCAGCGGCGCAGCCGAGCCCCCCGGCCGGGTCAAGCGCGGCGGTCGGTTCCATCGAGTTCTGGGTCGTGGTGGCCATGGTGTCGGCGTTGATGTCGATGACTTCAAGCGTGCGGTTGGTGGTGCCGACGTCGGAAAGCCACACGCCAAGGTAGTTGCCGGTGTCGATGTCGAAGGTGATTGCCGTTTCGTCGGCGACGTCGGTCGTGGTGATGTCGACAGGCGTGCCGGCCGTGAAGCCGCCGCCGCCGCCCGTGCCGCCCGCGGTCGTGGTAAAGGTGTAGTTCAGCGTCTTGAGGGTGGGCGTGGCTTCGGCCACCGTGCCGGTGATGGTGCCGGCGCCGACCAGCGTCATGCTGTCGAAGCTGGTGAAGGTGACGGTCACGCTCGCGAGCACAGGCACGAAGCTGGTGTAGGTGAGGCTGCCATCGTTGACGGTCACGAGGCGGTTGGCCGGGTCCGTCGGGGTGCCGGCGTTGTAGGTCGTCGAGTCGAACGTCACCGGGTCAAGCGCGACATTCGGGAAGGTGTCCGGCATGACCACCACGACGGTTTCGCCGCCGCCGGAATCCTGCAGGTTCATCGTGCGCCGCCCGGCGAGGTCCGTGACCGTGCCGCCCAGCGCGTTCGCGCCGGCGGTGCCGGTGGTGAACGTGAAGTTGATCGCGAGGCTGGCGCTGCCGCCTTGCTCAATCACCGTCCCGACCAGGCTGCCGCTGCTGCCGCTGCCGGTAAAGGTATCGAGCTGGAAGACCACGCCCGCGGTCGGGCTGTCGCTGGTGTAGGTCACGCCGCCGGTCTGGACGGTGACGGCGCGGTTGTTCGGGTCGGTCGGCATGCCGGCGTCAAAGCTGGCGTCGTTCAGGTTGATCACCGCCGGCGGGGTCGTGGTCAGCGCCGTCGGCACGGCAACGTTCACGCTGTAGACCGAACCTGAGTCCGCAAGCTGGAACAGCGTGGCCGTCAGCACCGTGCTGGTGGTGCCGGTCAGCGCCGTGGCCGAGGGCGGGGTGGTGGCGCCGCTGCCGCCGTCCGACATGGCAAAGCGCGAGAAACTGGTCAGCAGCGCGCGCGCCCGCCCGGGGAAGGCCTGCGTGTACTCGCTGTCCGGTGTGGGCGACAGGGTGGTGAAGCTGAGTTCATCGATCGTCGTCCCGTCGATCTTGAGCATGCTGATCTCGGCCGGCGAATGCCCGTCGTTGGCGGCGAGGTTCTGGTCCCACGAAATCTCGAGCACGGCGTACGGGTCCAGGTTCAGCCCGGTGACCGCGGCGCCGGTGTCGTCGGTGACGGAAACCTCGTAGATCGGCGAGTACAGTTTGCGCCCGCTGATGTCCTGGTCGACCACGTGCAGCTTGACCTTGCTGCCCGGGGCGAGCTGCCCTGTGCCGGTGCCGATGGCGGCCTGGCTGATTTCGAGGCGCGCGGCCCCGATGTCGATGACCAGGTCGCTCCCGGCGACGGCGGTTGCTTCGTCGTCCGTGGGGTCGTCGCCATCGTCAAAGGTGCAGGCGGTAACTGCAAACGAGAGTGCCAGGAAACAGACAAGTACGGAACGGTAACGCATGCGTCCTCCTCGCGGGCGTGTCCCATTGGTCGGGCTCGCCGGCGAAATCTAACGGCGATGTATAGATGCTTTACAACGATGGAACGACCGGAGCCACCACGGGATGGGATAAATGCAGTGCGGAAGGGCAACTGCATCGGAACCACGAAGGAGATTGCGAAGCAATCGTAGCGGCGCGGGAAGGACCACGAAGAACGCCTAACCCAAAGCCGGCCTTGCCGGCGTCTCTCCCGGTTTGCCCCCGGTGGAGAAACGCCGAAGGCGGAGCGGAACCGGGGGTTGCAGCGCGCGGATCATTCCGAGCCGCGTAGCGGCGACTCTCGTTCCCGTGTGCGCTTTCGTGGTTCAAGCCCGCATTTGGTGGGTCGGCTCAGCTTGACACTGCCGTTGTGCGGGGTACTCTTAAGCTGTTTCCTAGCAAATAGCGTACCGATTTTTGGGAATTCGCTTGACTAATTATCCCGACAGCCTTGCAAGACTGGTTGAGAGCCTCAAGAAGCTCCCCGGCATCGGCAGCAAAACGGCCGAGCGCCTGGCGTTTCACCTCGTGAAGTTGTCCGACGACGACGCCATGGAGCTCGCGCGCGCCATCCGCGACGTGAAACAGAATCTTACACATTGCAGTATCTGTTTCAACTTCACCGAGCACGACCCCTGCCCGGTCTGCGCCGACGCCCAGCGCGACAAATCCTGCGTCTGCGTCGTCGAGCAACCCAAGGACCTGATGGCCTTCGAGAAGGCCGGCGCGTTCAAGGGCGTCTACCACTGCCTGCTCGGGCACATCGCCATGCTGGAAGGCATCGGCCCCGAGGACCTGACGATCGAGCCGCTGCTGAAACGCGCGCAGCAGGGCGGCATCAAGGAAATCATCATCGCCACCAATCCCGACCTCGAGGGCGAGGGCACGGCGGTCTACCTGCGCGACGTGCTGGCGGACGCGGCGAAGCAGCACGGCATCAAGGTAACGCGCATCGCCCGCGGCGTGCCGGCCGGGGCGGAAATCGAAAACGTCAGTAGCGCAATCTTAAGTGACGCGCTGAGCGGGCGGGCAGACTTTCGAGGCTGAAAGCAAAGACAATGACCAATTACCAATTACCAATTACCAATGAACCTCCTGGTGGGGCCAATTGGTCATTGGTCATTGGTCATTGGTCATTGCAGTTCCGGAGGCGCCCATGAGCGGCCCCGGCATGAGTCTCGGCATGCAGGTCAGCCAGCGCCTTGAACAGCGCCAGGTGCTGAGCCTGCAGACCATCCAGAGCCTCAACATCCTGCAGATGAGCACCGCCGACCTGCAGGACCTGGTCCGCGACGAACTGCTCGAAAACCCCACCCTCGAAATGGACACCGACCCGCCCGAGCCTCCAAGCCAGGCCGAGCAGGAGGAAAGCGTCCACGAGAAGCTCAGCGACGAGCGCGAAGGCGAAGCCACGACCGAGGTCGGCGAAACCTACGAGGAAGTCTACGAGTTCCTGCAGCGCAACACCGACGTCGACGAGTACGTCCCCAAGGGCGTGAAAGCCGGCGGCGACGGCGAGCCCGACGCCAAGCAGGAAGCCTTCAACCAGGTCGCCGCCCCCACCGAGCAACTGGCCGACCACCTGCTTGAGCAACTGCGCATGCAGGAAATCGACGAGCTGGATTGGCCGCTGATCGAGGCGATCATTTATTCGCTCGACCAGCGCGGCTACCTGGAGTACCCGCTGGCCGACATCATCAAGTCGTTCGACGACAAGTACACGCTGGAAGAGGCCGAGTGGGCGCTGGGCTTGATCCAGTCACTGGAGCCGCGCGGCGTCGGCGCCCGCGACCTGAGCGAGTGCCTGCTGCTTCAGATCGGGCGCGACGACCCGGACTACCCGAAACTGAGCGAGCTGCTGACCAAGCACTGGGAGGACGTACTCAAGAACCGCCTGCCCAAGATCGCGAAGGAGATGAGCCTCAGCCTTGACGAGGTCAAACTGCTGATCGACCTGCTGGGCACGCTGAACCCGCACCCGGGCGCGCTCTACAACGACACGCCGACGCAGATGGTGGTGCCCGACGTGATCGTTGAAGAAGACGAGAGCGGCAAGCTGGTCGTGCGCCTGACGCGCGAGAACGTACCGAAACTTTCGATCAGCCCGAGCTACCTGAAGATGCTGGAGGGGCGCAAGGGCGACAAGGAAACGCTCAACTTCGTGAAGGGCAAGCTCAACCACGCGCGCCAGTTGATGGACGCCATCGACCAGCGCCAGAGCACGCTCGAGCGCGTCGCCAACGAAATCCTGAAGCGCCAGGAAGACTTCATGCGCGAGGGCGTCGCGGCGCTGAAGCCGATGAAGATGCAGGACATCGCCGACGAGCTGGGCATCCACCACAGCACGGTCTGGCGCGCGGTCTACGGCAAGTACATGCAGACGCCGCAGGGGGTGAAGGCCATGAACACCTTCTTCACCGGCGGGCTGCCGAAAGACGACGGCGAAACCAGCCGCGAGGCCGTGAAGCTGAAGGTGAAGGAAATCGTAGACGCCGAGAACAAGAAGAAGCCGCTGTCCGACATGGCGATCGCCAAAAAGCTCGACGAGGCCGGCATCAAAGCCAGCCGCCGCGTGGTCACCAAGTACCGCGAAGAACTCGGCATCCCCGACAGCCGCGTCCGCCGGGAGCACTAAAACGCGGAACCAAGAAAGAAGGGGACTGTCCCCGCAGTTGGGGACTGTCCCCGTAGTCGACCCGTCACGAGCGTCCGAACCACCAGCCGCCAGGAACGGCAAAAAGCGGCCGCGCGCAGAGGCCGCGCAGGAAAACACGCCCAACCCAACAGCCGGCTCCGCCGGCGACTCTCTCGGTTAGACAACATGGACGGACCTTCCT
>JAGQRI010000155.1 GCA_020425515.1 Planctomycetota bacterium | reverse complement strand
GCTCCAGATCACGTAGCCGGTGGGGAACTGGCCTGTGGTCGGGTGGCGCAGGGCATCCTGGGCCTCGGTGGCGTTGATGGTCGTCGTTTCGCCGTTGGCGAGCGTGACGTCGTACTGGAAGTTGCCCTGCATCAGCGTCGTGGTGTCGATGTAGACCAGCGGGTTGCCCCAGGCGTCCACGATCTCGAACAGGTCGAGGCTGCTGCCTTCCTCGAGGTCGAGGAACTCGGGCGCGGCAACCTCCTCCATGGTGCTGTCGGCGTCGAGGTTGGTGCGGCGCTTGTCGTCCTGCATCAGCGGGCCATCCATGTAAGGGCCCTGTTCGAGCTTGCTGCGCAGTGCCAGCACCAGCGTCTCGATACCGACGTTGCGGTTGTTGGGGTCGGCCAGCGACGGGTACCTCGCGAGTATGCCGAGGTCGTGCAGGTTCGAGGGCGGCGGGCGCCCCCAGCGGGTCTGGTAGCCTTCCACACCGCTTTTGAGGGTCTCGATGGTGGCGGTGGTCTGCGCGGCTTTGCTCTTGCTGAAGACGCCGGTGAAGCTGACCAGCAGCACGCTCGCCAGCAACAGGATGATCCCGATGACGACCATGATCTCGATCAATGTGAAGCCGCGTCGCCCCATGGCGCTAGTTCTTCCTTTCGAGCCCGCTGTCGTAGACGAACTTGACGCGCTCAACCTCGATGGTCGCCTTGCCGCCGGCCAGCGCGCGGGTGAAGAAGCCGCAGTTGACGGCGTAGCGCCCCTGGTTGAAGTCGACCTTTTCGAGCTCGCTGATGTGCTTCTTCACATCCTCGTCGGTGTTGATCGGCAGCGTGACCTCGTAGCCGTTGATCAGCGCGATGTAGCGCAGCTCGCTGCCGTCCGGCGTGGGCTGGCGGCGCAAGCCGAGGTGCAGCGGCTGGTTCGGGTCGAGCGGCACGCTGCCGTACTCGGATACGTCGACCACCCCGTACTCGAGGCGCTTGTCCTTTTCGTCGCGGGCGTTCAGGTCGTACTTGTGGGTTTCCCAGAAGACGCGCCCGTCGGCATCGACACCGAGGAAGATGCTGCAGCGCGGGTCGCCCTCGGAAGTCGAGTTCGAGGTCGGCTTGTTCACGCGCGTCAGGTAGATGCCGCGGTCGATGGTGAAGTCGCCGGTCTTGGTGAAGTCGGCCGCGAAGCTGCTGAGGGTGCCGTGGGGCTGCTCGGTTTCGAAGCGGCTGACGGCGTCGGTTTCCTTCTGGTTGACCTCAAGGTACAGCCTGCCGCCGCGGATGCGGGTGCGTTCCGTGAAGCCGGTGTCGGGCTTGAGCTTCATCGGGACGGTCCAGGTACCGTAGTAGTTCGGCGTGCTGTCCTGTTCGAACTCGTCTACCTTGAAGTACTGGCGCTGGTTCTGCTCGATGCGCGCGACCCAGTCGACGGCGTAGGCCAGCGCGGCGGAGTTCGCGTACTCGTTGCGCTCGGTGCCGTCGGGGATGTACTGCCGGTCGCGCGAGTGGGCGATGTGGTCCTTGAACGCGTTCAGCGCCGCCTGGTATTCGCCCAGCGCGTACAGCGCGTAGCCGTAGACGTTGTAGCAGGCGAGGTTCGGCACGGCCGCCAGTTCGCGCTCGGTCGGGTTGCGGGGGTGGTCCTCATTGGCGAAGGCCTCGAGCTGGTCCTTGAGCTGCTTGGCCAGGTCGCGGGCCTTGGTCAGGTAGGCCTTGCGGACGGACTCGGCGTTGCTGCTGACCGAAACCGTCAGCGGCGCGACTTCACTGAGGCGCAGCATCAGCGTCGCCAGCGCGAGGCGCGTCTGCGGCTGGGCCGGGTTGATGTTGAGCGAGCTGGTGAAGAACGCCGCGGCCTCTTTCATCTGCGGCACCAGCTCGCCGGCGTAGTCCACGGCGTCGCCGGCGTTGATGCGGATCAGCAGCGACTCGCGCACGCGGTCCACTTCGCTGAGGGCGATTTCGCCGAGCATCGTGTGGGCCGGGTAGAACATCGAGTCGTACTTCAGGCAGCGCCCCAGGTAGTCCTTCGCCACGGACAGCACGCCGGACTTCAGGTTCAGCTCGGCGACGCTGTAGTTCAGCAGCACGTGGGTCGGGTCGACGTCGAGGCCGGCCTGGTAGCTGGCAAGCGCCTCAATGAAATGCCCGCGGCGCTGGTACAGGCGTCCCTCGGCGTAGTAGGGCTCGGCGCTGAGGGGGTCGAGCGCCTTGGCGGCCTGCAGGAAGCGCAGCGGCTCGGCGCTGACCTTCTTGCTGTCGTCCTTGGGGCGCGGCTGGACGTACTGCTGGTCGGTCTGGGCGTACAGCACCAGCGCGCGGGCCATCATCGGGTTCAGCGGGAAGACGGTGGCGTCGGTCGGCGTGGTGTACTGCAGGGCCTCGGTCCAGAAACTGAGCCCTTTCAGCGCGTCGCGGATCTTCTGCACGTCGCTTTTCTCGCCGTCGCGGGTCGGGTCGCCGCGCTGCAGCAGCATGGCACAGAACAGCACGCGCCCGGCGTCGTAGCTGCCGTTGTCTTGCGGGATGCGGCTGAGCGCGGTGTCGGCCGCGGTATAGTTCAGCAGCTTGAACTCAAGCTCGGCGAGCATCAGGTTGGCGCGTCCCATCTCCTCGGCGCCGCTGGTTTCGAGCACGACGTTGTCGCCCTCGCCGGGGTCGCTTTCCTGCCACGGCGTCAGCACGTTGATGAGCCCGTTCAGTTCCTCGCGGGCCCTGGCGAAATCCTCGATTTCGAGTTCGCACTTCGCCAGCAGGTACAGCGCCTCGGTGTGGTTGCGGGCCTGTTCGAGGTACGGGATGGCTTCGCCGTACAGGTTCAGGCGGTTGACGAAGATGCGCCCGACGTTGAGCGCGAACACCTCGCGGTCCGGGCTTTCCACGCCGGCGCGCAGGGCGTCGAGGTAAGTGGACAGCTCGGCATCGAGGTTGTTGCGGGTGCGGTGGAAGTCGGCCAGTTCCGTGTAGATGCTGGCGAGCTTCGGGTTGCGGTCGCGCACGAACACGAACTGGGTCTGGTAGAAGTTCGCGAACTCGTTGCGTTCCTCGGGCGAGAAGCCGTCGTCGGTCTGGTCGACGTTCTTGATGATGTCGCGGTGATCCTCTTCCCATTTCTTGACCGCGAGGCGCCGCGCGTCGCCCTCCTGGCGGGTCACGTAGGCCTCGTAGATATCCACCCAGCTTTGCGGGAAGCCCTTGGCCTCGATCTTGCCGGCGGGCGACCAGTAGATGTGCAGGCGTTCATCGACCAGCGTGACGTTGCCCTCGGCGCGGGGCTGCCGCGGCGTCAGCGCATGGAAGTAGAAGCGCGCGCCCTCGGGGGCGGAGGGGCCGGTGAACTGCTCGAAGGCCTTCTTCGCGAGCTCGACGTGGTAGCGGCGCATCAGCCCGGTGCGTTCCCAGCGCTCGAACTGCGGGCGGAAGTCGCCCTCGCTGGCGCCCTGCAGGGTGTGCCCGTTCTTGTCGGTGATGCGGATCGGGCGGATCACCCAGTCCGGCGTCGCGCCTTCGCAGTGGACCACGAAGTTGCGCTGCGGCTTTTCGGCGGCCGGGTCCTGCGCCATTAACGCCGGCGCAAGCAGCAGCAGGGAAAGCACGGATGTCAGTACGTAGCGCATCAATCAAACTCGGAACTGGTTTCGGTGGTCAGGCTGACGCCGCGCGGGTCACGCGGGATGTAGCCGCCCGCGTGGGACAGGTCCGGGTGCGGGCCGGCCGGCAGGTCGTAGTCCGGCAGGTTCGAGTAGCCGGGCACGCTGAGCTGCAGGGGCGGCAGGCGGTCGTAGGTTTCCTGGCTGAGGCTCCAGCCGGAGCCCTTGCCCTCGGGCACCTTGAACTTCTGGCCGTCGTCGTAGAAGGGCTTGTCCACGCGCAGGTTGTCGAGCTGCACGGGGTTGAAGTCGCTGGGCTTTTCGAGCTTTTCGAGCACCTTGATGGCCTGGGCCTGCTCGACGCCCGAGGCCTGGATCGAGGCCTGGCGCTGCGCGGCGTCGATGTCGGAGATCGATTCGCCGAACGTCGTCTTCAGCCCGGTCAGCAGGATCGGGATGGTCACCAGCAACACGATGGCGAAGAGAATCTTCTCTTTCCATTCCTTGAGCCTGTTGAGCCACTGGTCCATGTCGATCTCCTAACGCCGGAAGGTCCGGGGCGCGTTGGTGCTGGTCTGCTGGCTGCCCTTGTTGGATTCGTCCGGCGGATAGCTCGATTCGGTGTTCACGCGCCAGGCGACCACGGTGATCTTTGCCGTGATCAGCGCGTCTTTCGGGTCCATCAGGTCGGGCTTCTCGAAGGTGAAGGTCTCGACCGACAGGTAGCGGCGGCGCAGCCCTTCCTTTTCCGGGCGCTGCAAATCGAGCAGGAAGTTGTACAGCGCTTCCTCGGTCGCTTCGACGCGCACCTCAAGCCCCTGGCCCTGGAAGTACGGGTCCTCGTCGGCGATGGTCTTGGTGGTGGGCACCTTGCGCTCATTGAGCTGGGTGTTCACCTCGACGAAGTCGAACTGCGTCACGTGCTGGATGTTGCTGCGCCCGGCGCTGTGGGCGACCGTGCGCACGATGTCGAGCTTGCGCAGGTAGTCGATCACCATGTCCTCGGTGATGTTCTCCGAGTCGGCGATCTTGAAGCCGAAGGCGTCTTCCTCACGGATGTTGGGGATCGCGATGTAGCGCTGGAAGCCCAGCTCGCGTTCGAGTTCGAGGCGTTTACGGTTCTTGTAGAAGTCCACCATGTCATCGAGCTTCGCGTTTTCGCCGAGCTGGTCGACGGTGTAGGCCGGGTCGGTCTCGAAGACCATGCTGTCGTTGACCATGCCGGTGAGCGTGTTGATGACCTGGGTCTGGTCCTGGATCTTGCGGCTCTGCTCGGTGGCGGGGTAGCCGTTGTACTTCCTGGCGTCGGCGAACAGGGCGTTGTAGTTCGACTGCAGCATCGAGCGCGCCTTGGCCTGGCTGGCGTCGAGCGTTTCGTGCATGCCGTTGAACTCGCCGCTGGCGATCCACAGCACGGCGATCAGGACCACCATCACGATCAGGAAACGGGCGTGTGCCTTCAATATGTTCATTCGCCGGTCTCCCTGTCGAGGTGGAGGTTGAGCTCGACGGTGTGCTCGACGTCGATGCCCTCGGCGGTTTCCTTGCTTTCGCCCGGCGTCACCGCGACGACGCCGGTCAGTTTGCCGAGGATGTCGCGAAGCTGCTTGTTGACGCTGATCGGGTCGGCGCTGGGGCTTTTCTCGATGAAGAACTCCATCACCAGTACGGTCTTCGGCTTGAAGTCCTTGGAGCCGGTGGGGTTGTTGGTGTCGGTCTTCAGCTCGACCTTGCGGATGCGGACCGTGTCCGGGCGCCGGGCCGCGAACTGCATCAGCACGTCGGTCGAGACGCGCCCGGGCATCAGCGCGCGGGCGCCGGCGTCGAAGCGCTTCTCGGCGCGTTCCTTGGCGGCCTCGCGCATCGGCACCTTGCCGCTGGTGTCGACGTAGCGCCCGATGGGCCCCTGTTGGCGCTGCTGCAACTGTTCGGCGGCGGCGTCCACGGACTGGCGGCTGAGGAAGTACAGCGGCAGCACCACGGCGATCACCGCGGCGCAGGCGAGATACAGGAACAGGCTCTTGTGCAGGAACTCGCGGCGGCGGCGCACGCTGGCGGGCTCGAAGGTCGCGCGCTCGGCCTTGGTGTCGGTCGCCAGCACCGCCAGCCCGAGCCCCAGCGCCAGCGCCGGGCGGTATGACTGGATGGTTTCGAGGGTCTTGTCGTCCACGCCCTCGGTGTCGATGTTGCGCAGCGGGTCGAAGACCTCGACCGTCTTGCGCACGCGGTTCATCATCAGCTCGCGCAGCCCGGGGATCGCCGCGCCGGGCCCCGACAGGATGATCTTGCGGGCGTCGAGTTTCGGCGCCTTCTGCGCGCCCTTGGCCAGCATGATGGTGCTGGTGATCTGCTGGAAGACGCGGCTGGCGACTTCCTGCCCGGCCTCGACGCCGCGGTCGCCGCTGAGGTTGTCGGCGGCGACGCTGGGGCGCAGGTCGATCTGCTGGAACAGCACCTGGCGGATGGCGTCGCGGTCGCCGCCGTACTCGGGCACCAGGCGGGTGATGAAGTCGTTGACGCCGATGTTGATGCTGCGGCAGTACAGCAGCGTGCCCTCGCGCACCAGGATGACGTCGGTGGTGTCGTCGCCGATGTTGGCGTACATCTGGACGTGCTCGGTTTCGAGGTCGCCGCTGACGAGGTAGGCCTGGTACAGCGCGGCGCAGCCGGGGATCAGCGGCCCGGTCTCGATGCCGGCGTGCTTGAGGCAGTTGGCGTAGTGGTCGATCAGTTCTTCGCGGGCGAGCGCGACGTGGATGGCGGGCGCGTAGTCGAAGTCGGCGCCGGAGACGTAGTCGGCCAGGACCTTGGCGTCCTCGCCGCCGATCTCATCGGCTTCCATCCTCACCTGCTGCTCGACGACTTTCGGGTTGGCGCTCATCACCGCGACGAAGCGGTAGTAGACGTCCCTGCCCGGCACCAGCGTGGCGGGGTAGCCGGCCTTGACGCCCATGTTCTTGAGCGCGCCGAAGGTCGTGCCCAGCGACTGCCCGCTGTAGATTTCCGGCTTCTGGTCCGGGTCGGCCTTGAAACCCGGCAGCACCAGCGCCTTCTTGAGCTTGTACGAGCCGCCCTTGCGGGCCACGCCCACCAGGATGCTCAGGTTGCTCTCGATGTCGAAACCGTATGCCAAGGCTTATCCTTCTTCGGGCGGCAGTCGCAGGCGGAGTTTCTGGATGCGGGTGACGAGGTCGGCCTCGCGGGAGATCCATTCCGCCGTCTTGAGTTCGGGCGGCAGGTCGGGGTCGCGCAGCCAGCCCTTCTCGGCGTCATTAAGGATATTGGACAGCAGCTTGCTTTCAACCAGCCCGAGCAGTTCACGTGCCTGCGTGGCGCGGTCGGCGGCGATGTTCTTGAGGTTCTGTTTCTTGTACTCGTCCATTTCGTCCAGCAGGATCGAGGCGACGTCCACCATGCGCTCCTTGGCCTCGATGCCGCGCAGGCAGCGCGGGTAGTTGTTCACCACGGCGCGCAGCTTGACCATGCCCTGCACGTACTGGCCCGAATCCAGGAAATCGCGGGCGCTGACCATGTACGGCTCGCTTTCGCGCTGTTCGATCTCGATCTCCAGCGTGAACAACGACTTGCGGGCGACCGCGGCCAGTTGCTCGAAGTTTGTGGCCAGGCCGATCAACGAGTTCAGGCTGGTGCGCGCCGTCATCGCCGACTGCCTGGTGCGCGGCAGCATGGGGTCGTTGACCACGCCGTCGAGCATCTTGATCGCCTTGTCGCTCCAGCGCGCGGCGTTGGTGTTCAGCTTGTCGGCCGAGGAGATGGCTTCCTCCATGGCGGCGCGGTAAAGCTGCTCGTTGCGCGTCAGTTGCGGGACGTTGATGCCGTCGCGCAGCTCAATGAGGCGCAGGGCGTAGTGCTTGCTGGCGGCGTCGATTGCGCTGGAGGCCGCGGCGACCTCGCTGTCGTTATAGAGGTAGTCCCTGAAGATGGTCAGCGCGCGGTCGACGCGGTCCATCTGGTCTTCGTCGGGCTGGACGTCGGCGATCATCGCCACGCGCTGCCGCAGGTCGTCGCGCCCTTCGCCGGGGATCAGCGTCAGCTCGAGCGCTCCCGGGCGCACGAACATCAGCTCGCGCCCGCCGGGGTGGTGCAGCGCGGTCACGCGCGGAGGCTCGCCCTTGCCGGCCTCGATGCGGTTGCCGGTGCCGGTGTTGGCCGACACCAGCTTCGAGAACTCGTTGCGCACGCCGCCGATGCCGACTTCCATCGCGTACTCGGCGAGGTTGCCGGCTTCATTGAAGCGCACGAACTCGGCGGGGACCCACGCGGGCGTCGCCAGGATGTGCAGGCTGATGTAGCGCGCGCCCTTGTCGGCGCCGGTGCTGCCGGTGGGGCCGACGCTGGCGCTGATCTGCGCGCCGCCTTCGTTGCTGCCCAGTTCGAGGTTCAGGGCGAAGTTGCCGCCCGCGATCGGGTCGTAGTAGACGTACTTGACGTACAGCCGGTTTTCGGAGGTCTGGATGGCCGGCTTCTCGACCAGCATGTCGAGCACGTCCAGCGGGTCGCTGCGCTGCTGGGTCTGGTACAGCAGAAAGCGCCCGCCCTTCAGGTAGGCGCCATCGCCCTCAAGCGAAAGTTCGCCCTGCCCGTCGATCTTCCAGGTCATGCCGCCGTCGGTCGCGCGCTCGGCGGTCGGGAAGCGGGTCTCGGCGTTTGCGGACTCGGTGACCGTGACGTCGTCAAAGGCCACGCTGCCCTGCGAGCCCATCATGCCCAGCGCGATGGCGAACTGCTTCGCGCCGTCGGGCGCCGCGGCGGCGCCTTTCAGCTCGGTCCAGTCGCGCATGTTGGTGGCGGCCGTGATCGGCGTGATCAGCATCGGCTCGGTCTCGCGCTTGTGGGAGTACCAGAACACGGTGATCTGCGCCGAGCCCAGCCGGTCGGCGGCGGCCTCGCTGTTCAGGGCGAAGGCGCTTACCTCAATGCCCTTGCCGGTGAAATCAATCCGGTCGCTGACCACGTAGCTGGCCTGGTTCGCCGCGGAGATGCGGGCGATCTGCATGGCGTACTGCCCGCCGTGGGCGCCCTCGACCAGCGTGAAACTGTCGGTGCCGCTGACGATGTAGCGCCAGCCCTTGGCGTAGCCGCCCTCATCCACGTCGTCGAAGCTGGGGTTGTTGGCCAGCAGCCCGCCGTCGCGCGAGGGCGGGTAGTTGCCGCCTTCGCCGCCGGGGCCCTGGTTGTCGTCGCTGATCATGGTCCAGGCCGCGAACAGCACGGCGGCGGCCACGGCGATCACCACCACGATCTCGACGATCGCGAACAGCCCGCCGCTCTTGCTTTTGTACGCGACCTGCTGGCTGAGCACGGCGCGCTCTTCATCTTCCTCATTGAGCGCGGCTTGCTCGGCGGGGGTGGCGGCGATGGTGGCGGGCTCGCCCGATTCCTCGGCGGGCTCCATGGCGGGCTCGTCGAGGTCCGAGATGTCGCCGGCCTGCCCGGGGGGCTTGAGGCGCGCCTGGATGTCGGCGGCGGCCATCTCCGGCGCGGTGCGCCCGCTGCTGACGGCGTCCTTGCCCTGCAGCTCGAACTTGAACAGTTGCTGGCCCAGCAGCACCTTCATGCCGGGCTTGAGCACGACCGGGCCCTCGATCTTCTGGCCGTTGACGACCGAGCCGTTGGTGCTGCCGAGGTCTTCCAGCACGTAGTTCATGCCGTCGCGGCGGATGTGGGCGTGGTGCCCGCTGGCCTTGCCGTCGTTTTCGAGGCAGAGCTGGTTGTCGTGCTTGCGCCCGATCGTGAACGGGTCCTGGGTGATCGGGTGAATCTTGTCCAGCAGCGTGCCCTTCACCAGCACCAGTGCCGCCGGGGCGACCACCGTGCGTGTGCTGTCCTGTTTCTCGGCGGTGGGGGCGGCGATGCTGTCGTCGGCGAGGTCGAGATTCTGGGTGCCCCGCGTGCTCTGTACGCCGGCCATGACGGTGTTCGCGCCGGGGCCGCCGGTTTCCTCATAGCTGATGTCGCAGGCGCCGATGGTGACGACGTCGCCGACCTTGAGGATCGACTCGCGCACGCGGCGCCCGTTGAGGAACGTCCCGTTCTGGGACTCGAGGTCGACGATCGCCCAGCCGTCCTCGCGCGGCTCGAAACGGCAATGCGCGCGCGACAGGCGGTTGTCCTGCACCACCACGTTGGCGTGGTTGGCCGAACGACCGAGGGTTACGGCCTCGGTCAGGTCGAGGGCCGGGTGCTCGTTCTTTTTGAAGACAATTCGGGGCATAGCGCAGAGCCGGACTGCGACGCGGTCAAAGCTGCCGGGGGCAATTGGCGCAAGTCTACGCGTAAATCCGGGTTGTGACAAGGATGGCGAAACCCACCCGCTTACCCGAAGGGCGCAACGTGCGGGCATATAACCCGATCCGCGAAGCCCGGTTGCGGCATTTTGTCTTCGCCGTCTGACCGCCTTGTGTCGTACTAGCCTTCATGCGAACAACCTCGATCATGCTGTGCCTGCTGCTGGCGGTGGTTCCTGTTCTTGCCAGGGACAAGCCCGAAAAAGCTCGCGAGAAGGCGCAGAAGGAGCGCGCCGAAGCGCTTAAAGACGCGCGCAAGAAACGCACAAAGCGCGCCAAGGCGAACAAGAAGACGAACGCGGCGCTCGGCGAGAAGCTCGCCGAGCTACTGAAGGCCCGCGAAGCGTTCAGCGGCACCGTGCTTGTGGTCAAGGACGGCGTGAAGATCATCGAGCAGGGCTACGGCATGGCGGACCGCGAAGCCAAGCGCGAGAACGCCGGCGATACGCTGTATGACATGGGTTCGTTCAGCAAGCAGTTCACGGCCGCGGCAGTGCTGAAGCTGGAGACCGAGGGCAAACTCAGCACGGACGACAAGCTTTCGAAGTTCTGGGACGACCTGCCCGAGGACAAGCGCGAACTTACGGTTCACCAGTTGCTGACCCATACCAGCGGGCTTTCGCGCAGGTACGAGTTCGGCGATGTGGACCGGCTTGACCGCGACGCCGTCGTTCACCACCTGTTGAAGCCGGCCTTGGCCCATGAGCCCGGCACTGCCTTTGAATACAGCAACGCGGGTTACTTCATCCTCGCTGCCATCGTCGACAAGCAGTCGCCGAAGGGGTTCGACGAGTACTTGCGTGAACATATCTTCAAGCCGGCCGAACTGGGGGACACCGGGCTGACCGGCGATGACGGGCTCGACCGCAAGCGCGCGGCCGGGCGCTACTCGGATGGCGAAAAGCGCGGCACCAGCGTCGAGTACGGCTGGCACTGGGGATTCCGCGGCGCCACGGGCGTGATCAGCACCGCAGGGGACCTGTGGAAGTGGACCCTCGCCCTGGAAGGCGAAGACGTGCTGAGTTTCGAGGCCAAAGAGAAACTGTGGAAGCCCGAGAAGGAGAACTACGCGTGCGGCTGGGAGATTCTGGAGTCACCGGCCGGCACGAAGAAGATTCACCACTCCGGCGCGGCATACGGCGCGCTTGCCTGGTACGCCTGGTACCCGGAAGACGACGTGATGATCGCGGTGCTGCTGAACGATACGACCGACCCGCAGTTGCACTTCAAGATCAGCAAGGAAATCGAAAGCGCGGTGTTCGCGCCGTGATCGGTCCCTCGCGGTCCCTGACCGTCGCGCTAAGCTGGGCGCATGGACTACCGCAAGCACAGACCCTGGATCTTCTCCGCGCTGGCAATCGCCTTCTGTGCGGTTGCGTTCTGGTACGCCATGCCCCGCGACAAGGGCAACGAAACACCGCCGCCGGCCAACGAGCCCGCGCCCGCCAACCACGACAACACGCCGCCCAGCATCGGCCCCGCGCCGGCCGACAACGAGATCAGCCGGAGCGAGCCCGGGAATTCCGCGATTGAGAAACAACCCGAGGCAGAGCCCGAGCCGGAAGCCGAGACGCCGGACCCTCAGCCAGGGAAAGAGCAACCGCCGCAAGCACCGGAACACAGCGTGAAGGAACTGGCGGCCCTGCTGAAAGCCGCCATCCGGGACAAGGATGTGAGCGTAGTGAAGATGTATTTCCCGGAACTGCAGGGACGCGGTGCGGATGGGGTGGCCGCTGCCGCGAAGTTGCTCGATTCGATGATCCGGGCCTTCAGTGACGACGCGACTGACTATCCCCGGGCAACGCCGCCGGTCGGCTGGGATACGCTCGCCGACTGGCTTCATTTGTTCACGCCGGAGCTGGTCGGCTACGTCAGCACGCATGCCGCCCCGCTTGGTGGGGCGGTGGAAATCTTCGAGCAGATCCACCTGATGGACTGGATCAATCACGAAGAGCGGGCGAAGTCCGCCGGCGTACTGCTGCTTACCGCCGCCGGGGACGAGACCGTCAATTCATGGGTTTCTTACTCCGCGGTCAATGCGCTTCAGCGTCTGCCGGGCGACGCAGCCGCCGACTACGCGACGCAGTTCCTGGACCTGGCGCCGCGCGAAGATACTGCCCGTTCCCGATATGCCGCGGTATGGGTGCTCGCGAGGCACGGCTCCGAAGCCGACTGGGCCCGGATCGAACAGTTGGCGCTGAAGGACCCGTCACCCGATGTGCGCGGCACGGCCAACTACCACCTGCTGGCGCGGGGAGTTACCGAGAGAGGCCTCCTGGTTGTCGGCCTGACCGACGACGGGAAAGGGGCGGCTGCGGGTTTGAAGACCGGCGACGTGATCAAGTCGGTGGACGGCAAGGACGTCGACTACCTCGACGAGATCCCCGACATCCGCGAAGGGACCCTGGAGCTGCTGGTTTTCCGCCACGGGGCCGAGGTGCCCATCAAGATGGACGCCGGTGAACACGGCATAGACGGACGCCACGTCCCGCCGGCGTTCCTGAAGTAAGTTCAGGCCGGCGGCACCCGAACCGAACCGGGCGCGTTTCAGCGCGTTTACAGGTTGGGGGAAGCGTGCGCTGGAAACGGAAAACCCAGGCTCTGTTCGTTGCGGCGTTGGCGGTCGTTGTGGCGGGGGTCTGGCTGCTGACGGCCTGGTCGGCGGAAACCGATTCCGCGCCCGCGGTCGCGCCGGCCTGCGCGGGTGTCGAGCCGCCCGAGGACGAGCCGCCGCCCGACTACCCCCGGACGCCGGAACTGAAGCGCGAGCTGGACGTCGAGCACGAGCCCGGCTGGATCAAGATCATGATCAGCGGGCGGGTAACGGACCTGAGGCAGCATTCGGTTGCAGACGCCTCCATTGAATTTGAAGCCGCTTTCTTCGATCGTTTTCCCGCCGAAGCAGCCCGCGCCGCCGAGTTTCCCGAGCTGACCAAACCGGGCTTCGAGTCTCTGGGTGTGAGTGACGCCGACGGGCGCTACCAGGTCTCGCTCGCCATGCGGGTGGACCCGGCCGTGGCAAATCTGCGCATCCGGCTGCGTGCCGCCGCAGGCCGGGATGTCGCCTCCGAGCCGGAAACGCTGTGGGTTCAGACCGGCATGTGGGTGCAGGAGGTGGATTTTGAAATGCCCCGCGCCTGCGCGCTGCGCGGTACGCTGGTGTCGGAAACGGGGCGCCCGTTGCAGGGCGTGCGGGTCACCTGCCTGAGCCTGAAGCACGAAGTGCGCCGCGTGGATTGGACGAGCCAACAGGGGAAGTTCGAGTTCACGAAACTGCCGCCGGACACCTACGAGCTTGAACTGGTCGAAGGGCTGGAGCTGTCAGGCAAACCGAAGAAGTATTTCCTCAAGGCGGGCCAGGAGCTGGAGTTGCCGGAACCGCTCGTAGCAAGGGAAACCACTGGCAAGTGACCGGCGTTCACGAGGCGGAGTCAGGCCGCGCGATTCTGCGCCTCGACCTGTTCGGCACGAAGGGCTGCCGGGTGGCTTCCCCACGGAGTGGTCGCGGCAGAAACCACGTGAGACACCAGCAACACCGCCGAACCCGTGGCATTGATGATGTACGGGAGATTGAAGTCGGTGCTTTGGAAGCCGGCAACCACATACAACGCGAGCGCGAGGGTCGTGGCGGCGAAGACAGCCAGCCATGCGTGGGCAATCCCGGTCTTCAGCGCCGAAGCGACAATCGAAGTCGGGATCAGTGCGCAACTGCAGAGCATCAATGCGGCGGACGCGGAAAACATGTCCGCACCAGAAAAACCGAGCCCGAAGGTCCTTAGGCTGATGCCCCACAGCGAAAACAAAATGACGGCGAACGCATACCCCTTGGCCAGAATCTGGCCAAACTTCAGTTGGGTCAGGCCTTCGCTATGGTCGTTCATGGCACGCTTCTTGGATGCGGCGGCTCCCGATCAGGACTTGCCCTGCCGGAGTTCTTCCAGGTCGCGCATGAAGTTCATCATCCGGACCAGGCGTTCTTCGACCGACAACTTGAGGGTTTCCCGGATCAGGGTGCGGTCGATGTCTTTTTTGTACAGGTCGATGATGTCGTCGAGAGACGAGCGGGTTTCGGTGTCTTTGGCGTCGGTACTCATGCCTACAGCGTACCACTCCGCCGGCGGCGCACCAATTGAAAGGGGCCGGCGTTTGCCGGCCCCTGCCATGATTCGATCCACCTTCGCCAAGGCTTCGGCGGATGATCGCCTGCGGCGATCACATGCGCTCGATGATCGCGTCGCCGAACTCCTTGGTGCCGAGCTTGGTGGCGCCTTCCATCTGGCGCTCCAGGTCGTAGGTCACCTGGCCGTCGGTGATCGACTGCTGCAGGCCCTTGAACACGAGGTCGCGCGCTTCGTCCCAGCCGAAGTATTCGAACATCATCGCGCCGCTGTTGATCACGGCACTCGGGTTGATCATGTTCTTGTCGGCGTACTTTGGCGCGGTCCCGTGCGTGGCCTCGAAGATCGCGGCCGTGTCGCCGATGTTCGCGCCCGGCGCGAGCCCCAGCCCGCCGACCTGCGCGGCCGCGGCGTCCGACAGGTAGTCGCCGTTGAGGTTCATGGTGCAGAGCACGCTGTACTCGGCGGGGCGCAGCAGGATCTGCTGGAAGGCGCTGTCGGCGATGCGGTCTTTGATCAGCAGCTTGCCCTCGGGCATTTTGCCGTCGTGCTTTTCCCACAGTTCGTCTTCGGTGATGACCTGGTCGCGGAACTCGGTGGTGGCCAGCTCATAGCACCAGTCACGGAAGGCGCCCTCCGTGAACTTCATGATGTTGCCCTTATGGATGATCGAAACGCTGGGCAGCTTGTGCTTGAGCGCGTACTTGACCGCGCGGCGCATGTGGCGCTGGCTGCGGAACTTGCTGACCGGCTTGATGCCGACGCCGCTGGCCTCGAGGATCTTCTTGCCCTTGGTGCTGGGGTCCTGCGCGAGCATGTCGTTCAGGAAGCCGATGATCTTCTTGGCTTCCGGGGTTTCCGCGCGCCACTCGACGCCGCTGTAGACGTCCTCGGTGTTCTCGCGGTAGATCACGATGTTGACGTCGCTCGGGTTCTTCATCGGGCTCGGTACGCCCTCGAAGTAGCGCACCGGGCGCACGCACGAGTACAGGTCGAGAATCTGGCGCAGCGCGACGTTCAGGCTGCGGAAGCCGCCGCCGATCGGCGTGGTCAGCGGGCCCTTGATCGCGACGCCGTAGTGCTTGATGGCCTCGATGGTGTCGTCCGGCAGCCAGGTGCTGTACTTCTCGTTGGCCTTTTCGCCGGCGTAGACNNTCGAACCAGTGAATCTTGCGCTTGCCGCCGTAGGCTTTCTCCACGGCCGCGTCGAACACGCGCACGGAAGCTTTCCAGATGTCGCGCCCGGTGCCGTCGCCCTCGATGAACGGAACGATCGGCTGGTCGGGGATGATCGGCTCGCCTTCCTTGAAGGTAATGCGCTCGCCCTCGGCCGGCGCCTTGAGGTCTTTGAACTTCGGTGCGTCTGTCATTGCGTGCCCTCGCGTGTCCCAAAAATGCGGACCGGCATACTAGAGGGGAAGGGTGACGGGTCAACGAGCGGTCTGGACCGGATTCCAAACCGGACTGGTGTCACATCGAGGCGGCAGGCAGGAGGCGGGAGTTGGCGGGGGGCAGGAGTTGGCGGGGGCAGGCGTTAGCAGGCGAGAGCATTCAGGCGGAACCTGGTCACTCTATCCTCGGCGAAGGCGCGGCCTGTTCGCCGT
>JAGQRI010000154.1 GCA_020425515.1 Planctomycetota bacterium | reverse complement strand
GACGGCGGCGTCTTCCGCGTCGGCGACATCATCCAGCCCGAGGGCAGCGAGGAGGTCCTGCAGGTCACCGCGATCAGCACCAACACCCTGACCGTCACCCGCGCCTACGGCGGCAGCACCGCGGCGGCCGTGGTGGACGACCAGAAGGTCAGCGTGATCGGGCACGCGGCGCTCGAAGGTGAGGACGCCGCCGCCTCGGCCCACCGCAACCGTACGCGCAAGGAAAACTTCACACAGATCTTCACCGAGACCGTGACGATCTCCGGCAGCATGGACGCCGTCGGGCTGCACGCGGTCGAGCGCGAGTTCGACTACCAGGTGATCCAGCGCCTGCGCGAGTTGATGCGCAGCCTGGAGCAGACCGTGATCGGCGGCTTCAAGGCGGCCGCGAACCCGCAGGGCAGTGCCTCGGTGCGCCGCACCATGGGCGGGCTGCTGCAGTTCATCAGCGGCAGCGTGGACGACGCGAGCGCCGCCGCCCTGACCGAAGACATCCTGAACGCAAGCCTGCGCAACGTGTGGGAACTGGGCGGGCGACCCACGGCGATCGTCTGCAACGGTTTCCAGAAGCGCAAGATCAGCAGCTTCATCCAGAGCAGCCGGCGCTACGAGCCCGAAAGCCAGGCCCTGCGCAACGTGGTGGACGTCTACGAATCCGACTTCGGCGTGCAGCGCGTGATCCTCAGCCGCTGGGTGCCGGCGGACAAGATCCTGCTGCTCGACCTCGACAAGTTGCAGGTCATGCCGCTGCAGGGGCGCAGCTTCTTCGTGAAACCCCTGGCCGAGAGCGGCGACTTCCGCAAGGCGCAACTGATCGGCGAGTACACCCTCGAAATCCAGAACGGCGGTGACGGCGGCCATGGCGTCATCACCAACCTGGCAACCAGCTAGGCCGCGATGGATGTCCCCCGCGGGGGCCTGTCGATCAACGGGCCCCCGCTCCCACCCCGTAGGGACACGCTGCTGCGTGTCCCCGGACAACCCGGAGACGCCGCAAAACCATGCTCGAATACGCAACCACACACGATGACCCGAACGGCGCGCTGTCACGCTGGGTGCTCGACGCCGCAAGGCGCGCCAACAGCGACGACGGGCGCCTGTACGCGCGCGTCAGCGAAGCCGGCGGCGACTACACGGTCAGCCTCTACAGCGACGCCGCCCGCACACAGCTCGTCGCCCGGGGCAGCATTACGGGCGACAGCGGCGACGTGATCCTGACTGAACAGAACTCCAGCGGGCTCAGCGGCAGCATGCGCCTGCGGAATGCGACCGCGCTCGACGCCGTCGTCGACGCCTTCTACGCGGACGACGACGACCTCACCGCGCTGCAAAAAGAGGTCGCTTCCTTCCTTATTAACGGCGAGTTCGCGGGGCGCCCCGGTTTCGCCGAGCCGCTGGCCCGCGCCAAGCGTGTGATGGACGCGCTGCTGAACGCCCGCTACCCGCAAGGCTGGCGCGCGGATTCACTGGCGCCGCTGGCCGAGCCCGCCTCCCGCTACGCCCTGTTCTTCATCTACGACTACCTCAGCACGCGCGCCGACGACGCCGCGGCGCAGCTCGCCGCGCACTGGCGGCGCGAGGCCCGCCTGGCCTTGCCGCGCGTCCGACTTTCACTCGCGGGCGAGGCTACCACGCCGTTCGTGCCGCGCATCCAACGGAGCTAGCCATGCCCGACTACACCACCATCTTCGAAGTGCTCGGCCAGTATGCGCGCGCCTTCACGCAGATCGACAACCTGGCCGCGCGCAACCTGGCGTTCAGCGGCAGCGGCGAGACGTTCCGTTCGCTCGACAAGTTGCGCGAGGAATTCGTCGACGTGCTGAACGACGCGCCCTCTGAGCGCGACCGTCTCGACGCCGTCAGCATCCTCAGCGACGCCGCGCGTGTGGCCGACGGCTGGGCGACGCAGTTGCAGCGCTCGCTCGACTCATGGGTTCGCGACGCGCTTGCCACTGAACTGAACGCGGAAGGCGCGCCATTGAGCGACGTGCTGCGTGAATTGCAGCGCGCCATGCTGGCCGACTCGGAAAGCATCACGGCGAATGCGGTCGCGCTCGGCAGCGTCAGCGCGGACGGCAACAACAGCGGCGACGCGCCCTGCTACGTCAGCAAGCAGGCCGTGGACGCCGAGGAAAACCTGGTCGATGACGAGCGCGTCCGCAACCAGCGTATCGCCATCGAGTGCACACGCGACAACGCGCATCACCGGGTAACCGTCGGGCAGGAAGAATTCCGCATCCGCCCAGAGCACGGTGCGAGCGTCAGCACCCGCGTGATCCCGGTGACCTGCGGCGCGATCGCTGACGCGCGCAACGTGATCACCGACGGGTCTTTCGACGCGCAGACGGGCGGCAGCTTCGACCACTGGAGCGCGGTTTCCGGCAGCAGCGTGTTCTCGCAGGAGACCGGCACCAAGCGCTTCGGCGACGGCTGCCTGAAGGTCACCGGCGACGGCGCGACCGCGGGCGACCTGCAACAGGACCTGGCCGAGCGCGACCCGGTGATGGAATCCGGGCGCGTGTGGGCGCTGGGCGCGTGGGTCTACGTCGGCAGCTACACGGCGGGCGACGTGAAGATCGACCTGCTGGTGGACGGCGTCGCCTCGGCGCTGACGTTGACCGTTGACGGGTCAACAGCGACCGGCCAATGGCTGCACCTGGGTGGCTTCGAGTACCTGCCGCGCGGCAGCTTTCCCAACAAGGTCAAGGCGCGCATCCGTTGCAGCAGCGACTTCGACGGCGCGGTCTACATCGACGGCGTTTCGCTGGCGCCCGCGACCGAGGTGCCCCATGCCGGTGTGCGCGTGGCGATCTTCGAGGGTGCAAGCGCACCGCAGGCGTTGCCGATTGCCGACCGCTACCTGCTGGACGCCACCAGTGACGAAGCCGGCGCGTTCCAGGTGTTCGCGCGCGAGCGGCTGGGAATTGCGCTGCCGTCGTCGGGCACGCCGACCGTTTCCGAAACCCTCGCGGAGTAAGCCATGCTGATACTGCAATTCGCCGGCGATACGCTCGGCACGGCCAGGCGCCTTGAGGTTGTGCGCGCAGGCGAGACGCCGGACGTTACCGAGACCTGGCACGTAGAGCTCGAAGTCGAGGCCGCCACACCCGCAGCGCTGGAAACGATTGTGGCGGCATTGCACGACGCGGAAGGCACGACCGGCGAGCTGAAGCTGCAGGCCGACGGGTCGGACGTGCGCACGCTTGCTGCCGCCGACTGCCGGCTCGGCCCGACGCTCGCGAAAATCACCGAGCAGGACCGTGCTCCGGGTGAGGCGCACAACCGGCGCCGAATCAGCCTCGAATTTCAAGCGACGCTGCAGGATGCCGCCTCGGCGGTGCAGTCCCACCGCTATGTCGTTCGCATCGTTGCCGAAGCCGGCCGGCCTGAACGTATCGTCACCGGCGGGCAGGCCGTGCTGCGCAAGGGTGAAGTTCCCGCGGACGATGAGGCACTCGTGCTGCCGGTGCTCGCCGGCGGCTTCCGGCGCGTGCGGCAAGTGGTGACACGCGATGTGCGTATTCCGTCGATCGAGTACGAAGTCGCGGACGAGCAGGTGTTCCGCGCGCTGCCAGGCGGCGTGGACGACGGGCACTACGTGATCTCCGAATCGCTCAGTCGGGACGGGCGCCCGGTGCGGACGATCAGCGGATTCTTCACCGGCGTGTCGGCGCGCCCGCGCGCGCTGGAGTTGCGCGCGGACGACGATCATCTCGTGAACGCGCGCATCGACGAGAACCCGTTCACGCGGCGTGTCGATTTTGAGTTCGTTGAGCTGCTTGACGGTACCGAAGCGATCGCCAGCACCGAGACACTGACCTTCACTACCACGCGCCGTGTCGTCGATCACCCGTTGCTGGACGACGCGCTGCCCGCCTACCGCCAGCAGATCGGCGCGCCGCAGACCGAGGTCGTGCAGGAAGGCAGCGCCGTCGGTTCAGGCCGCCACCCCAGCCCACCCGCGCCGCGTTTTGCCGCCGACCTGCTTGAGCGCCGCGTGCAGTACTCGCTTCCGCATCCCGGGCTGCCGGCGGACCAGCGCTGGGTGACCACCTGGCGCTACGT
>JAGQRI010000153.1 GCA_020425515.1 Planctomycetota bacterium | reverse complement strand
CAGAGCCGCGGCGGCAAGGGCATCATCAACATCAAGACCACCGACAAGAACGGCAAGGTGGTCGCGGCCAAGAGCGTCTTCGTAGGCGACGAGATCATGATGATCACCCGCAACGGGGTCGTCCTGCGCACCAGCATAACCAAAGACAGCATGCGCGAGATCGGCCGCGCGACGCAGGGCGTGCGCCTGATGAAGGTAAGCGCCGACGACGAGATCAGCTCAGTCGTCAAGATCATGAACGAGGAAGAGGCCTTCGACAAAGCCGACCAGGAAGAGAAGGATTCCCACGCCGACAACGTGGTAGAGACCCTCATGAAAGAAGGTTTAGAGGGTCACGCCAAAAAGATCGGCGGCGACAAAGCCAAGAAGGGCAAGAAAAAGAAGACGTCCGAAGGCGAAGAAGAGTAGGGCATCAACGCAATGTCGCAGGGTCGGGTACGATCGTACCCGACCCTGTTTTCTTGGAGCAGCCATGTACACAATCGCCGCATGCCTTGACCTTCACGAACGCACGCATCGTAGCCTTTTGAAGCTGCTGGAGCATTGTGCGGGGTTTTCTGATGACGAACTTGCGCGGGAGCTGGAGGGGTTCGGCTATCCCTCGATTCGGCATCAGTTGCACCACGTGATCGGGGCCGAGCAGTACTGGGTGGGCGTGCTGCGCGGGTTGATGCTGGTGGCGGAAGACCCGGCAGACATGGCTTCGATTGAGGCCCTGCGCGCATTACGTGAGCGTGTGGCCGGCGCGACCGTCGAATACCTCAAAGGCGCCGGCGACGCCGAACTGAATACGAAACGCGAAGTCGTCACCTACGGCGACCGCAAGGTCGAGCTGGTCCCGGCCCACGTCATCCTGCGCACCCAGACGCACATCTTCCAGCATCAGGGCCAGGTTGCCGCCATGGCACGGCTGCTTGGCCGACCGATTCCTCCCGGGCTGGACTTTCCGCTGAGTTGATTCGTGCGAGAGTGCAGGGCCCGACCCCACGGTTCGGGCCCTGCAGCGGTGCCAACCTGTGGCCGTGCGTCGGAGCCGCGAGTGCGGCTACGGCCCGCGGGGGGCGATTGGTGGCGTCCCGCTTTGGACAAGGGGCCTGGACCGGCATCGGGACGCCAGACCCCTGCCATGTCGCCCGTCCACATCGGCTTGCTAGCTCGTGGAGACAACGCGACATTGCTGGTGTTCATCCGGAGTACTCCGGCAAAGTTGGGCAACTGCAACCAGACGCGCGTGAAAGTGGGGGCGATCGTTGCTACTGCCGCGCGTTGCGGGGCATGCCCGCATAACGGTTTTGAAACCACACTGACAACTGTGACTGCGGAGAAGTTCGTGGAACCGGCCGGTCTCCCGATTGCCGCCAGGCCGGGCCCTCTTCACGGGGCGGGTCAAACGCTGCTGCGTTGCCCACTCTTCCCTTAATGTTTCGGGGCGAGCGTTTGGGTGCTGAAAACATGACCGTGGAATTTGTTAGTGGATGGTCTGGCGGACCAGCTCGCCGGTGTCCGGGTCGAATTCCTGCTCGAGCCCGTGTTTATCTCCGTGGAGATAGTGTGTCTCGCGGATCACCTTGCCGTTTTCCGGGTTGTATTCGACTTGCAGCCCGTTCTTTTCGTCGTCGGCATACTCGGTGGTCGACTTCAATCTGCCCCGGAGATCGTACTCTTCGCGCTTTCCCGCGAGGTGACCTTCTATGTAGCGGTCGATGCGCTTGGTCGTTCCGTCGGAGTAAAAGCTCGTCCAGGTGCCCGTCTTTTTGTCGTCGAAGTACTCGCCTTCCGTGTCTTTGTTTCCGTCCTCGAAGTAGTAGCACCAGACGCCCTGTCTGTCGTCGTCGCCGTAGTCGCCCTGCCACGAGACCCTTTTGTTCCTGTGGTAGCCGGTCCAGGTGCCTTCTCTCATTCCTTTAAAGTAGGTGCCCTCGTCGCGCTTTTCACCGCTCGGATAGTAAGTGACGACATGTCCGTGGTAGAGCAGCCCGTTCGGACCGCGCACGGCCGTGCCTTCAAGTTGCAGCGATCCGTCGGGATAGGGAATCCTTACGTCAAAGACGTCATTTCCGCCGGCTTCCGGTTTCGTCGGATCTTTCGGGGCGGCGGGTACGGACGAGACTGGATCGTCCGTACCCGGATCCGCCGTCGCTGCGGGGGGCGTACTATTGTCATGCAAACTGACGTGCACTTTTGCGAGCGATGGAGTGTCGCTCTCTTCAGCGGGTTCTTGCGGCAAGGGCTGTTCGGCTGCCACCTGTGGCGTGTTCGGATCCTCGGCGGTACCTTCCAGTACTGCGTAGAACCCCACTCCCGCAAGTGCGAGCAACAGCCATCCGAGCAGGATGCCTTTGAGGACTGTGCCCGTCGGCAGGGTTGCCAACTTGCCTCCGCCCTGCGCGACCTGCACCCAGCGGGACACGGAGGTTTCGAGCGAGCCGGACTGCATCGGCAGTGCCGGCAAGGCAAGAAAGGCTTCGACACCACCCGGAGTGCTCTTCATCTTTTCACGAAGATGCTCCAGCCCACGCCGTACACGCGCTTTGACCGTGTTGACGTTGATACCGGTGGCTTCGCTGGCGTTTGCGTGTGACAGTCCGCCGAGCACACACAACGCCACAGCCTCGTGTTCTTCGGCGCTCAGGGATTCCAGGGCCGTCGTGAGCGATGCCCGCAATTCCTTTGCCTGCACCGTTTCCTCGGGGTGCGGTTTGGCATCTATCGAACTTGCCGGGTCGATGTGTGCCATTGGTCGGACTCGCATGTTCCTTCGTCTGTGGTTTCGGGCGCAGTTGACGACTACGGCGCAAAACCACGGCCATGGCTCAGCAGGAATTTCGTCCCGTTTCTTCCAGGCGACGACAAATGCGTCCTGCATCACGTCGTCGGCATCCGCGCTGCACTGGGTCAGGCGTGACGCAAACGCCCAGGCTCGGGCGGCCTGCACGTTGCAGAGCTCGCCAAATGGTCTGGGAACGTCTATGCCAACTGAGCCCACCTCGCGGTGGCCGTCCACGAGCATTCCTTCCAGCCTGTTCATTGCGTCCCCCGCCTAGCCACCGCTGCCACATTTGCAGCGAAAGTAGCAGTCCTCTGAGGCTGGCGGCTCGTCAGCGGTAACATCGAAGTACTCTATGCCGTCGGACGAGTACTGCAGGATGCACCCAGTACCGCCTTCGGATTCTCCAAGGCAGTTCACGTCCGTGCACAAGTAGGTCAACGTGAGTGAACCGTCGTCTGACGTGCTCATTTTCCATTCGAGTTCGCAGCGTCCCTTCTCAGCATCCGTCGTGCAGTTGGCTTCAAAGGAAACCACTCCTGTGGGGTTGCCGTCGGCGTCGCGTTCGACCGTCCGTTTCCAGCTTTCGATGACTGTGCCTTCCGGCCTGTCTTGAATCTTGAAACACGCACGTTTCTGCGTCGTGATGTAGCCCATTCCTTGCCTCTTCGATCATTGTGTCTCCATGCGATCGCAGAGGACCGCCCCCTGATGGATGTCGCATGGCAACCGGTTGGGTGCAGAAAATACCAAAAAGTCGCAAACAGGTTTGATTGCACAAATGGCAAGTCTGCAGCGTTCGTGCAATGACTCTAGGCGGATGCCTTGCCGCCGCCTATGCTGATTGCCGAGGTGACAACATGGCCGAGGCGAAAGTGCTGGGCTTGGCGGTCGGGCCTGAGGGCAACGAGACGCCGATTTACCGTGAAGCGCGCGACAGCGTGATGCTGGTCGAGGATAAAGGGGTCGAAGGCGACAAGAAGTTCGGCAAGAGCCATGGTCGCCAGGTGAACCTGCTGTCCGAGCGCAGCTACAAGTGGTTCGAGCGCAACTTCGGGCGCGAGCTGGACCTGCCCGGCGGCTTCGGCGAAAACATCGTGATTTCGCGCGACCTCGACCTGGCGTGGCTCGATCTCGGCACGCGCATCAACATCGGGGACGCGGTTATCGAAGTGGTCACGCCGCGCTCGCCCTGCGCTTCGTTCACGGAAGCCGTGGACGGCGTCAAGGTCAGCCACTTCGTCGGGCACGTCGGCTGGATGTGCGCCGTAGTGAAGGGCGGCGAGGTCAAGGTCGGCGACAAGGCCGTGATCGACGACGAGGAGTAGGCAGCCGATGTCCGCGATTATTGCACTCCTCGGTTGCATGCTCGTGGGTGTCGCCGCGGCGCTGTTCTTCCCGAACACGCCGGACCTGCCGATCCTGGGCGAGGGCGACTGGCCCAAGCTGATCGTGATGTATCTTGGCGCGGGCTGGTCCTTCCTGGGTACCGTGCAGTTCCTGCGCTTTGGCCGGGGTTTCATGGCCAAGGCGGCGATGGTTCTGCTGCTGATTGTCAGCCTGGGCATGAGCGCCGGCACTTCGTACTGGGTGCTCGACTACAGCTACCAGTTGCCGGCGCCCGTTGAACTCCCGGCCGGCAAACCGATTCCGAAGTTCGAGCTGGCCGACCAGAACGGCAACACCGTCAGCGATGTCAGCCTGCGCGGCAAGCCCTGCATACTGATCTTCTCGCGTGGTGTGTGGTGACCGTACTGCGTGAAAGAGTTGGCGGTCGCCGGCTCGGTATACGACGAAGTCCAGCAGCAGGGGGGCGAAATCGTGGTCATCACGCCCGACCAGCCGGACGCACTTAAAAAGATCGCCGACAAGTTCGAACTGAAGTACCCCATGCTGGCTGACCCCGAATTCAAGGCGATCGACGCCTATCAACTGCGCCACAAGGAAGCCGTGCCGGGCAAAGATTCCGCCCGCCCGGCCGTGTTTTTTGTGCGCGCCGACGGTACGGTTTCAAGCAGCCTTCAGCCCGACAACTACCGGCTGGTGTTCACGGCTGACGACCTGCGGGCTGGATTCAAGCAGGCGACCGTGACCTTGCCGTGACGCCTGCACGCTTGTTTCCGTACGTGCGGTCGGTAAATTGCTGTCCCCCCAGAATCACATCGGTTGGTGCCATGAAGACGATTTCACTTCTCGTCATTGCCCTGATGTCGCTGGCGATGTTCGGCTGCGCATCCTCACAGGAAACGCGCCTCGCTTCGGAACCGCGCAGCTACAACGAAACCATGGACTGGCTGCGTGATGAGGTGCAGTTGCTCGACAAGCACATCATCGGCTCGCAGTACGATGAGGCCGTGCCGGACGCCGAACGCCTCAGCCAGTACTCGAAGGCGCTGAGCCGCTTTGAGCCGCCGCGCATGCCGGAAAACCGTGAAATGTACGACGAGTACTTCATGCAGGTGGAAGACCTGAACCGCGCGTCCGATCGCCTGCTGTTCTTCATCGAGCAGCGCCGCAAGGAAGACGCCAAGGACCAGTTGGCCGAGGTCGCCCGCCGCTACAATCGCCTTTCCGTGAACTACGGCCCAAGCATCGAGGTAAGCGTGCTCGAGCAAGGACCGGAGGAATTCAGGGGGCTCGAGGATTATCGCGACGAGGTTCCCGGCGAATTGGCCGGCAACCGCTGATCGAGGGGTTTGAAGTTTGAAGACAGGGGCCGGGCAGTCGCGCCGGCCTCCTTGCATTTACGCCTTTCTTTGTTTGTCATAGTTGTGCAACGACTCCAATTTGATGCGACGTCCCTTTGGTGATTTGCCACCGGCTGGCTAAACTTGGGCATTCGCACGTTACTGGACGGGAGTAAGCATGCCCCTCGTCACCGATTGTCCCAACTGCAACAAAGAGTTCACGCTGCCCGACGAGTTGTTCGGCAAGCGTATTAAGTGCAAGTCCTGCGGCGGTGTTTTCCGCGTGGGCGGCGCCTCGGCCCCTCCTACTGCGGAAGAGTTCGACGCGCTGGACGCCGTTGACCAGACCCAGGTCGACGCGCCTGCCATGGATGGCCCCGGCGGTCCCGGGCGCGCGATGCCCGGTGTGGGCGGGGGCGACGACTTCGCAACGCAGCCTCCCCCGACGGGCGGCGGTGACGATTTCGCCACGCAGTGGGGCGGACAGCCCCAGGGCGATGACTTTGCCACGCAGTACCAGGCTCAGCCACAGCAACAGGACGAGTTCGCCACCCACGACATGCACGTGGATGATTTCCAGACGCAGGTTCCGCCGACCGGCGGCGCCGTCGATTTCAGCGAAACCGTGCTTCCGCCCGCCGGGCCGGCCGGCGAAGACACGATCGGCGACACTTGGGGCGATACCGAGGGCGGCTACGCCGACTCGGGCGACACGGTCCATGACGGCGACGAGACCGCCATCGACGATACCGCAGTCGACTACATTGAAGGCGACTCGAGCGATACCGTCAGCGACTACGTCCCGGGCGACAGCAGCGACACCGTAAGCGACATGCCGCCCATGGAAGGCGACGCCGAAGACATCGCGGCCGAGGCGGAGGCCATGGTCGAGGAAGGCGAAGCCGAAGAGGCCGCAGAGGATGGTCCGAAGCTGCCGGGGAAAGGACCGAAGCTGCCCGGCAAAGGCGCCAAGCTGCCGGGCAAGGGGCCGGTGCTGCCCGGCAAGGGAACGCTGCCGGGCAAAGGCTCACTGCCGGGCAAGGCGGCGTTGCCGGCAAAGGACGGGCCCAAGCTGCCGGGCAAAGGGGCGCTGCCGAAGGGCACCTCGAAGATCGACAAGAAGGACACCGGGCGCAAGCTGCCTGCGAAGACCGGCGTCAAGAAACCCGGTGAAATTGCCGCCAAGGAAAAGAAGAAGGGCGGCGGGCTGCTGGTGAAGTTCCTGCTGCTGTTCGTGCTGCTGGACATCGCGGCGTTTGCGGCGCTGGTTTACGTGCCGCAGGTGCGTGAAACGATCGGACTCAAGGGCGCGCCCTGGCTGAACGACATTGCCAAGTCGGTTGGCGGCGCGGTTGACGAGCGTGAGCCGACACCGCAGCCGAACACGCCTCCGGGCAACGACGAAAACAAGCCCGACAACCAGGCACCCGAGCCTGAACCGGAACCTCAGCCTGAACCCGAGCCCGAGCCGGAACCCCAGCCTGAGCCCCAACCTGAACCCGAGCCCGAGCCGGAACCTCAGCCTGAGCCCGAGCCGGAACCGGAACCAGAGCCGCCGATGCCGGAGCCCGAACCGGAACCGGAACCCGAGCCGCCGATGCAGGAGCCCGAGCCGGAACCAGAACCGCCGCCGCCCGAGCCGGAGCCCGAGCCCGAACCCCCGACCCCGCAGCCTGCACCCG
>JAGQRI010000152.1 GCA_020425515.1 Planctomycetota bacterium | reverse complement strand
CGAAGATCCACTGGTCGAACCACTTCACCAGCGACTTGCCGGAGTGCTTCTCCATCATCTTGCGGAAGTCGTCCGTCTCGACGGTCTTGCCGCCGTAGGTCTTCACGTAGTCGCGCACGCCGGCCCAGAAGGCGTCGTCGCCAAGCTCGCGGCGCAGCATGTGCAGGCGTACCGCGCCGCCCGGGTAAAGGTGGCGGTCGTACATCGACCAGGAGTGGTCGAACACACGCGTAGCGATCGGGCGCACGTAGCTGTTGTCGGCCTCGCCGATGTAGGCGTACAGGTTGCTGAAGAAGTCGTAGTCGCGTTCCTCGGCGCCCCTGGTGTCCTCGAGGTAGCAGGTCTCCATGTAGACGGCCCAGCTTTCTTTCAGCCAGGCGTGGGCGAAGTCGCGGCAGACGATGTGGTCGCCGAACCACGAATGCGCCATCTCATGCAGGTTGATCTGGTCGACCTGCCAGGTCCATTCCTTGGCCAGCGTCTCGTCCAGCACCAGCATGTCGTCCCAGCTCACCAGCGAGATGTTTTCCATCGCGCCGCCGATGCCCGGCAGCGCGAACTGGAAGTACTTCGGGAAGGGGTACTCGTCGTCGAGCTTGGCGGTCATCCAGTCGAGCATCGCGCCGGTGCGCCCGAAGCTGCGCTTGAGGTCGTCGGCGCCTCTGGACTTTTCCGCGAAGTAGGCGATCGGCTTGCCCTTGTGCTCGCCGTCGTCGCAGCGGGTGAAGTCACCCAGCGCGAAGCACGTGATGTAGCTGGGGCAGCGCTGCTTGAGCTCCCAGTGCGCGGTCTTGGTGCCGTCTTCGTGCTCTTCCTCTTTAACCAGCTCGCCGTTGGCCAGGATCGTGTAGTCCTTGCTCGCCGTCAGGTGGAAACTCAGCGTCGGGCGCGCGTTCGGCAGGTCGATGCACGGCAGCCAGTGGCGGGCGCGCTCCGTTTCGTGGTCGGTCGCGGCCCAGGTGCCGGCGTCCGGGTACTCCTTGCTCGGGCTGCTGAAGAACAGCCCCGAGACCGGCTTGACCACCTTGTAGCGCACGACCAGTTTGCGCGCCTCGTCCTGCGCGAACGGCTTGCTCCACTCGGCGTGAATGCGCTTGCCGTCGTAGTCCCAGTGCAGTTCGTTGCCGTCGGCGTCGCGCACGTCCAGGTCCTCGAAATCCACCGCGTGCAGTGAAATCTCGTTCGCGCCCGCATGGTTGGCGTGGATGGTGGCGGTCACCCCGCCCTCGGCCGTGCATTTCTCGACGTCGACGCGCAGGGCGATGTCGAGGTGCATGGGCTCGAGCTGGAGGTCGGGCGGGTAGTGGGCCTCGGCCCCCGGCATGGTGAAGTCGGCGCCGTGGTGGACGCCCATTTCATTGAATCGCGCAATGTCGCTCATGATTCGTCCTTTCTATAGAGCAACAGGCATACCGTGGGCGCGCGGTCTTGCAACGGGAAAACGGGAATCTTGACACGTAAAGACCAATGCCGTCCGGAAAGCCTGTAGGCAACGGCGGGCGATTTGTTCAAACTGGGGAACCAGCCACTGAGCAATGTGAAGGTTGCGTCCGGGCGGGTGCCGGTGAGCAGCCGAATCGGAAAGGGAGGGCACCATGAAGTATCTGTGGATCCTGCTGGTCGTGGCGGCACTGACGCCGGCTCTTGGGGCGAAAGAGTTGGGCCTCGGCGACTTCTCGGCCGCGCGCCACCAACCGCGCACACTGTTTCACACGAACGAGGTTTCATTCGAACACGGCGAGAAGCTGGACCAGTTCGTGCGTGCGCCGATCCTGGGCGACACGCGCAACAGCGAAGACCAGATGTTCGGCGCCGGGGCATCGCTGGGCATCAACAGCGCGGCCATCGCCATCAGCTTCGGCGCGTTTTTCGACTTCTACTTCACCCCGTGGCTCGCGGCCGGGACGTTCGTTTCGGTCAGCTACGGCTTCCTCGGGCAGAAGGAACACAACGGCGGCGACGCGCTCGCGTTCTCGGCCAGCCTGGGCGCCAAGTTCGTGCTCGACTTCGCAGACATGGACATCACCGACTGGTGGCGCCCCTACGTGGCTTTCTACCCGCTCGGTGTAACGTTCTTTTCAGCGACAGAGGACGCGGACATCCCGGGTACCGGCAATACGAAGGACGTGAAGTACTCGGACGTGTTCTTCCTGATGCTGGGCGGCGTGGGCTCGGATTTCTTTCTGACCAACACTGTGGGCATCGGCATCGGGCTGTACGTCTGGGGCACAATCGGTGGCAGCAAACACAAGCACAGCCAGGGTATCGAGACCAAGACCAGCGGCGCGATCGGCGTGTATTTCGAATACGCACGCCTCACACTGCGCTTCTAATTCACAGGCAAACGAACGGAGCCCACCGCGTAAACGGTGGGCTTCTGCGTTCCTGACAGGTTAGACATCGCGCAGAGAACGGCATTTCTCCGCGTCCTCCGCGGTCTCTGCGCGAGGCAGGTCTTTACCAGTTGGATGCGTCGTCGGCAGCGCTCAATGCACCGCCGCTGAAGACGACCGCGTCGTGGTGCTGCGCTTCCGGTTGCGCCACGAGCGTCGGCGCGAAGGGCTGGTCGGCGTCGCGCCCCCACCCGTTCAACCACGGGTGCAGCGCCGACATCAGCACCATCACGCCCAGTGTCGCAGCCAGCGCGCGGCGGGTGACGGCCTCGCGGGTGATTGCCCAGCGCGCGCCGTAGGTGCAGGCCGAGCCGATCAGCAGCGCCCAGACCAGCGTGCTGGTTTCAAGTGAACTCACCAGCGGCCGGCGCTCGAACCCCCAGAAAGCCAGCAGGTCGAAAGCCAGCAGCAGCGCGCAGAAACCGACCGCACCCGGCACCAGCCACTTCGCCCGCATCGTGAACCAGTTGACGTACTTCATTTCAGATCTCCCTGGGGGACTGTCCCCGTAGTCGCAGTCAGTCTGTTGCTCCGAAGACCGGGACAGTTCCGCTACGCCGCCAGCATGCTGTCGTAGACTCCGCCGCCCTGGCCTGTCGGGTCGCCGGCGGACTTGCGTGCTTCCCATTCCTCGAAGCTGATCAGGATCTCGCGCTCCTTGCTGCCGCGCGACGGGCCGAGGATGTTGCACTTCTCCATCTGGATGATGATGCGCGTGGCCCGCGTGTGCCCCAGCCCCATCGCCGTGCGCAGGAAGCTGGCACTGCCGCGCCCGGCCGACATCACCTCGTCGACGGCGCGTACGAAATCCGGGTCGAGTTCGCCGACGCCGCCGCTGCCGCCGCCGCCCTGCCCAGGCTCGGCCAGGTTGCTCGGGTCGATCACGTAGCTGGGCTTCAACTGCGCCCGCAGGTTGTCGAGCATACGGTTCAGTTCGTCGTCCGCGATGAAAGCTGATTGTGCGCGCAAGGCCTTGGGCTCGCCGGGCATGACCATCAGCAGGTCGCCCTTGCCCAGCAGGTCTTCGGCGCCGGTTTGATCAAGCACGATGCGTGACTCCGTGCCGGTGTTGACGCGCAGGCTGACGCGGGCCGGGATGTTCGCCTTGATCAGCCCGGTCAGCACGTCGCTGCGCGGCGACTGCGTGACGAGAATCAGGTGAATACCGGCGGCGCGCGCCTTGGCGGCAATGCGGGCGATCAACTCGTCCACCTTGGTGTCCGCGGCGACCAGCATCATGTCGGCCAGCTCGTCCACGATGCAGACGATGAACGGGAGCTGGTTCGGCACCTCGTCCGGGTCGATGCCGTTTTCCTTCATGCGCTTGCTGAGATCGCGGTCGCTGAGTTCGTTGTATTCGCTGATCTTGCGCACGCCGGCGTTTTTGAGCAGCGTGTAGCGGCGCTCCATTTCCTCGACGACCCACTCAAACACGCTGACGGCGCGGCGGGAGTCATCGATCACCGGCGCAAGCAGGTGCGGCGTGTCGCAGTACGGCGTGAATTCGACCTGCTTCGGGTCGACCATCACCAGGCGCAACTCGTACGGCGTGCAGCTCATCAGCAGGCTGGCGAGCATCACGTTCTCGAACACGGACTTGCCCTGGCCCGTGGCGCCGCCGACAAGCAGGTGCGGCATCTTGGCGAGGTCGCGGATGATCGGCTGGCCGAGGGCGTCTTTGCCGAAGGCCATTGGCAGTTCCATCTTCTTGCGGGCCGCCTCGAACTCGGGCGTTTCCAGGATCTCGCGGAAGCCGACCATGTCGCGGGTGTGGTTCGGCACCTCGACGCCGATGGTGCTCTTCCCGGCCGTCGTGACCATGCGGACCGTGCTGACGCGCAGGTTCAGCGCCAGGTTGTCCTTGTAGCGCGTGATCTTGTTGATCATCACGTCGGGCGGGATTTCCATTTCGTACGTGGTGACGGTCGGGCCGCGGGTGTAGTCGGTGACGCGCACGTCGATGCGGAACGCCTTGAAGGTCTGGCAAATGATCTCCGCGGCGCGCTGCATTTCGGCGCGGGCGCCCTGGCCGTCCTTCTTCTTGGCGGCGTTGAGCATCGCCACGTCCGGCAGCGCGTAGGTTTCCAGCGCTTCTTCCCACTCTTCCGGGCTCGCCGGCTCGACGGCCGGTTGCGGCTTGCGCACGGCCGGTCGGCGGGCGCCCTGCTTCTCGGGGGCGGGGGCCGGCGCCGGTTCGTCCTGCGGGATCAGGGCGAGGTCGGGATCGAACTGGACTTCGCCGTCGTCTTCATCGTCGTCGGCGTCATCATTGCCGCCCTTGCCGAGCAGCTTCTTGAACCAGGACTTCGATTCGGACTTCTCTTCCTCGTCGCCCGGCAGAATCGGCTCGGAGATCACCGGCACTTCGAGCGGGCCGCTGATCTCGTTCTCGTCGCCGAG
>JAGQRI010000151.1 GCA_020425515.1 Planctomycetota bacterium | reverse complement strand
GCTCGGCGCCGTTGATGATGAACTCGCCGCCGCCGATCATCAGCGGCAGCTCGCCGAGGTAGACGTCCTCATCAATCGCCTCGCCGTCGCGGTTCAGGCGCATCTTGACGACCAGCGGCGCGCCGTAGGTCAGCTTCAGCCCGCGGCATTCGTCCGGCGTGTAGCGCGGCTCACCGAGCTCGTAGCTCAGGAACTCGAGGCTCATGGTCTGGTCGTAGCTGAAGATCGGGAAGATCTCGTTGATCAGCGACTGCAACCCGACCGCTTCGCGGCGTGACTGCGGCGCATCGGCCTGCAGGAAGCGCGCGTAGGATTCGGTCTGGAGCTGCACGAGGTTCGGTAGCTCTACCTGTCCGAAGCTTCGGCCGAAGCGACGGATCGGTGTGGTATCCTGCTCTAGTGGCATCGATTCCCCTCAAGTTGCGGCGCGAACGCCGGACTCAGGTTGGACAGTCAGGGCGAAGCGTGTTGCCTCGCCACAAACGCAAAAGGGGCTCCCTGGTGGGGAACCAGGTGCCCTTGCTCATTCCGCCCGCGTTCCCGGAGCGTCGGCGGCCGTCCCCACGGCCATTCCGGGCTCCCGTCTGATTGCGGGCAGACTCATTTCGGTTGTCCTGCCGCAGATAACGCCCGGCAGAGGCGCGGATATTCCGCGGGGCGGGTCCGTCGTCCGAACCCGCCCGCGCGAAACGGGTTACTTCAGCGAGGTCTTGCCGCCGGCGTCGTCGAGCTTCTTCTTCATCGCCTCGGCTTCTTCCTTCGGCAGCCCTTCCTTGACCGGCTTCGGGGCTTCCTCGACCAGCTTCTTGGCGTCGGCAAGGCCCAGGCCGGTGATCTCACGGACCACCTTGATGACCGGGATCTTCTTGGCGGTGTCGGTCAGACCTTCGAGCACGACGTCGAACTCGGTCTTTTCCGCCGCCGCTGCACCGCCGGCGTCGCCGCCGGCAGCCGGAGCCGCCACGGCAACCGCGGCCGCCTGCGCCTTGACGTCGAACTTTTCTTCGAACGCCTTCACAAAGTCACGGACCTCGAGGAGGTTCCAGGTGGCGACCTCGTCCAGGACCTTCTGTACCTTTTCGGCTACTTCCGTCATTGTTCTACCTCTATGTCAAAGGGAGTCATGCTCCCGTGGTTTTGTTTTGCGGGGCTCGGCCCCGGTACCGGGCACTAGGCCCCCTGATTTTCCAGCTTCTCAGCCAGCGCGTTGAAAGCGTACAGCACCTGTGCGTACCCCGTCTGCATGGTTGCCGCCAGTTTCTGCGGAACCGCGAGGAACCCGGCCGCCAACTGGGCCTGCAGTTCCTTCTTGCCAGGCAGGGTCGAGATCTGCTTTACGCCGTCGGGGTCAAGGACATCCTTGCCCATCAAGCCGCCCTTCAGCTCGATGGTCTTGTCGTTGGCCCTGAGCCACTTCGTTGCGAACTTCGCCGCGTCGATCGCCCCTTCGCCGCCGAACAGGAACGCCGTCTGCCCGCTGAACACCGTCTTGCCCTCTTCCGATTCAAGAAGCGGCTTCAGTGCACCGTCCTTGAGGGCGTGAACCGCGATGCGGTTCTTGACGACTTCCATGGTCAGGTCGGCCTTGCGTAGCTCCGTACGGAACTCCGCCATCTTCTCGCTGTCCAGCCCGCTGTAGTCGATCGCAACGACGTTGTCGAGCTCGCCGAGGTCGCGCCGGTACTGCTCAACCAGCAGTTCATTCAATAGATTCGGCATGATCCTCTCCTACTGCTCCACGGCCACGAGTACGCCCGGCGTCATCGTGCCCGACAGGCTTACCTTCTCGATGTAGAACCCCTTCACGGCCGTCGGCTTGATCGAGCGAAGGTGCGACAGCACGTGCTGCAGGTTCTCGTTCAGCTTCTGGTTGTCGAAGCTGCGCTTGCCGAGCGGCATGTGGATGTTTCCGCCCGGGTCGGTACGGAACTCCAGTTTGCCCGCCGAGAACTCGCGCACGGCGCCGGCAACGTCTTCGGTGACCGTGCCGGCCTTCGGCGTCGGCATCAGCCCCTTCGGGCCGAGAACCTTACCGAGCTTGCCGACGTGGCGCATCTGGCTTGGGTGCGCCACGGCCTTGTCGAAGTCGAGCCAGCCTTCCTCAATCTTCTTGGCCAGGTCGGCGCCGCCTGTTGCGATGGCGCCCGCCGCCTTTGCCTCTTCCGCCCGTTCGCCTTCACAGAAAGCGATCACCCGCGCCTGCTTGCCCGTGCCGTGCGGCAGGGCGATGGCGCCACGCAGGTTCTGGTCGGCCTTGCGGGGGTCGATGTTCAGCTTGACGGCCAGGTTGACCGTCTCGTCGAACTTCGCCTTGGGAAACCCGGCCAGCATCTCCAGCGCTTCTTCCGCCGGATAACGCTTGCCGGAATCCACTTTCTTGATGGATTCCCGGTACCTCTTGCTTCTGAATTTCTTACCCATTCTCCCTCCCGGCAGTATGGAACTTCGCCATGCTGTCTCCTGCCTGGCACGCTTCCCGCCGACAGCCCGCGGGTCGCGACATGAAAATCTACTCGGCGACCTGGATGCCCATGCTGCGGGCCGTGCCCGCGATGATGCGCGCGGCGGCCTCGGGGCTGCCTGCGTTCAGGTCGGTCATCTTTTCGCCCGCGATCTTGAGCAGTTGCTCCTGGGTGATCTTGCCGGCGCTATCGCGCCCCGGGAGCTTGCTGCCGCTCTGCAATTTCAGCTCGGTCTTGATCAGCACGCTGGCGGGCGGGCTCTTCAGGATGAAGTCGAAGGAGCGGTCCTTGAAAATGCTGATCTCAACGGGGACCGTCACGCCCATCTTGTCGCGCGTGCGGTCATTGAAGCGCTTGACGAAATCCGCAATGTTCACGCCGTGCTGGCCCAGTGCGGGACCCACGGGCGGGGCCGGGGTTGCCTGGCCGCCTTTGCACTGCAGCTTCACCTTCGCCATCAATTCTTTAGCCATGTCTCGTTACCTCAGGGCCGAAACCCGCGTATTGTCTAAACCTTTTCCACCTGCCAGTACTCGAGCGGCACGGGCGTCGCGCGTCCGAAGATAGTCACGATCACCTGGATCATGCCCTTTTCCGGGTCCACTTCCTCGACGTTGCCTTCGAAGCCGTCGAAGGGGCCGTCCTTGATCTTGACCGCGTCGCCCTTGTTGAACTCGATCCGCAGCACCGGCTCTTCACCCTCTTCCGTGGGCTCGGAAATCCGCAGGATCTTCTTCACGTCTTCCTCGCTCATGGGCACCGGCTGGTTGCGGTCACCCACGAAGTCGCCGACGCCGGGCGTTTCGCGAATCAGGTGGTAAGCGTCGCCGTTGATCTTCCAGCGCTGCTCGGCACTTTCGCTGTTGTCCTCGTCGGTCTCGACCTCAAGGTACAGGTACCCCGGGTAGACCTTGCGTTTGCGCTCGCGCTTCTTGCCGCCCTTGATTTCCTGCACGG
>JAGQRI010000150.1 GCA_020425515.1 Planctomycetota bacterium | reverse complement strand
CCCGCGGACCGGCGGGCGCACGCGGCCCCGTACGCGCGGGCGGCGGCAGCCCGATGCAGCAGATGCAGGGCGCGCAGCAGCAACCCGGCTTCGGCCCGCCGCCGAAGAAAAGCAACAGCGGGCTGATCGTCGGCGCGATTGTCGGCGTGATCGTGCTGGGCCTGATCATCATCGCGGTGGTAGCGTCGAGCGGCCCCACGCCGGAGGAATCTACCAAGCAAAAGGCCAAGGACGAAGCCCAGCAGCGCAAAGAAGAGATGGCCAAGCGTGACGCCGAAACCAAGGCCAAGAACGAAGCCATCCTGGCGCCGATTAAAGCCGCCAAGGACCAGGCCAGCGCCATCGAGGCCGCCCTGCGAAACGAAAACGCACCGACCCTCGAGGGCATGTTCGACTGGAGCCTGTACTCCGCCTACAACAAGACCCTGGTCGATGGTGACCGCGGCACCGCCTACCTGAACAACCCGCTTTTCGCCGTCGGCGAATGGGAGAAGGTCAACGACCGCTACACCGGTAAATACATCGGCAAGGAAGCCTACGGCCCGGATGGTCTGAAAGACGCCATCATGGGCTACATCAAGGAATACTTCTTCGGCGCTTCCGACCTGCACTACGACAAGGCCAAGACCGAGTCCGACGGCGGACAGATCGGCGCGGAAATCAACGGCACCAAATACCTTGGTGTCAAAGTGTTCATCGAGTTCAAGGGCGGCGGCAAGACCAAGGAATTCTGGCTGGCGGCGCCTGAAGGCAGCACCGACGTCCGCATCATCAACTTCGTCGACGGCGGCGCGCTCAAGGCGCTGTCGGAGGTCATCGGTAAGAAGAACCCGCGCAACACAGACGACCGAAACATCATGCGCGATCCCAACGAAAACAAGGACCCCAACAACCCCGACAACAACGACCCGCCCGAGAACGCGGACCCGGACGCCAACCTGCCGGCCATGGCCAAGACCGGCGGCATGCCCACCGACGCCGCGCTGGTCAACGCCGTCGAGGACATGAAGCGCAACGGCGAAATCAACCGCGCCCGCACCAAGGCCATCCAGACCGCCACCAGTTCGAAGGAAAAGAAGGCCACGATGGGCGCGTTCATCGACCAGTTGATCGACGCGGTCAACGGAAACGACCGCCGCCGCAAGGCCAACATCTCGAAGACCCTGTACGAAATCTGGAGCGGCTTCTGCTTCGCGGACCAGACCGAGGACAAGATGGTCTACTCGATGGGCTTCGACGGCCAGAGCTCAAGCGACCTGATCGTCCGCCGCTGGATCCAGGTCTACAACAACTACAAAGGCGACGACTAGATACTCGTGAGTCTTGGGAGAGTAACGGGGAACCATTGGCGCCCCGTTACTCTCCTTCCGGATCGCCTGCTGGCCAAAAAACAACTACCGGTCTTTCCCGTAAACCAACGCCACTATCCCGGGGCATGGTCTGGAGAATCCGGAGCCAACATGCCTTATCGCCACTTCACGGCGGCAACATTGATCGTCGCCGTAATGCTTGCACTGTGCTGTTGCGGCGGGCGAATACACAGGCTGGCCGACACAAGCAAGCCGGAACCGGTGCCCGCCAATACGCAACCTGAACCGGAACCCGCCAATTCCGGGGCGGATGACAACTTCATCCAGCCGGCCAATCAAACTGACTCAACGCCTGACGACGCAGCGCCGCCCCTTCCGCCCGCGGCCCCCACGGGCGCCATGCCCACGGTCGCCGTGTTGCTCGACGCCGTGAAGGAAGCCGAAACGGACGGAGGCTTGAGCACGGAAAGCATCCGCGCCATCCGGATTCACCCCAGCCGTAAAGAAAAGAAGGCCACGCTCGGCGCGCTCATCGACCTGCTGTTGAAGGCAGTCAATCGTGACGATCGCAAGGCGAAGGCCGGCATTTCCGAGGCGCTGTGGACAATCTGGAACAGCTTCTGCTACCAGGACCAGACCGAGGACAAGATGATCTACTCGATGGGCTTCGACAACCAGAACTCAAGCGACCTGATCGTGCGACGCTGGGTCGAGGTTTACAACGGCTACAAGGTCGACGAGTAGCTGGCCCGCGGCGGGCGCTTTGCGTTTGCGGAATAGCCCGAAACCGCTCGACGTTGCTACAATGCAAACCGGAGGCTGCATGGGCGACGTTGGATTCTTCCTTATCCTGGCTGTGGTTTCGGTGGTCGTGTTCGGGCTGTCGGAATCGCTGGCTATCCGCCGCCGGCGCAAACGCCGCGAGCTGATCGATTCCCGCCAGCCGCAATCCGACGAAGTGTTCGCCGCCGGCATCAGCGCGCTGACCCACGTGCCGCAGAGCTTCGTGCGCGCCTTCCGCCTCGCCGTGGGCCGCGCCATCGGCGTCGACTACACCCGCCTGCTGCCCACCGACCGCATCTCCGGCGACCTGCGCGTCGTCAACTTCGACGCCTGGGAACTCGCGGCCGTGCTCGAGCGCGCCTTCGACATGCGCGTGCGCGTCGTGGACGTCATGCGCGCCGAGACCCTGCGCGAGCTCTGCAAGCAGCTCTACCTCAACAGCGAGAACATCTCCGAGGCCGACCCGCCGCTGCACCGCGACCCTGTCCCCCGCGAGCGCGCCCCGGAACCCGAGGTCGTGGTCGCCACCGAGGTTACGGTCAAGGAAGATCAACCGCCGCAGCAAGGTTGAGCACGCGCCCACCCAGCCGCTATAGTCGAGCCCATGGAAGACCAACCCAAACGCGGCAGTGTTCCATTCGAGGTCGACTGCCCCTACACGCTGGTGCTGCCGAAAGGCTATGACGCCGGGCGCGCCTGGCCGATGGTGATTGCGCTGCACGGCATGGGGCACACGCACGACATCATGCGCCGCTATGTCGCGCCGCTGCTGGACCGTCCGTGGATGTGGGTTTTCCCGCGCGGCGTGTACCCGTTCGAGATGCGGCAGCCGGACAAGATCCGCATCGGCTACGCGTGGTACCTCTACACCGGCGACCAGGATGCCCTGCGCGAAAGCATGCGCCTCAGTACGCAGCACCTGCTGGACGTGCAGGACGTGATCCGCAAGGACTTCGCGATCAGCGACAGCGCCGTGATCGGCTTCAGCCAGGGCGGCTACCTGGCGGGCTACGTCGCGCCCCACAACCCGGAGCGCTTCAAGGCCGCGGGCTGCATCGGCGGGCGGCTCAAGCACGAGTTCATGGACGACATCCCGGAAGGTGCGGCTGAAAAAGTTGCGCTTGCGCAGTTCCACGGCGGCAAGGATGAAAACGTCGCGCCGCAACTCGCGCGCGAAGGGCTCGAAAAATGCGCCGAGGCCGGTTTCACCGACACCAAGTATTTCAGCGACCCTGAGGCCGGGCACGAGGTCAGCGAAAAGATGGTCACCGATCTCGGCCACTGGCTCGAAAGGGTGCTGCAGTGAAGAAGGGGCGCGAACACCATGGTTCGCGTGGCACAGGCAATCCTGCCTGTGCCGCCCGGCGATTCAGCCGGGCGGTTTTCTTTCTGATGACGGCAAGCCTGCTCGCCGCCTGCGCCGTCGGCCCCTACGCCGACACCCCGCGCTATGAGCTGCCCAACACACGCACCACGGCCGCGCGCCAGTTGAATGAAGCGCTGGCCTTCGACGCGCTCGGCATCAGCGAAGTCGCCGCGGACGAGTTGAAGCTGACCTGGCACGAGTTCTTGAACATCACGCCCAAGCGCAAACAGATGGTCGAGCGGGAACTGGATTTCAAGGGCATCTACAGCGTCGCGCGCCCCGAACAGCCCGGCGAGTTGTGGGAGCTTAAGGTCTACGCGGCCGGCGGCACGATCACCTTCAACTTCAAGCAAGGCCCCCAGGCCAGCAAGGCGGAATCCGCGCTGCGCCGCCTGATGCAGCCGCTGACGGACGACGAACAGAAGCAACTCGCGCGCAAGTTTCTGCGGATCCTCAACGGCCAGGTCGAGCAATACCGGCGCAAGAACGGCAAGGTAACGCGCAACCCCGACTGGCTCCCGATCGAGGACACGATCGATTCAATGAAACTGCTGACCGGCCGGGATTTCAGCGAAGAAGAAACCCGCGACAAAGAAATCAAAGCCTGGCAGAACTACCTGACCGAAACCTACAACCCGTGACGATCCAAGCCCAGCCCGCACCTGTCCGACGTAGCCTTGGCGAAGTTGGAAGGGCTGGGGTCGGGGCTATGTGGATTGTGCGACTCACGAGTAATTACGCCGCTCACCCATGTCATGACCCCAGTCCTTGCGGACTGGGCTTTGATGACTTACGCCGTCTTCGCGATCACGGATTCGACGACCGCCTTGTTGTCCGACTTCTCGCACACGTCGCGCAGCCAGCCAAGCCAGCCCGTCGCCCGGCCGTCATACGCTTCCGCATACTCAAGCAACTCGGGCAGGTAATGCTCGACAAGGTAATCGGAAGCGCCTTCCATCATGTGCTCGGCGGCGTCAGCGCGTTCGGCGTCCAGTGGTATGAACGCGTTGAGGTTGTGGTCCCAGCGATAGTCGGCCTCCACCTTTGCCGTAAACAGCAGGCCTCCGTTCTGGTCCTCCGTCGGCGCGGCCTTTGCCTGCTCGCCGAAACAGCATCCCGCGCTCACTTCAAAACTGCCGGATGCGCGCAGGAACAAACCGCCGCGATCGTCGAGGTGCATCGCCACGCCGAACTCGCGGTCGTAGGGCTGGTTCCAGCCCTCGACATAGCCGCTGCAGTGATATGACAGCACGTCGCGCAGCCCGCCGTTCTCGTAGTGGCTCCAACTTTCCCACGTGCCGGAGACGCCGGTACCGGTAGTGCCGGACCTTCTGCATACCACGAACGTCTCGCCGCCGGCCGATTCGAGCCGGAACTGTGGCGCCCAGCGCGAGTACTCGACTGTGAACGCCGCCACCCTGTGGCCGTTGCGGAAGACTTCGCAGGCGTAGTCATCACAGGCAGGCCGGATTGTCGTCTGTACCGTCCATGAGTTCTGCGCGTCGTCCGTGCCAAGGTCGAAACAACGGACGATGCCGGAACTCGCTGGAGACGGCCTCTCTTGCAGGTGTGCATTGTCGTGGGACTCTGCCAGGTACCAGCACCTGTCGATGCCGTGCTTGCGGTCCCAGCGTTCGCCATGCCAGTAACGATCGATCTCGCCGACATCGTCCTTCACGACAATCGTGCCACTGACAATCAGTTCGAGTTCGCCGTCGTGGTCCACGTCTCGGAACTCGTAGTCGAACATGCCGCCGTCGATTTCCTCCCACGGATCGTCCTCGGCGTGGCGATCTACAATGCGGGTGCGCAAACACTCTCCATCGTTGTCCTCAATGTACAGCAGCCCGTTGCCGTGCGTGGTTGTCTCAACGCGGGCGCACACCCAATACCCGGGCGCCACCTGCACGCGCTGGGTCCCCCACTCGGGAATGACGCTCGTTGGTTCGTAGTGCAGGTCGGCCCATGTCAGCCCGGGTACCGCCACCACCGACAGTTCAACACTGGTCCCACCAAGCGGCGGCGACAGGGTACCGGGGATGAAAGGCAGAACGGCCAGGGCACAAAGCAGCAGGTTCAAACGGGAAATGTGCATGCGATCCTCCAGAGAAGAATCGGCACCCGCGCAACGGGAATTCGTCCTTTTCCTGGACCGATAATCCAAGCCCAGCCCGCACCTGTCCGACGTAGCCTTGGCGAAGTTGGAAGGGCTGGGGGCGGGGCGACGGTAAGCGGCGTAGATACTCGTGAAACGCGCAATCCTTATGGTTTCGACCCCAGTCCTTGCGGACCGGGCTTTGATGGTCTACGGCAACGCGGCTATGCAGTCGATTTCTACCAGCACGTCTTTCGGCAGGCGGGCTACCTCTACTGTCGCGCGGGCGGGGCGGTTTTCTCCCATGGCCTTGGCGTAGGCCTCGTTGACCGGGCCGAAGCTGTTCATGTCTTTCAGGAAGATCGTGGTCTTCACGACGTTGCTGAAATCGCAACCGGCCGCATTCAGCACCGCCAGCAGGTTTGCCATCACCTGCACCGTCTGCTCGCCGGCCGTTTCGCCGACGAGGTGACCGGTGGCCGGGTCGAGAGAAATCTGCCCGGAACAGTACAGCATGCCGTTGGCGCTGACGGCCTGACTGTAGGGCCCGATGGCGGCGGGGGCTTTGTCGGTGGTGATGACGTCGATCTTTGCGGACATGGCTCGTGCTCCTGCTTTCGCTGCTCAACCCGTCGCTGGCGCTCCGGGCTCCTGTTACCAGGTGTCGGGGTCGAATAGTTTCTTGTATTGCTCAAGCGCGTAGCGGTCGGTCATGCCGCTGATGTAGTCGCACACCACGCGGTAAATGCTTTCGCCTTCACCCACCCGCTTGTGGAAGCCGCCCGGCATCAGGTACGGCTCGCTGATGTAGCGCTCGAACATCTCCTTCATGAAGCGCGTGCTTTTCTCCATGCCGCGCCTGACATTGCGATGCATATACAGCTTGTTGAACAGCGTGACCTTCAACCCCTTCACCTTCTCCTTGAACTCCGGGCTGAAGTCGATCACCGACTGCTTGTCCTGGTACTCCAGCACCTCACGGCTGGTTTTGAAACCCAGCTCGGTCAGGCGCGCGTTGCTGTGCTCCAGCAGGTCGGTCACCTGCAACTCCTTCAGCCGGCGCACGACCTGATAGCGCAGCAGGTCCGACTCGCCTTCCGGCACGTGCTTTCTCGCGTACTCCTCGGCCTCACGGAACAGCTCGCTTTCGCGCGCGGCGTCCCACCTCAGCAGCCCGGAATACAGCCCGTCGTCGGTGTCATGCGCGTTGTAGCTGATCTCGTCGGCGTAGTTCGCCACCTGCGCCTCCAGGCTGGGCGACTCGCGTTCTTCCAGCCCGCGGAACAGCGGCTTGTCGTAGTCGGTGCGGTGCTTCATCAGCCCGTAGCGCAACTCGTGCGTCGGGTTCAGCCCCTTGAAGCGCGGCAGGTAGTGGCGCTCGATCTCATCGACGATGCGCAGGCTCTGGCCGTTGTGCTCGTAGCCGCCGTGGTCCTTCATCAGCTCGCGCATGGCCTTCTCGCCGGCGTGGCCGAACGGCGTGTGCCCGAGGTCGTGGGCGAGCGAGATGGCCTCGGTCAAATCCTCGTTCAATCCGAGCGAGCGTGCGATCGTGCGCGCGGCCTGGGCGACCTCGATGGTGTGGGTCAGGCGCGTGCGGAAGTGGTCGCCGCTCCAGTTCAGGAAGACCTGGGTTTTGTACTCCAGGCGGCGGAAGGCGGCGCAGTGGATGATGCGGTCGCGGTCGCGCTGGAAGCAGGTGCGGTACGGGTGCTCGTCCTCAGGGCTGCCGCGCCCCTGGCTCTCGCGCGCTTTAAGCGCGTACGGCGCCAGCGTGTTGCGTTCCCATTCCTCGATAGCGGTTCGGTCGTTCATGTCAGCAGACAATAGCTGGAAACCGGGCTCGTAAAAACAGTCAGGATGGACAGGATGAAAGTGGATAGGCAGTGCCAGTTGTATGGGCTGCTGTTTGCTTCGGATCAAATTGCCTTGGTCCAATTCGAAGCAGTGTCCACTTCATTCCTGTCCATCCTGACAAATGTACTTCGCGCCCCGCCAACGCTATTCTACCCCATCGGTGCGACATGGATGACCACGGCAAACTGCTCACGCCTGAAGACTTCCGCAAGGCGGCCAAGCGCGTACTGGAGCGCAGCGCCTACGACTACTTCGCCAGCGGCGCGGACGGGCAGAAACTCAGAAAGCGCAACCGCAAGGCCTGGGACGCTATCGAGATCCGCCACCGCGTGTTGGTGGACGTCAGCGACGTTGACACGTCAACTGAAGTGCTGGGTTTCAAACTGCCGTTCCCGGCCATGATCGCGCCGATGGCTTACCAGCGCCTGGCCCGCGACGCCGGCGAACTGGCCACCGTACGGGCGGCCTTTGCGACGCACGTGCCGATGATTGTTTCCACCATGGCGACGGTCACGCTTGAGGCAATCGCCGAGGCCACGCCCGCGCCGAAGTGGTTCCAGCTTTACTGCCACCGCGACCGCGGCATCACCGAGGACCTGATCCGCCGCGCCGAGGCGGCCGGCTATCTCGCGCTGGTGGTGACAGTGGACGCGCCGGTGCTCGGGCGCCGCCTGGCCGATGAGCGCAACAACTTCGACCTGCCGGAAGGCATGACCCGCGCCAATCTGGTGCGCTACGTAGGGGCCGCCCCAGGTGGCGGCCCGGACGAGCCTGGCACAGTGGGCGGCCACGCGGGGCCGCCCCTACAGGGCAGCGAACTCGCCGATCTGTTTCGCACGCGGCAGGACGCCTCGCTGACGTGGAAGGACATCGACTGGTTCCGCTCGCTGACCAAGCTGCCGATCGTGCTGAAGGGCATCGTGCGCGGCGACGACGCGAAACGTGCCGCCGACGCCGGCTGCGCGGGCGTGATCGTCAGCAACCACGGCGGACGACAGCTTGACGCGTCAATCCCGTCGGCACGCGCGTTGCCGGAAGTGGTGGCGGCCGTAGACGGACATATCCCGGTGCTGGTGGACGGCGGCATCGAATGGGGCGCCGACATCCTGCGCTCGCTGGCGCTCGGCGCAAAGGCCGTGCTGATAGGCCGCCCGGTGCTGTGGGGTTTGGCGGTAGCAGGCGAAGCCGGAGTCCGCAACGTGTTAGAAATCTACAAAGAAGACTTCCAGCGAGCCATGCAGCTAGCCGGCTGCGCAAGCATTGCCGACATCGACAGCGACCTGCTGACTATTAGCTGATGCCGGTGGATTGCCCGGCCATGATCAGCAGGGCAAACGCGACCCCGAATAGGTCCATCCATCCACACAACCGGTCGGATCGACTAAGTGGGCGCTTCATCGACAGCAGCGCGAAGCCTGAAATCGTTACACAGTAAGCAGCCAGACCCCATACAAGGATGTCCGCGTCATTCCGGCCGACATCTCCCGATATCAGCCAATCGAGACAGTAAGCAATCAACGCCAGGTACATGACGACCGTCGGCGCCCACATGATCGTGCGCCGCACCGGCTGCCGCGGCGATGTGGCGGTTGTCGTCTCGCTACTCATGGTTCGCACTTCTGGACTGTCTCGCAATGAAAGAGTCGCCTGCCCGATGGAGGGTCCGCACACTGAGAGCGAGTGAGCAACAGACAAGCAACACAATCAGCACGGCGACAGCCGGTCGTTTCTTCGGAAGCACCCGATAGCCGATGCCGGCAAGCAACACTGCGGGGATTTGAACAACGGTCCCGATGGCTATCGCCTTAAGTTCGACTTGGGGCACGTACGTAACAAGATTCGCCATCACGAACCCAACCAGCGCTACGGCAAGGCTGCCCAGCAACATCACCCAACCTACAGGTCGCCGCCAGCCATGAACGCCTTCTTCGATGCTGGTATGTCCGTACGGCTGCAGCTCCGCTTCCGCAGAGGTTTCTTCCGCTTGTTCCAAATGCTCCGTCTCGTCTAGGTCAGTCATGTTTGCGCAGGTGACTCTGTTCTTCCTATGCTATGTGCCGGAGGGTTGCCGTGAAAACTGTCCTGTTGTTGCTGGGTGTGCTGTCGATTCTTGCAGTGGCGGGCTGTGCCGGCGGGCGTACGCCTGCGCCGCGTGGCGAGACGCCTGAACCGGAGCCGGCCAACTCGCCGCCGGAGTGCAACCCTGAGCCTGAACCTGAGCCCGAGCCGGAACCTGAACCGCCCAGCCATCCCGGCATCATCATCACCACCGGCGTGCACGGGAACGAGCCCTCCGGCTACCTGATCAAGCCGGACCTCGAAAAGCTCGGCTTCACCGTCTACGGCCCCTGCAACCCCTGGGGCATCGAGAACAACAACCGCCACCTCGAAGACGGGCGCGACCTCAACCGCATGTTCGGGCGCACCGACTGCCCCGAGGCCGAGACCATCAAGACTTGGCTGAGCGAGCACCAGCCGAAGTTCCTGCTCGACCTGCATGAGGACCCGGACGGCACCGCGCCCTACCTGATCCAGCACGGCCCGGACGACGACATCGGGCGCAGGATCGTCGACGCGCTGAAAGACGAATACGACTTCGACCCCGAGCCGAATTTCATGATGGTCACCGGCGAGGACGGGCTGCTGAAGCCCGACGGCAAGACGCTCGCGATGATGGCGTTCATCAAGATCTACGGGCTCGCGTTCTACGCCTGGGCGACGTTCAAGTGCACGGCGATCGTCGTCGAGTGCCCCGGAAGCTGGCCTGAAGAAAAGCGCAAGGCCTACCACATGAAAGTGGTGCAGACCGCGGCGAAGCTGTTTGAGGAATCGCAGGGCGACTGAGTGGCATGGGCGCCCCCGCCCATGTCGTCACGGACGGGGCGTCCGTGCCACGTTACTCTTTCAGTGAAAACTTAAACCGCTTGGCGCCGTCCGGGTGCTTGAGCGTGATCGCCACCACGATCTCGTCGCCCTCACCCAGCGGCTGCGGCTGCGTCAGCGGGTTGCCGTTGAGGTACGTGCCGTTGGTGCTACGCATATCCTCAATGAAATAGCCCGGCCCCTGGCGGTACACGCGGAAGTGCCGCTTGCTGATGGTCGGGATGGCGAACACCGGCTCGCTGGGCGGCTCGCGCCCGATCACGATTTCGTCGCCGATCACGTAGCGGTGGCCGTCTTCCTCGTCGACCAGACCGCCGCTTGAGGCGCGCGTCTGGATCTTGGTCTGGTTGATGTCGTCTTCGGGCGGGTGCGTCTCGTCCCTGTGCTCTTCCTCTTCGTCGTCCGGTTCCAGCTCGTCGACGGAGGGCGCGCCGTCATCAGCGCCCGGTTTGACCGCGCCGTTCATGTGCTCGATCACGGAAACCGTCACCAACCCATTCAGCCCCGTGCCCTGGAAGAACTTCGCCAGGTCGTCGGTGATGCGCACGGTCAGCTTCTTCGCGCCGGCGGTGTCGGCGAGGTGCGGGCCGATCACCTGGAAGGAATCCTCGCCGAGGTTCTTGCACGCGGAGCAATCGAGCTCCAGCTCATCAAACGGCAAGTCGGCCAGCTTGGGGAAATTCTCCTCGACAGCGGCCTTGAAGTCGGCGTCGCCGTCGGCGTTGATGCTGAGGCGGTTCCAGCGCAGTGTGGCGGTCATCGTGTCTCCGTGCCTACTATTTACGCCAGCGCGGGTGCGCTTCGCAACGGGGAAGTTGCGACCGTCCGATAATCCGCCGCGGATTGCCCGCAAACCCATATTTCAAGCGGTTTTTCGGCCAAACCTGTAAAGCGCCACAGGCGGATTGCCGATTTACTTTGCAGTACAAAGTAACTGGGGATTCGGCATGACCGCCGTCGTCGGCAACCTTCTGCACGCACCGGACCGCCACTTCCGCCTGGCATGGCGGATGCCCGCGCGGACCAACCTGCGCCTGCTGGCCGGCGGGGTCGTCGGCGCGATGGCCTGGGGCGCGGCCATGGGGAGCCACGTCGGGCGCATGCACCTGCTTATCACGACGGTGAAGATGCCACTGTTCTTCCTGTTCACGCTGGCGCTGTGCTTCCCGCTGATGCACATCACCCTGCTGGTCTGCGGTGTTCGGGCAAAGGCGACGCAAACCCTGACCGTCGCCCTTTCCGGTCTTTCGGTGCTGGCGCTGTGCCTTGGCGCCTGTGCACCTGTCGTCGCACTGTTCTGCGCCTCGGCGCCGATCCCCAGCATGGCGAGTTACCTGAACCTGTACGTGCTGTGCCTGCTGTGCGGCGTGGTCGCGGGCGTCGCAGGCTTGCGTGTGCTGGCGCGAGGCATGCGCTCGCTCTGCACCGGGCGCGTGCGCGTGCCGCTGCTCGCCTGGGCGCTGATCTACCAGTTCACCGGCGCGCAGGTGGCGTGGGTGCTGCGCCCGTGGATCGGCAGCAGCTACGGCGTCGATGGTTACAGCCTGTCGCACGGGCTTTCGGGCAATTTCTATCTCGGCGTGGGCAAGGTCCTGCTGCGCTGGCTTACCGAACTTGGAGTCATCTCATGAGCACCCAACTCGATCCCGTCCCTCAACCCGCTGAAGGCACCCCCTACGGCCAGACCGTCGAGCCCGAACGCTGGGTCCCGCGCCCCTGGTTCAAACGCTGGGAGGATGACGAGTTCACCCCGCGCGGCCCGCTGAACGTCGGCGCCGGGCTGCTGCGCGCGCAGGGCGCCGTGGCGCGCGACCTGTTCAGCGACCGCAACCTCAACACCTACATCGCCGGCTGCGGGTTGATCATGGTATTCGCGTCGCTGCTGTACGGCGCGATCCTCGGCTCGGTCGGCGGCGCGGGGCAGGTGGCCTACGCGGCGATCAAATTCCCGGTCGTGATCGTCGGCGCGTGCGGCATCTGCCTGCCGAGCTTCTACGTCTTCCAGGCGCTGACCGGCGCGCGCCTTTCGCTGAAGCAGGCCGTCGCCTCGGTGCTGATGCTGGGCGCGGCGGCCGGTTTGATCCTGCTCGGCTGCGCGCCGATTGCGTGGTTCTTCAGCGTCAGCACCACGGAGGATGCGGGCGCGTTCCTTGGCTTGATGCACGCGGTGATCATCGCGCTGTCCACGACGTTCGGTTTTCACTTCATTACGCGGACCCATCGCTACGTCGCCTGGAAGCACGGGGAGCGCCTGTTCGACGGGCGCGTGCTGGCGCTGTGGTTCGTGCTGCTGGTGTTGGTCGCGGCCCAGATGGCGAGCTACCTCGGCCCGCTCGACACCGACCGCGGCATGCTGGAAACCCGGCGCGGCTTCTTCCTGAGCGCCCTGTTTGAAGTCTGAGTGATGCGGGCGCCTCGCCCGCAGCTTTTCCGGCCCGGGCAGACCATGTTGGTCGCTCCCCCATACCCGGGCCCCGGGGGCACGCATCAGCGTGCCCCCACCTTCTTTGGCGTGCGTTGTGTGAACAGGAGCCGGGAGCGCAAGCGACCGGTTGGCGCGCAAATGAACGATTACCCGTCGCTTGCGCTCCGGGCTCCTGTTCACAGCTACTTCGCGTCGGGCAGTTTGATATACCGACACCGGAGGATCCCATGCTGACTGTCGTTGCGAAGGTGCGCGCGAAACCGGGTTTTGAAGAGGCCGTGCTGGCGGAGCTGACCGCATTGGTTGCGCCCACCCGCGCCGAAGAAGGCTGCATCAACTACGACCTGCACCGCTCGCAGACCGAGCCGGCCGTGTTCCTGTTCTACGAAAACTGGACCACCCGCGAGGCGCTGGACAAGCACTCGAAATCGCCGCACCTGACAGCCTGGGGCAAGAAGCAAGCGGAGATGCTGGTGCACGGCGTCGAGGTAAACCTGTTCGACATGGTCAGCATCGCGCCGTGGATCAAGTGATCCAAGCCCAGCCCGCAAGGGCTGGGGTCATGCAAGAGTAATGCGGCGAGGTTGATTCAGCGTTCGGCGCGCTCACCACGAACTCGGACTTTCATTCCAATTCCGACCCCAGCCCTTGCGGGCTGGGCTTTGATTTTTATTTCCTTATTTCACCGCCAGCCAGATTTCGACTTCGTCCGGCGTGGCCGGGTCGTGGATTTCGAAGTCGGTGGTGAAGGCGCGCGGCAGCCCGGCCTCCCAGATCTGCATCCAGGTCTGCACCAGCGCGCCGGGCATTTCGCCCTTTGCTTTGACGACGGCATAGTTCTGGTTCGGCACGCGCAGGTGCGCTTGGCCTTCCGGCGTATCGGCGTCGGCTTGGACCGCGCGCCCGATCAGGAAATCGTACTCGCCGGTGTGGTCGCTCTCGTAGTTCGAGTAGACGGCGTACAGCCGCCCCTCACCCACAGGCGCGCCGCCGAGCCCGCCGCCATAGACCCGCCCCCACAACGGCCCGATCGTTTCCATCGCCTTGTCGTTGCTGGTCCGGATCTGCAAGCCCGCCAGGTCAAACGCCGGCAGTGATTCGCTACGATGTTCCATATCCGCTCCATAACCCGGCGTGCAAACGCCGGGGATACGCCGAGCTGGTGATTCGAGTTCGCAACGCAACGGCCCGTGCGTGGATGACTGTATCGCCTTGCTGAACGATAGTCCTTTTCGTTCCCCCACCGTTCCTATCCCCGGTCTTTGCAGACCGGGTTATGTCCTTGCGTACTTTCCGACGATCGCAAACGCCGAATGAATGCCGTCTAGCGCGGCGCTGATAATCCCGCCTGCGTAGCCAGCGCCTTCGCCGGCCGGGTAGAGACCTTCTACGTTGGTTGATTCCCTGGTTTCCGGATTGCGCGGGATTCTTACCGGGCTGGATGCTCTTGCCTCAATTGCGTGCAGGATCGCCGCGTCGGTCAGGAAGCCGCGGATGCGTTTGTCGAACTCGGGCAGGTTGGCGCGCAGGGCCTTGTTCAGCTTCTCCGGCAGCAGGGCTTCCAGCGCCGCGTACTTGCGCCCGCGCGCATACGTCCCGCGCATGTTGCGGGGCGAACTCAGCCCGCGCAGGTAATGCGTCACCGGCTGGGCGGGCGCCGAGTAGTCTCCCCCACCGGCCTCAAAGGCGGCGCGCTCGAGGCGCCTCTGGAACTCGACGCCGTCCAGCGCCCGCGTGCCGAAATCGGACGAGCCGAACGTCGTCACCAGCGCGCTGTTGGCGTAGCCGCTGGCGCGCGGGCTGAAACTCATGCCGTTGGTGTTCAGGCAACCCGGCTCGTTGACGGCCGCCATGGTGATGCCGCCCGGGCACATGCAGAAGCTGAACAGGTCGAACTTGCCCGCGTGGCAGGCGACGTCGTAGCTGGCCGGGGTGAGGCGCTTGTCGCGCGCGTAACGCGCGAGCTGCGCCTTGTCGATGAGAGTCTGCGGGTGCTCGATGCGCACGCCTAACTGGAACGGTTTGGCCTCCATGCCGACGCCGCGCGCCAGCAGCATCTCGTAGGTGTCGCGCGCGGAATGCCCGGGCGCGAGGATGACGCTTGACGTGTCAACGTGTTCGCTGTCGTTGATGGTGATGCCGGTGACGCGCCCGTCCTCGATGCGCAGGTCGGTCAACTTGGCGTCAAAGCGGAACTCGCCGCCCGACCTCTGGATCTTTTCTCGGAGAGTTACCACAACGCGAGAAAGAACATCCGTGCCGACGTGGGGCGAGGCATCGGTCAGGACCTGCTCCGGCGCGCCGCACTCGACGAAGGTATTTAAAATCTGCGGGATGTACGGGTCGCGTTTGTTGCTGGTGTACAGTTTGCCGTCGCTGAAGCTGCCCGCGCCGCCCTCACCGAACAGGGCGTTGCTTTCCGGGTCCAGCTCGACCACGCCCGCGTTCCAGCGCCCGATCTGCCGCAGGCGTTCCAGGGCCGGCTTGCCGCGCTCGATCAACAGCGGCTTGAAACCGTTCAGCGCCAGCACATACGCGGCGAAGCCACCGGCCGGACCCGAGCCGACGACGACCACGCGCCCGCGCAACGGGGCATTGCCCGGCTGTGCTGTCAGGGGCGGCGTCGGTTCCGGCACGCCGGCGTTGGAGCCCAGGTCGCGCAGCAGGCGTTGCAGGTCGGCGCTTTCCGGCAGCTCGACGTCCACGGTGCAGTTGTAGCGCGGCGTGCGTTCGCGGGCGTCCACGCCGCGTTTGACCAGCCGGACACTGGACGCGTCAACACCAAGGCGCTTCGCCGCCTCGCGCCTCAGCGCACGGTCAAAGTCGTCGTCCAGCGAGACGGCAAGGTTGTAAAGGCGGATCACTGACATGGTATTCGGCTATCCAAGCCCAGCCCGCGAGGGCTGGGGTCATGCAAGTGTGCAACGACAATTGCGATTCAACGTACGGATACTCCATCCCTTTGCGGCACGCGCTTTGTGAACTTGTACGCGCCCTCCGATCTTGACCCCAGCCCTTGCGGGCCGGGCTTTGATCCCTTCGTTATGGCCAGAACTGGTGGGGCAGCCCCCAGTCGCCCTTGACCAGCGAAGCAGTGTCCATGGTGACGGCTACGCTTACGTGTACCAGCCAGCCGCCCCAGATGCTTCTTGTGCGCAGCGCCATCCAGCCCAGCACCGTGCCGGCCACGATCGCGCCCAGTGCTTCCGGCAGTGGCTTATGAAAGTGAATCATGCAGTACGGCACCACCATGATCGCTATCGCCGCGCAGCCGAAACGTTTCTCCAGCGTGAACAGCAGCCAGCCCCGGAAGAAGAACTCCACGGCGAAGAACTGCAGCGCGTAAATCCCCCACCACGCCAGCAGCATCACCCAGCTCCAGTTTTTCCAATACCACGGCTTTACCATCGGGTACATCCGCGTGAAGCCCGGGCGCGTGCTCGCCCACCACACGCCGACCAGCACGATCGCCAGCATCACGCCGTACACCCACAGTTTCGGCAGCAGACCGCGCACGCCGAGCCCCATGTCACGCACGCGCTGCCCGAACAGGCGGGTCAGCAGCGAAGGCACCAGCACCCAGACAACCAGCAGCCCGCCGCACCACCACATGAACGGCAGCAGCACCCCCCACCACGGCGCGTCGCTGCCGGCGGGCACGCGGTCCCAGCCTTCGCGCAGCACGCCCGGCGCGTACTCGACCATCGCGCCCGGGAAGAACTCAACGAAGCGCACCGGCAGGATCACGTACTCGCACAGCGCCAGCGCCACGCCCGCGTAAGCCAGCACGCTGAAGGCCACGCGTTCGCGCTTGAGTTCGCGCCAGGCGGCGGAGAGCTTGATGGACTGCGGCTCGTTCATGGCGCGAGTATAGGCACAGGCGGGCTGCCCTGTCGCGGTGGCGGTTCCGGTTTCTAGACTGCGCGGCATGCGAAAGATGCTCCTGCTGGTGTTGGGCTGCGCCGCCGTCGCCTTTGGCGTGCTCGGTTGCGTGCGCGCACCATCCAACGTGTCCGATGGACAAAACGCGCCGGCTCCGGCGCCTGAACCGAAACCGCGGCCTGAGCCCGAACCGGACCCGCAGGCCGAGCTCGACGCCAAGCTGAAGGACTGGGTCGCGCAGTCGCCGATGCGCCAGCGCATGCACGCGATGTGGATCGACTGCGGGCTGATCGTGCGCTTCGCCGCGGGCGGGCGGCTGGTGGATTACGACTGGCTTGAGGCAAGCGCCGAGGACATAGCCCGCAAGGCCGACGCCTTCGCCGACATGTGGGAAATCATCCGCGACGAAAACCGCAACATGGCCGTGCGCGCCAAGGCCGGCGAGTGGTTCGACGCGCACCTGGCCTCGCAGAAACTGTGGAGCTGCTGCACCGACTGCCACTGCGAATACTGGTCGCCCTACATGCGCGGCTTCAACCCGGAGACGTTCCAGGCCTGGCTCGACAACGGCAACGCGGCCGACGACGCGCCCGTGGGCAACATCCGCTTGAACGCGCCGCCCGGTTTCCTGCGCATCATGTTCAGCATGTTCGGCAGCGTGAACGCGACCAACAACGCCATCGAGAAACAGGACGCGAAGGCTGTGCTGAACGCGACGAAGAACATCCACACCATCGCGGCCGACCAGGTTCAGATCTGGCGGACGATCGAGGGCAACGCGCGCGCGATTGCGGAACGGGCCGAGATCAACCACACCGACGGCATCCGCGAGCATTACGAGAAGATCGTGCAGACCTGCAGCAACTGCCACGAGCGTTTCGTCAACGACGGGCGCACGCCGCTCAACCCGCTGCCCTGGAAGTACCACGATGAGTAAGTGCCTGCCGCTGATCACGATCGCGCTGCTGCTGGCCGCCTGCGGGCCGAGCGCCGAGGAACTGATTGAGCAGCGCCGCGCCGAGGCGGAACCGAAGCTGAAACAGATCGAGGACGCCGGCAAGTTGGCTGTCACCTACACCGGCGAGCCCTCGGACATCAGCCTGCCCGACGGCGGGAAGCTGAACTTCACCCAGGGCGGCAACGCGGCGCTGGTGCAGGTGGAACAGTTCGCGGAAGGCGACGCGCGCAAGCCGCAACTCGATCTGATCCTCGACGAACACTGGCTCGTCAACAGCCGCAAGCTGCTCAGCGAAGGCCCCGGCAGCATGGCGCCCGAGGCGGTCAGCGGCACGTTCGACCGCCTGCTCGCGATCAAGTACATTGCCTTCGTGCGCACGACGCTGTACGCCGACCCGGTGGTCATGGGTGAGGGCAGTTTCTCGCCGGGCTTCTGGCAGGGCGACGTGATGGTGTTCGAACTAGAGGGCGGCAAGTGCCTCGGGCGCATTGAGCTCAGTGCGAAAAACAGCGACGCCGTCAACGTGGACAAAAGCAAGGCCGACACCTGGCTGCACAGCGACCTATGGAGCCGCGCCCGCGACGCGCTGGTGAAGGCGCTGGAGCCGCACACCGACGGGAAGGTCCTCAAGTAAGGAACGCCATGGAAGCCACCGACCTGCTGATGGAACTCACGCGCCGTTACACCGAGCCGCACCGCCGCTACCACGACCTGCGGCATATCGCGGACATGCTGTGCAAGGGCGAGGCGCTGAAGCTGTCCGATGAGCAGGTGATGGCGGTGTGGTTCCACGACGCGATCTACGACCCGACCAGCAAGACCAACGAGGCCGACAGCGCGGTGCTCGCCGTCGAGAAGCTGCGCGAAATCGGCTGGGATGAAGATCGCATCAAGGTGGTCGAGCGCATCGTGCTGGACACCTGCGGGCACGT
>JAGQRI010000001.1:14208-20472 GCA_020425515.1 Planctomycetota bacterium | reverse complement strand
GCGCCGCCGGCCAGCACGATGATGAAGCTGACGATCAGACCGATCAGCGAGCGCTCGATGTTCACGGCCTCGAGCAACGTGCGCGTTTCGTCTTCCCAGACGCCGACGCTCATGTAGCGCACGCGGTGCATGTCGAGTGATTTGCCGATGTCGGCCTTCAGCTTTTCGCTTTGGTTCTGGCCGTCGTAGGGGCGGTAGTCTTTCAGCCGCGCGCCGACGATGTAGCGCACCTCGCTGTCGGCCAGCAGCGCCGTGAGTTCCTCGAAGTCGCAGTACATGCGCCCGCGGTTTTCCTCGTAGAGCCCGCTGCGGAAGAAACCGGTAACCCTGAACCAGACCTCGACGGTCTTCGGCACCAGCCGGTTGTCCTTGTAGTAGATGCGCGGGATGGTGACGGCGATCGAGTCGCCCACGTTCACGCCGGCCCCGAGCGCGGATTCCGCCAGCGCGTCGCCCAGGATAATCCCGGGCTTGTCGTCCTCGGGGCGCATGCCGGGCGTAGTCGCGCGTTTCTTGTAGTCCGCGATGCTTTCGCCGGGCTGCATCGCCGTGCGCAGGGGCAGCACTTCGCGGTACGCCTGCATGCGCGCGTCCACGGCTGCGGCCTGCGCGTCGAAGTTTTCCGCGGCGTAGCTGAGCGGCACCTTCAGCCGGAACGCCATGCGCTTGCGCAGCGGCAGCAGGTCTTCGGGGTTGCTGGCGTAGGCGCGCAGGTTCTGCAGCAGGTCCAGCGCGCCCGGCAGCTTCTGTTTCTCGGCCTGCTTGATGGCGTCGTCGTAGACTTTCAGGTAATCGTCGCCGAGTTTCACCAGCGCCGCTTCGCGCTCGGCTTCGCTGATGTCGCGCTCGCGAACCTTGTCTTCCACCGGTTTTGTGAGGTCATTGAGCTTGCCCCAGACCTGGTTGATCAACTCCACGTCGGCGCTCGGTGTTTCCGATTCCTCGGCGCCGTTCACGAACTCTTTCAGCAGCGAGGTATTCTCGCCGTAAAAGCGGCTGACGGCCTTGTGGGATTCATTCAGCCCGGTCAGGTACTTCTCGAAGATGATGCGGCAGCCGGTGTGGTTCACCTGCTCGAAGCGCTCGGCCGGTTGATCGTCTTTCATGTACTTGAGCAGGATGGCGCGTACGTCGCGTTCGCACGATTTCAGGATTTCGCCGAACTGTTGCGGGTCTTCGGTACGGCTGGCGTCCTTGTAGGCTTGGCGCACGCGGTCATAGATCGCCTGGCCCGGGCTGAACTCGAGGTAGCGGACGTTGTCGAAGCTGCGCCAGCGCACGCGTCCGGTTGCCGTCGTGAGGCGCCGCGCGGCCAGCGTGTTGGTGAAGTCGTTGGGGATGCGCCCGGTTTCGCGGGCGTCCTCGGTAAACATGAAGGTGCGGCGGGCCTGGTTGGCCTCGATGCTTTCTTCGGTTTCCCAGCCGAGTGTTGCTCCCAGTACATTGAGCAGCGGCCCGAGCACGTACTGGTCGCGGAAGTTCGTCAGCTCGGCATTGGCGACGTATTCGCCGAGGTTGCTGATGGTGGGCTCGCGTTCAATGTCCACGCCGACCAGTTCCGCAATCGGCAACTCGCGCGAGCCGGTCTTGGGCGTGATGAACGTCTTGGTGGAAACGCGCCAGCTTGTGCCTTCGACGTCGGGCTCGCCCTGCGGGTTGGTGTGCTCGTGCAGCGCGTCGTCGGCGCGGTCGAACTCGTCCTGCAAGGCCTTGCGGAAGATCGGCGCGAACCAGGCCAGGTGGATGTCGTCCTGAAGTTTCTCGAGGTCAGCGTCGCCCAGCCGGGACAGATAGAACTGCTTCGCCGAGACGATCGTGCCGTCTTCTTCGCGCAGGCATTCGAGGTCGAGGTCTGTAAGCCCTTCCCCGGTTCGCAGGCGGTGCAGGAAGGCCTTCTCGGCTTCGGTCAGCTCGCTCTCGGGTTTGTCCGGTTTTTCCGGGTCATCGCCGCCCGGAAGAATCGGCGGCTGCGCTTTCGCCCAGTCGGACGGGTCGGGCAGGGCGTCCTTGTCGTCACCCTCGTGCCGTTGCTGTTCGCGGAACAACACCACCGCACGTTCGAGTGCCGCCTGCCACGGCAGGGACAACTCCTCGCTGGCTTCGATGCGCCTGACGTACTCGGCCCACTCAGCCTGCCTGGTCACTTCGCCCGGCAGGTGCATGGTGATGTCAGCCGAGCGAAAGCGCACCAGCACGTGGGAAAGGCTGCCGCGCATCTGCTCACGGAAGTCGGTCTGGAAGCCGGTCATCACGCTGTTGACCAGCACCAGCACCAGCACGCCCAGCATCACACCCACGACGGCCAGCATGCTCATGACGCGCTTGCGCAGGAACCGCAGGCTGACGAAAGCGCTCGCGCCGCTGGTGAAGTAGTACAGGATCGAGCGGCACAGGAAGTAGTCGACGATCAGGAAGAACTGCACCTTCACGGCGGTCCAGCCCGCCATCAGCCCGGGGCTTCCGCCCAGCATCACCGGCCCCAGCCCGAGCGGCAACAGCGCGGCAACCACCAGCGGCAGCTTGGTGTACCAGCCGCCCTTCGGGAACAGGCGCGTGGACCAGAGCGCCCCGCCGAGAGTCGCCAGCCCGAACAGCGTCACCGTCAACGCGCCCGAGAACGACCACGCCGACTTCAGGTCGTGCGCCAGGTGGTTGGCCTGCCACAGCATCATCGCGGCCGCAAGCAGCACGAAGAAGAGGAATGCAAAACCGCGGACTACGATCATCAGGCGTTCAACGGGGACAGTCGGGGCTGTCAGTGTATCGGTAATCTAGTACGCACAAGCCCAGCAAATAGCGAAGCCCGGGGCGAACCCCGGGCGTCTTCAGGCGTTATCGGACCCCGGCGGCTCGACCTCACGCCCCGGGTCACCCAGCAGCAGCCGGGCGTGTTTCACCAGCTCATCGAAGCGTTCATGCAGTTGCTTGAAGCCCTCGATCTTGCGCAGTTCCGGCGTGTCCAGTTCTTCCAGCACGCTCTCGATCGCGATGCGCGCGCGCTGTACGGCCGCGTCCTGCTGGTTCACGTGTTCGCGCCGCATGTGCGGAAACAGAATGACCTCACGAATGCTGTCGGTGCTTGTCAGCAGCATTACCAGGCGATCGATGCCTACGCCAAGCCCGCCCGCGGGGGGCATGCCGGCCTCCAGCGCTTCGACGTAGTCGTAGTCGACTTCCTTCGGTGCTTCGACGTCCTGTGACGCCTTGCCCAGTTCGACCTGTTCCTCGAAGCGGCGCAACTGTTCCACCGGCTCGTTCAGCTCACTGAACGCGTTGGCGAATTCGACGCCGCCGATGAACAGCTCGAAGCGCTCGGCGATGTCCGGGTTGTCCGGCTTGGACTTCGTGAGCGGGCAGATCGCCGTCGGGTAGTCGATCATGAACGTCGGCTGGATCAACTTCGGCTCGACGTGATGCTCGAGGATTTCGTTGACCGTGTTCCAGTAGTCCTGCTTCGGGTCGATCTCGATGCGCTTCGCCTCCGCGGCGACCTTTTCCTTGTCGGTCATCTCGAAGCCGACGGCTTCCTTGAACAGGTCGCCATACTTCGCGCGCCGGAACGGCGGCGTGAGATCAACCTCGTGCCCGTTCCAGTTGAACTTCAACTCATCGTTGCCGCGCAAGGCCTTGGCGGCCGCGACGATCATCCCCTCGGTCAACTCCATCATGCGCTCGTAGTCGGCGTAGGCCTCGTACAACTCAAGCATGGTGAACTCGGGGTTGTGCGTGTGGTCGATGCCCTCGTTGCGGAAGTTGCGGTTGATCTCGAACACGCGCTCGAAGCCGCCGACCAGCAGGCGCTTGAGGTACAGCTCCGGCGCAATGCGCAGGTACAGGTTCATGCCCAGCGCGTTGTGGTGGGTGATGAACGGCCTGGCGCGCGCGCCGCCCGGCACCGGGTGCATCATCGGCGTTTCGACCTCGAGGAAGTTTTCGCCTTCGAGGTAGTGGCGGATGGTGGTCACGACCGTGCTGCGTTGCTCGAAGCGATTGCGGACTTCGCCGTGGACCATCAGGTCCAGGTAGCGCCGGCGGTGGCGCTGCTCCGGGTCGGTCAGCGCGTCGACGCTCTTCTTGTTGCCATCCTCGTCGGTGAACTCGCGCGGCAGGGGCGGCACACTCAGGGCCTTGGTCAGGAAGCGCAGCTCACTGGCGAACAGCGTGACCTCGCCGGTGCGGGTGCGCTGGACGTCGCCCTTGACCCAGATGAAGTCACCCAGGTCGAGGTTTTCGTAAATCGCCATGCCCTGCTCGCCGATGCCCTTGGCGTTCATGTAGACCTGCAGCTTGCCGCTGCCGTCAAAGACATCGAGGAAGATCGCCTTCTTGCCCATCTTGCGGTTCGCCAGCACGCGCCCGGCGATGGCGCAGTCCTTTAGGGCCGCGGGATTGTCTTCCGTCGCGGCCTTTTCGGCGGTTTCGAACTCGGTGCGGATCACGGCGTTGGGTGTGCGCTCGGGCGTGCGGACCTCGTAGGGGTTCACGCCGAGGACTGTCAGGGCGTCGCGCTTTTCTTCGCGCACGGCCCGGTATTCACTGACTTCCTGCGTCATGGCATCTCCACGTGTTGCGGACATCCTGTCTGCATGGGCGCGAGCGTCTTGCTCGCGCCTGGCGCCGGCGAGACGCCGGACGCCATTGCAGCCGGGACGGCCACAACACGATCCGTTCAAGGCCGCGCATGCTAGCAGCGCGCGCCCGGGGGGCTAGTCATAGAGGAAAGGAATGGGGAATGCCCGCACAACGACCCGCAACGGGGCCCAAGGTGCGGGCTAAGGCTTTCGGAGACTTCTGCCCATGCAGGGAAACGCGCCCAGGTTGCAGAGGCGGCTATTTCTTCTCGAAGAAGGCCAGGATGTCTAGCAGGTCCTGCTCCGGCATGCGCTGGTCGTTGAACCCGGGCATGAAGTCGTTGTTTGATTTGCCCTTGTCCTTGATGCGCTTTGCGAGCCGGTCCAGGCGATCGGTGGCAACTGTTCCGCCCTTCAAGTGGCGCACGCCTACGTCGTACAGCGGTTCCGCATCGTTTACTTCGTGGCAGGTTCCGCAGTATCTGACGGCCTGCTTCTCGCCGCGTGCGGCGTCTCCACCGGTGAGGGTTTCCGGAATCGTGAACGTGCGACCCTTCCAGTCGATATTCACGGCGGTGGCATGGTCCTTGGGGCCGCTCTCGGCCTTGAAGAACGCGTCGAGGTCGGCCAGTTGCTGCGCGCCGGCGCCCTCCTTCGGGCCGCCCTGCCAGTACGGTACGCAAACGTCGCCGCCGAGGGTCGAGTTGTGGCTGCCGGTGTTCTTGATGTTGGTGCGCCAGCGGGCGGCGTAAACGCTGACGGCCGCGCGCTGGTGGTCGCCTGCATCGGTCGTCATGGTGTCCGCCTTGTCGAATGCGTGGCACGCGGCACAGGGCATGCCTTCGTCGAAGCCTTCCTCGTTGAAAAACTTCCTGCCGGCTTCGGCGTCGCCGCTCAAGGTGACGGCCACATCCCAGGTCTCGGCAAAGCGTTCCTCAAGCTTGTCGCCCGCGGTCTCTCCGCCGCAAGTCTCGCTGCCACAGGCACTTCCACCACAGGCTTCGCCCCCGCAGGCCGGCTCGTCGTTTGCCTTTTTCGTGGTCGAGCAACCCACGGCGAGTAGCGTGCAACCAAGGGTCAACAATGCCATCAGGCCTGGCAGGCGGTGCTTTTGCATGGTTTCCTCATGTGTTGGGCGGTTGTTCTTCTGCAACACGGCAGACCCCGGATGTATTCGGGCAACTTTTCGCCTTCCCGGGCTTGACGGTTTCATGGGCATAGCTACCTTTTCCGCCCCGGTTCAGGCTTCGGGTTGAGCGGCAGATTTCTGCCCCCCGCGGCCGCCGCAGAGGAAGAGACATGTACGCAATCATCGCAGACGGCGGGCGCCAGTACCGCGTCGAAAAGGGCACCGAGTTCAAGATCGATCGCCTCGGCCAGAAGAAGGGCGAGAAGCTGAGCCTGGATGAAGTGCTGCTGGTAGCGGACGGCGACAACGTCAAGGTGGGTGCGCCCAAGGTTGACGGCGCCAGCGTTGAAGTGGAAGTGCTCGACGAGGTCAAGGACGAGAAGCTGATCGCCTTTACCTACCGCCGCCGCCACAGCAACAGCAAGCGCAAGCGCGGCCACCGCCAGCGCCACACACTGGTGAAGGTAACGAACATCAAGGGCTAACGCGATTTTGGATTTTCGATTTTGGAGTTCGGATTCAGCTTGCGCTGCTCTTCCAATCCAAAATCCACAATCCAGAATC
>JAGQRI010000001.1:0-14033 GCA_020425515.1 Planctomycetota bacterium | reverse complement strand
CGCGACTACACCCTGTTCGCCCTTTGTGACGGCACGATGTGTTTTTCCGGCAAAACCCGGAAAAAGGTAAGCATTGAGCCCGTGGCGAGTTAGCCACAACTGACACTGAACTCAGTCGCCCGGGCCGAAAAGCCCGGGCGATTTTCTTTACACACGATTCATCGAAACGAAGGGGGAAAGGGATGCGATGTCGGATTAACGGCGTTATCAACTCGACAGCTGATTGATCAAACAAACCGAACTCTGGAGATACAGACATGAGCCATGAAGAGCAGGAGTACAGGGGCATCCCCCGCATCGGCGACAAGGCCCCCAACTTCGAGGCCGTTACCACCGAAGGCAGCATCGACTTTCACGACTGGAAGAAAGACAAGTGGGCCATCCTGTTCAGCCACCCGGCCGACTTCACCCCGGTCTGCAGCACCGAAATGACGGGTTTCGCCAAGCGCAGCGCCGAATTCGACGAGCGCAAGACGAAGCTGATCGGTCTTAGCATCGACAGCATCCACAGCCACCTCGCCTGGCGCGAGAACCTGAAGAAGATCCTGGATACCGAGATCAACTTCCCGATCATCGCCGACCTCGACATGAAGGTTTCGCAGAAGTACGGGCTGTTGCACCCGAACGAATCGGCCACCGCCACGGTGCGCGCGGTGTTCGTCATCGACCCCAAGAACGTCGTCCGTGCGATCATCTATTACCCGCTGAACGTGGGTCGCAACCTTGACGAGGTCGTGCGCCTCGTGGACGCCCTCCAGATCACCGACAAGCACAGCGTGGCTGCGCCTGTCGACTGGAAACCGGGCGACAAGGTGATCGTGCCTCCGCCCAAGAACGTCGCCGACGTCGCCGAGCGCGAGAAGCACGACGAGTACGAGCGTTTCGACTTCTACCTCAACAAGAAGTCGCTGTAGGGGCGGCGCTTGCGTCGCCCGCTGATGCGGGTGCTCAAGAAGGGGTCGGCGCAAGCCGGCCCCTTTGCCTGTTAAAGAAAAGACGCCGCAAAGCGGCGCCCTTGTGGGGGGTGCGATCAGTTGGATCAGCCGGCCAGGCTGAGGCTCTGCATCGCCTGCTCGAACTCGATGCGCCGGCGGCGTGAGTCGAGAAAGCGGGCAAGCTCGCGGCGGCGGGCTTCGGCGGCGCGGGCGCTTGCCAGCAGGCGAGCGTACACCGGTGAAGCTTTGGCGATTTTGTCCGTGTCGGCTTTCATCGTTCTGTTCCTGCCCTTACTACCCTGTCATTGCCTTTGACGTTACGGCGCTTTCACAGGTTCCGGGTTTTTAAACGTTTTGGGCTCCCGGAAAGTTGGCGTTCAGACTGTAAAGCCCGTGTAAAACCGGCTGTGGTGGCGCGTGCCCGCGGATTTCTTACAATTGCGCACAACTCACCATTTCCAACCGACAGGAATGCCATGCCCGAATACCCCTCACGCGAGCAGCCCCCGGGCATGCGCTCTGAGCCGTCCCGCATCCCGCATGACGACCTTCCGCCGGGGATGGGCGGCGGCGAGGACTACAGCCCGCAAGCCTACCAGGCGCAACCTGGCGCCCAGCAGCAGCACGCCGACACCGGCTACCGGCAGGGCCAGGCCACCCAGCCGCACTACCAGCCCAACCCGCAGAAGCAGTTCAAGGTCGGCCAGGGCAGCCCGCTGATGGGCATCGGCATTGCGGTCGTGGGCCTGATCATAGTGGCGTTCGCGGGTGGATTCTCACTGCTGTTAAGCGACGACTGGTACGTTTCGCCTCTGGGGATCGCGGTGGGGGTGGCGGTAATCGTTTTCGGCGTCGCCATGGTGTTCAAGAAGAACTGATTCGCGCACGGCGTGCCCGCCGGTTAACCTGCGCCCATGACCGAAAGTTTTGACTCGTTGCGAGGCGCCGCCGGAAAGCTCGGGCTGACCCACCTGGCCTTGCGCTGCCGCGACACGACGACGACCGCGAAATTCTACCAGGCGGTCTGCGGCATGAGCATCGTGCACGAGCGCGAAGGCGACGGCATGCCGGTCTACTGGGTTTCGGCCCGGCCGCTGGGCATCGACTTCGTGCTGGTGCTGCTCAGCGGCGGCGAGGACGGCCCCGCCCCGCGCACGGACCACCTGGGTTTCACTGTCGAGACGCGCGACGACGTCGACCGTATAGCCGCCAAGGCCCGTGAGCTTGGCATCCTGCAGTACGAGCCCGAGGACAGCGGCCCGCCCGTCGGCTACTGGACCATCATCCGTGACCCCGACGGCAACTGGGTCGAGTTCAGCGTCGACCAGGACATCCGCTTCTAGCGCCCCGCCGCCGGGCCAATAGCGCTCGCTTACGCTTCGCGTTCAGACTAGAATGCATTCGCCCCGTAACGCCCACCCCTCGGCGTGACGCCCATGAAGGCTCTCCAGCTCTTCCTGATTACCGCGATCGCGGCTGCCTGCCTGCACGCACAGGCCGAGCCGCTTCCTTACAGCGCACAGCAACCCGGCTACCACGATGCCACGGTCGCGCTGGCCGAGTACTGCCTTGAAAACAAGCTCTACTCAGAGGCCCGCGCTCTGTGCGAGAAGGTCAGTGGCGACAAGGCCGCCCGCGCGAAGGAGATCATCGCCGAATGCGACGGCAAGGATGACGAATACACCGCAGAGGCCTGGGGCGGCTACCTCGACCGCCGCGAGGGCGTAAACGCGCGCCGAGCCGCCGGCGCCGAGAAGGCCGGCGTTGCGGCGCAGCAGATCCTGCAGATCGACCCGGACCACACGGGGGCGCACGAGGCGCTCGGGCACAAGTGGCTCGACGGCATGGGCTGGCTGACCGCTGACTCCTACGACCTGTATTCCGGGCTGGCGCAAAAACTGGCCGACGACCCGGACAAGCCGGACCGCGAAGTAAGCTGGGACGAGCCCTACGTGCTGGTTGGCGAGCACTTCACGCTCGTGACAGACCTGTCCTGGAAGCGCGCCGAGAAGTACGCCGAGTTGCTGCAGCGCTACTACGACATCTTCTTTGAGCTGGTCGGCGACGTGATCCCCAAACGCAGCGACCCCAACGTCGTCTGGTGCTGCAAGGACTCCGCCACCTTCGTCGATTTCTCGGCCGAGCTTGGCTTCCCGATGGGCGAAACCAACGGCGGCATGCACGTCGGGGCGTTACAGGCGATTCTTGTAAATGCCGAGCGCTGCGACTACGTGGGCAAGAAGAACCACGCTAAGGACAACCTCGCCCGCACCCTCTACCACGAGTGCAGTCACCGTCTTGTCGAGATCGGGCTGCGCGGGCGCCGCGGCGGCTGGGGCAGCTATGAGCTGGCCTCGACCAAGGAACACGCCTGGATCGTCGAAAGCATCGCCATCGTCTTTGAGGACCTGCAGATCAACGGCGACAAGTACAAGCTGAAAGGGCTCGAGGACCAGCGAACCTACACGATCAAGAAGTACTGGGCCGGCGGCAAGGGCAAGGTGCCGAGCCTCAAGCCCGTGCTGTCGCAGGGCTACACCGGTTTTGCCGGGGGCACGCCGATCAGTTCGGTTGAGAAGTACGCCCTGGCCGGTTCTGTCGCATGGTACTGCCTGTTCGAGAAGCCGGACGAGTACCGCAAGCCGTACCTGGCGCTGCTCGTCGACTACTACCGCACCGATACCACCCGCCGCGACTTCGAAAAACGCTTCGGCGTCAGCATGAAGGACTTCCAGGCCGAGTGGGAGAAGTGGGTCGTCAAGCTGAAGTAGCCCGTCCCGTCCGGGAATGAATGTTCGTCAATATCGCATCAAACTCAGGTAAGCCCGTAGGCGCTACGCCCCGGGACGCATTGTGGTACACTTAACGCGTTCGAGAACGAGGATAGCGAGATGACGACACCTGAGATCGAGCGACTGATTGAAAGACTCTCCGACAAGGACCCCTCCGTGCGCCGCAGCGCCGCCGAGGCCTTGGGCAAGCTCGGGCCGCAGGCCAGCCCCGCCGCCGCGGCACTCGGCAAGGCCCTTCGCGATGAGGACAAGCATGTGGTGTTCGACGCCGCGTTCGCGCTCGGGCGGATCGGCACGGCCTCGGTGCCGGTGCTGGTCGACTCGCTCGGCGAAAAAAGCGTGCACATGCGCCAGCGGGCGCTGGACGCGATTCGCATGATCGGCCACCGCGCCGTCGACGCCGTGCCCGCCGTCGCCCACCAGTTGCGCGACACCACCGGCGAAATCCGCTGCTACGCCGCCGAGGCCCTGCGCAAGATCGGTCGCGCGGCCAAGGACGCGGTGCCCGAACTGATGCTGGCGCTGAAAGACGAAAAGGTGGACGTGCGCCGCGCCGCCGCGGAAGCCCTGGGCGACATGGGCGCCGAGGCCGTCGGCCCACTCTGCAACGCCCTGAAGGACGGCGACCCCAACGTTCGATTTGACGCCGCCTTTGCGCTCGGGCGCATCGGCCCGGCCGCCTCTGGCGCGGTACCCGCGTTGATGGATGCCGTCAAAGACGACGTCGACAACGTCCGCTACATCGCCGCCGAGGCGCTGGGCAACATCGGCCCCGCCGCGGAGGTCGCGGTGCCGGTACTGACGAAAGCACTGAAAGACAACGGCTCGGAAGTCCGCGCTGCCGCCGCCAAGGCGCTGGGACGCATCGGCAAGGGTTCGGTGCAGGCGCTGATCGGCACTCTCAGCGACGAAGACGCCCGTGTGCGCCGGCGGGCGGTGATTGCCCTGGGGCACATCGGCACGGATGCCCGCGACGCCGTGCCCGCGCTTACTGAGCTGCTGGACGACCCGGCCGTCCGCACCCAGGCGGCCGACGCGCTGCGTGGCATGGGCTCAGCGGCTTCCAGTGCGGTCCCGAAGCTGATCGAGGCGATAAAGGACGAAAGCGGCGACGTCAGCCGGGCAGCCAGCGAAGCGCTCGGCGCGATCGGCAGCGCCGCCGTCACTTCGCTGAAGAAAGCCATGAAGAACGGCAACACGCACACACGCCTGCGCGCGCTGAACGCATTCATCCACATGGGGGAAGACGCCGCCCGGGCCGTGGACGAGCTGGCGGAATGCCTCAGCGATGAGGACGAGCGTGTCCGGTTCAATGCCGCCCGCGCACTGGAAAAGATCGGCCCCGAAGCCAAGCCCGCCGAGGCCGCCCTGCACGCCGCGCTGCAGGACGAAGACGAAGACGTACGGTACTGGGCCGGCGAAGCGCTCAGGCGGATCGCGGGCTGACCAACCATAAGAACCCGCAGAAACCCATCGTGCAGGCGATGGGTTTCTGTATTCCCCGGCGGGACCACCCGCTGGCGCGCAGCACGTTCCCTGCTAACGTCCGCAGCGTCACGGGCCAGTGATGAATCTGGGCGCGAAGCGCTCAGCATGGAAGTCCGAGAGATTCGGACGGGAGAAAGCCATGAGCACCGCCACGGCGGTTGGTCTGCGCTGCAGGGAATGCGGCAAGGAATATGCAGACCACCCGATCAATGTTTGCGAGATGGACTTCGCGCCACTCGAAGTCATGTACGACTACGACAACGCGAAGAAGCTGCTCACGCGCGAGCAGATCACAAAACGCCCCTTCAACATGTGGCGCTACCGCGAACTGCTGCCCGAGCAGGAACCGGTCTCCGGATTCAACACCGGCGGCACGCCGCTTTACCACGCGAAGAACCTGGGCAAACGCCTCGGCGGTTTCGAGAAGCTGTACGTCAAGTTCGACGGCGTCTGTGTGCCGAGCCTGTCATTCAAAGACCGCGTCGTTGCAGTCAGCGTGGCGCGCGCAAAGCGCTTCGGCTTTGAGACCGTCGGCTGCGCCAGCACCGGCAACCTCGCTAACAGCGTTGCCGCACAGGCGGCACAGGCGGGTTTGAAGGCCGTCATCCTGATCCCTAAATCGCTCGAGCAGGCCAAGATCGTCAACACGCAGGTCTACGGCGCCAACCTGATCAAGGTGGACGGGCACTACGACGATGTGAACCGTCTCTGCGCCGAGATCGCGAACGACGCCAACATCGGCATCGTCAACGTCAATCTGCGCGCGTACTACGCCGAGGGCAGCAAGACCATGGGCTTCGAGGTCGCGGAGCAGCTCGGCTGGCGCGCACCCGACAACGTCGTGGTCTGCATGGCCGGCGGCTCGCTGATCAACAAACTCAACAAGGCGTTCAACGAATTCAGCAAACTCGGGCTGCTCGAGGACGAGCCGAACTGCAAGTTCTGGGGCGCCCAGGCCAGCGGCTGCAACCCGATCACCGACGCGATCAAACGCAAGTCGGACCTGATCAAGCCGGTCAAGGAACCAAACACCATCGCGCGCAGTATCGCCATCGGCAACCCGGCCGACGGCTACTTTGCCGCGCGCCTGTGCCTGGATTCGGGCGGTGGGGGCGACGACGTCAGCGACGAGGAAATCGTCGGCGGCATGCGCCTGTTGGCCGAGACCGAGGGCGTATTCACGGAAACCGCGGGCGGCGTCACGGTGGCAGCGTTCAAGAAGCTCGCCGAGGCCGGCAGGATCAACAAGGACGAAACCACGGTCCTGTGCATCACCGGCCAGGGGTTGAAGACCATGGACGCCCTGATGGAGCCGGGCGTGCTGCCGGAAGCACCGGTGATCAAGCCGACGCTCAGCGCCTTCAAAGATCTCAACATCGCCTGAATGGGTTAATTTCAGTCAACGCCGCCGGCTCACGCAGGCGGCGTTTTCAATTGCACTATTCGGGACGATGTTCGCCCCCTGCCCTGTTCATGCGTATCATGGACCACCCGGGCAGGGGCGCGGAGTTGACATGGACGAGCCTAACCAGACACCGGCCGAGGTTCGCCTCGCCAAGGCACGGCGCCGATTCATCCAGGCGCTCGCGGCCGGTACGACCGTCGTGACCCTCGGTGGGATCGGCTATGCCATTGCCGGGCGCACGGACGAAGAACGCCTGGCGGCGGAACTGGCCGACGGCGGGCGCAGGCGTTTGCCTCCCGGCCAGCGCGCGCTGGTCGAGAAACCGGAGGCGCCGGCCGGCAACCAGCCGCAGCCGGAAATCGAGCCGGTGGTGGAGACGCCGCCCGAGCCCAAGCTCCTGCGCGTGGACGCCACCAGCAAGCAGACGCCGCGCCTGCCCCCCGGCCAGACCGAGCGCACGACGCTGAAGCCGATGGGCGGCATGCCCGGCGACCCCAGCCGCGACGCGTTCAAGCTGAAGGTGTACGGCGAGGTCGAGGAAGAACTCGAGATCAGCTTCCGCGATTTGCTTGGGTTCACGCAGATCGAACAGACCTGCGACGTGCACTGTGTAACCGGCTGGTCGCTGCTGGGCGCGATCTGGAGCGGCGTGCGCGTTGCCGACATCGCCGAGCGTGTGAAGCTGAAGGACAGCGCGAAGTTCGTGATCTTCGAGGCCGCGCACGGTTACACCGCGAACGTGGACATCGAGGAAGCATTGAAGCCCAACGTGCTGGTCGCGTACGAAGTCAACCAGCGCCCGCTGGCGCAGGCCCACGGCTCGCCGGTTCGCGGGCTGGTGCCGGACCGCTACTTCTGGAAGAGCGCGAAGTACCTGACCGGCATCCGGTTCACCAAGCGCGACTACCCCGGCTTCTGGGAAACCCGCGGCTACAACAACCACGCCGACCCCTGGAAGCAGGAACGCTTCTCGTAGACGCCCATGGCCAACCCGACTCAGAAACCCGCGCCGAAAGGCAACTGGCGTTTGTCGCTCCGCAATCTGCACCGCGACTTCGGCTTCTTCGCCGTGGGACTGACGGTCATCTATGCGCTGTCCGGGCTGGCGGTGAATCACATCGGCCAATGGGACCCGAACTTCAGCCACTACGAGCGGCTGAAGACCGTCGAAAAGCCGCTGCCGGAAAACGAGTCCGAAGCCGCCGCGGCCGTGATGTCCGAGCTGGAAATCGACGACCAGCCGCTCGACGTCTTCACCACCCGCAACACCCTTGTTCGTTACGACATCGAGCTGCCGGGCAAGAAAGTGCAGGTGCGCCCGGACCGCGACGAAATCGAAGTGACTGAAGAAGGCAAGGAAGGCAGCACCGTCTACCCGCTTGGCGACGGCTTGCCGGAAAAGGACTGGGACGCCGCCATCACCGCGTTGCATCGCATCGGCATCGCTGACGAGCCCACAAGAGTCGAACGCGTCACGATCCCCGTGCGCGACATCGACATCATCTTCGACAACCGCAACCTCACTGTGCAGGACTACAAAACCGGCTACGACGTCTACGACATCGGCCAGAAGCCACGCTTCTTCCTGCGCACCGCCAACTGGCTGCACCTCAATCGCGGCAAGGCCGCCTGGACCTGGATTTCCGACGGCTACGCGATCGTGCTGATGTTTCTGGCGTTCAGCGGCATGCTGATGGTGCGCGGCAAAAAAGGGCTGATCGGGCGCGGCGGCATTTTCCTGCTGCTGGGCATCGCGGTGCCGGTGATCTACCTGATCGTCTCCGGCGGTCCCTGAAACAACCTACCACTGCCAAATCGTTTTCCGCCCGGCCTGTGTGTACGGGGTGAAGGGACGACGACGGACGTCGCCCCGCGGTGAGGAACCCAGATGGCAAGCGACATCGAGCAATGGCGCGAGTCCCTGCGCGAAGGCGACAGCGAAGCCTTCCGCCAGGTCGTGGCCCGGTTGATGACGGCGTGTTTTCCGTGACGATCACCGAGGGGCAGTCGCTACCCCGAACGCTTGAGCCGCAGGCAGAGTAAGGCCCGCTTCGGCGGGCCTTACTCTTTCTTTTCGCGGATCTTGCGCAGCTCGTCGGCGATCTTGACCAGGTTGTCGTTGGTGTCGCCGAGTACGTCCTTGAGGACGGCGAACCGGCGCAGTTCTTTCATCTCGCCGGTCAGGGCTTCGACGGCGCGCTTCAGGTTGTCGATCTCGCGCCCGACTTCGCCCAGGTCGTCGATCTTGCCGGCGATGCTTTTCAGCGCGTCCACTTCGTCACTTGCCATGCTTGCCTCCTGCCCCAGCTTCGCCTGACCCCGTCGAAAAATCTTCATCAATTTCGAATCGTTCTGCCCCGAACGGCATTTCATCTATAGACGCTTTGGAGAAAAGCCATGAACTTCCTGCTGCGCAACGAAGGCACTGTGGACCGCGTAATCCGTGTAATTCTCGGGCTTGGTGTGTTGAGCCTCGTATTTGTCGGCCCCAAAACCCTGCTCGGGCTGCTCGGGCTCGTGCCCCTGCTGACCGGCCTGCTGGGCCGCTGCCCGCTGTACACGCTGCTCGGTATCAAGACCTGCCCCATCACGAAAAAAGGTATCGACGCCTGACCCGGAATAGTTCCCCGCTGATGTATCGTTTGGCACAGACACGAATGGGGGACTGCCATGAAAGTCGGAATTCTGGGAACGGGTGACGTCGGGCGCGCGCTCGGCAACGGTTTCATTGCGCTGGGCCACGAAGTCATGATGGGCTCGCGCACAGCCGGCGGCGAGAAGGCCAAGGCCTGGGTCAATGAGGCCGGCGACAAGGCCGGCGAAGGCACATTCGAGGACGCCACGAAGTTCGGCGAGATCGTCGTGCTGGCGACGTTGGGGTCAGCGACCGAGGCCGTGATCGCCCAGGTCGGCGCCGACAACTTCAACGGCAAGCTGGTGCTCGACGCGGCCAACCCGCTCGATTTCAGCACCGGCGCGCCGCAGCTTGCGATCGTCGGCCATGACAGCCTCGGCGAGCGCGTGCAGAAAGCCGTCCCCGGCGCGCACGTGGTCAAGTGCTTCAACACGGTCGGCAACCCGCTGATGTTCAAGCCGGAGCTACCGGGCGGCCCGCCGACCATGTTCATCGCCGGCAACGACGACGGCGCCAAGGCGAAGACGACCGAGCTGCTGAAAGACTTCGGCTGGGAGACGGCCGACATCGGCGGCATCGACGGCTCGCGGTATCTCGAAGCCATGTGCCTGGCTTGGGTGCGCTACGGCGTCAAGACCGGCGGCTGGATGCACGCTTTCAAGTTGCTGAAGAAATAGGGCTACTTGAGGTTGCCAAGGAACTTCAGATCCAGCGCATAGTGCTGCTCGATCAGCTGTAGCGCCGCGCCCGCGCTGCCACCGTGTATCGGTATTGAGCGGATCGCCTTGATCCGCCCATCCAGTTCCCGCACCGCGCCGGCGATCGCCTCGGCCTGCTCCGTCTTTGGCAACTCGTCGAGGCTGGAAAGCAGAACCGCCATTGGGAGGACCGTCTCCGGGATTGCGGACCAGCAGCGTTTCAGCAACTCGTTGTAACCAGCCTTGCCCCTTGCCGTGATCCGGTACTCGCGACGCTCGGGTGCGTTCCCTTGGCGCACGGTTTTGTGTCGGATCAGTTTGCGTTCCTCCAGGCGTTGCAGCAGCGCGTAAAGGTTCGGCCGCTTGATGCCGAGCGCGGGACCGAGACCGTTCTCCAGTGCCTCGGCCAAGGCGTAGCCGTGGGTCGCGTGATCGCGGACAAAGCCAAGCACCAGGAGCTCGCGATGTTCGCTCAAGCTCATGCCGTGGCTTTCGCATGCCAACTGGAAACGACGTCGAGTTCCTCAATGCCCGGTGTGCCATCGAAGTACTCGGGTTTGACTTCGGCGTGGGCGGCACGGCTTTCTTCCGACTGCAGCATCTTCTGAAAGTGCTCGCGCGACTCCCAGATCATCAGGCCGACGCGCTGGTTGGCTTCCTTCGGCTGAAGTACCTGATAAGCCAGCAGCCCGGGCGTGTTCCGGGCGACCTCCAGGCTTCGGTCCAGCGCGTCGAATACGTCGTTCTTGTGCTCGGCAACTGCGGGAAAACGGGCGATTACGGTAAACATGGAGTCCTCTTCGTTAGATAGTCAAAATTGACTATTTGTTTTTAGTCATTAATGACTAGAGCGCAAGCGGAAACTATTCCTCTTCGGGTTCTTCGGCGCGGTGGTAGACGAGGTCGGGCGGTTGCTCGTCTTCGCGGACGAAGCAGAGCACGTCGCGCGGCGGGCTGCTGAGGCTGTTCTCGAAGGCGTGAACGCGCCAGGTGTCGCCGTCCGGGCCGTCGATGGAGTGGCCGTCCTCGATCACGGCACCCTCTTCGATCAGGTAGCCGGTGATGTTCCGCAGCAGCGGCGCGACGGCGTTCGGGTCCAGGTGTTCGGGCTGGAACACGGCCTCGAGGTCCGGCAGGTCCAATTGCGCGTTGCCGACCGTGTCCATCAGCGACCAGGTGTCGTCCACTTGGAAAAAGCGCAGGTTCGCCCAGATGTCGAGCGGCTCCAGCTCGTTGTCGGCCGACCATTTCATCGCGTGCTCGAGCGTTTCGGCGCTGCAGAGCACTTCGCCGCCCGGGTTGAACAGCGCCAGTGCGTGCGGCATGGAAAGCAGCTTGCCGGCGACCGCGTAGCAGAAATTCAGTTCGTCCAGCGGGTCGCAGTCGTCGGGGCGGGTGGGGGCGTCGTCGCTCGAGCCGAAAATGTAGCTGAGCCGCACGCGCAGGAAGCCCGCGTGTTTCTTGACGACGTCCTTTGCGCCCTCCCAGACCAGGTTGTGTTCGGCGGCGCGCTCGAGGTTGCCGGGATAGGCGTAGGGGCCGAAGTGGCCGAAGGTCCAGGCCGCGAAGAGTTCGGGCTCATCGACGGGGTCGCCCATGTGGTCGGGCCACTTGTGGTTGACGACGTCCACGTTGACGTAGCCGTTGACGTCGGGGCGATAGGTGACGATCAATCCCTCGCCGCCCAATGCCCAGCCGTCGCCGCCGTCGTCCTCGCGCGCGATCTCAAACGCAGGCTCCAGCGCCTCGCGAACTTGCGCCCGCGTCGGGGCCTTCCCGAAAAGAACGGCGATACCCTGTGTAAAGAATCCTTTAGCCATGGCGGCATTAGAGCAGCAGCTAGCCCGATCTGCGAGGCTATGCCTCAGTCCGAGAAGTCCAACTACTATGGGGGAACCAATCGTCCTTGAAACAGTCCTGCGTTATCGTGAGACGCAGCAGAGGTAGGGTAATCGTGGTCGATAAATCTACCGACAGCATTTTAGAGCTGCTCTTCAAGAGCCTCGACGCTCGTATGCGTCCAGAGGACGTCGCTCAGCACGTGCTTGATCTGCTCGGCGATACACTAACCTCCAAACAGCGCAATGAACTACACAAAGCTGCGAGGTCATCCTTACGTCGTGGTGTTTGGCAGTTCAGCTCGATGCTTCAGGACTTTGTCCGTCCAAAGGGCCCTCTTCGGCAGAGTCGCAAAGCGCGGGAATTGTTCGAGGCTGCTGGTGAACTGAAAGCAGCTGACTGCGCTGACCCGCAGAAAGTTGAGGCTTTCATCCGGCAGATTGGTCCTGAGATTCGCAAGTCATTCGGATCCAACGATTTCAAAGCTGACCGTCTCAACCGGGAAGAGCGCAAGTCTGCAGGGTTGGAACTGTCACGTCGGCGTTACAACAAACTGTTTCGACTGCTCCAACGGCTTGAACACAAGCTCGCTACCCTCCGGCGCGAGTTGACGATTAGGGAATTCACTCTGATCGGAAAATCAGGCCTCACCTCGCAGTTATCCCGCAAGGACTTCAGTTCAAACCATCATTCAGCGGCGTTCATCGCTTATTATACGGCACGGTGCAAGCTACGGAGTCAGTTCACCATTCGCGGTCAGGAGCGTCCGTTCGATACCGTTGCGGAGTCGCTCTTCGACCAATGCAAGCAGGAACCCGGCACGAATTGGTGGGCGATCGCCCACGTCTTCCCGCATGACGCAGTCATTGCCAAGTTGACTGAAGAGCAGAAGGGAGAATTGTTGGGACGGTGGTTTGCTGTCATGCAGGAGGTGGCGAAGCTCCTGAAAACCATCTGGGAGGAGAACACTTTCCGCCGGGATTCGATGGTCGTCAAGAAGGGCGATGACTCTTCAACTTGGAACAATACGGCATCAGCGTGGAACCGGGCGCGTTCGAACTGGATTGCCCTGCTCTTTGCCCTGAAGATGGAATCTCTATTGGACGAGATACTGCCCGGCAAAGTTTTGCGCCTGATGGCAGCAGACGTGGCCGCATGGCACAGGGCTACGGGCGGGGATCTGGACGCTGACACAAAAGTGTGGAGCGTATTACCCCTGCCGTGGGAAGTCCTGAGTGGCCAGACAACGTGCACCAGGAGCCTGATTGAAGACACTTGCCGACACCATCATGTGGATGCTCGCAAGAAGGGATGGGTGTCGCCACATCCACCACGTACCGCCGTTGAGTTCAAACCGACTCCGGAACTTGTTCATGGCGTTAGCGTCAGCAGTCCTGCGTTGGCAGCGGTATTGCGGAAAGCAAAATGGTTTTCAGGCAAAGGTGGTGGCGCAAGGCCGGCGGATGTTGGCGTTCGAGACATACGAGTGATTCGAGACGAGCATGGATTTGTAGCCGGAGTGGAAGAGGATGGCGAGTCAAGCGCGCAATAAGGATCACGGTGTAGCTCAGTGGTAGAGCGGTCGGCTCGTTTCCGACTGGACGCAGGTTCGAGCCCTGCCACCGTGGTCTCCCAATAAAAGAAAAGAGCGCCCGACTCGGCGCTCTTTTCTTTTGCCTTTGAAATCGCAGGCTTCTAGCCGCGGATGCCTACTTCAATGTTGCGGAACCTGGTGGGGGCGCCGCCGTGGGACATTTCGGCGGTCTGGCCTGGTTGGCCTTTGCCGCAGTTGATTACGCCCCACAGGTCCCAGTGGTCCTGGTTGCAGATGGCGTCGCAGGCGCCCCAGAACTCGGGCGTGTTGCCCTGGTAGTTGGGGTTCTTCACGATGCCGGTGATCTTGCCGTCCTTGATCACGCGCCCGATCTCTGTGCCGAACTGGAAGTTCAGGCGCATCTGGTCGATGCTCCAGCTCTTGTTCACTTCCATGATGATGCCGTCCTTGGTGTCGGCGATCAGGTCTTCCAGCGTCCAGTCGCCGGGCATCAAGCTCAGGTTGGGGATGCGCGTGATGGGGATGTTGCCGAAGCCGTCGGCGCGGTTGCAGCCGTTGGAATGCTTGCGGTCCACCATGGGCGCGGTTTCTCTGGTAGTAAACCAGTCCCGGTGCATGCCGTTCTGCACCACGTGAAAGCGCTCGGCGCGCACGCCGTCGTCGTCGTAGCCGATGGTCGCGAGCCC
>JAGQRI010000149.1:12280-20699 GCA_020425515.1 Planctomycetota bacterium | reverse complement strand
GCGCGCACGCAGCTGTAGAACAGGCCTTCCATTTCCTCGAGCATCCTGGCGCGCTCGACGGCGATGCCGGCCTGCCGCCCGATGCCCGCCAGCAATTCCAGGTGGTGCTGGTGGAAGGGCAGGTCGTTGTCAACGCGGTCGAGGTAGATCGCGCCGATGATGTCGGTGTTGGTGCGTACCGGCACGCACATGGCGCTCTTGATGTGCTTGCTGTTGGCGTCGCCGGTTTCGGGGTGTACCGCGTCGCTGATGACGCTTAACCCCTTCTTCACGCTGTGCAGGATGATCGGGCGGCAGAGCGTCAGTTCATCGTCGACGGCGCGCAGCAGGCGGGTGCTGCGGCTGGCGCTGCCGTTGCCATTCCCGTTGCGCTTGCGGCGCACGACCACGGGTTCCAGCACCTTGTCGTCCGGGTCGTACATCACCAGGAAGCCGCGATCCGGGTCCAGCGTCTCCATCGCCACGTCCATGATGGTGTGGCAGACGCGGTCCAGGCTCTCGGCCGTGTAGACCAGGTTGCCGACGTGGTAGATGGTCTGCAGGGCCGTGCGGGTGCGGTTCAGGAGTTCGCTGGTGTCGGCGCTGTCGCCGCGTTTTTCCTGCTCGGTGTCTTCGAAGTTGAAACTGCCATCCTCGAAGTTTGCCTCGACGCGGATGGACGCGGCCTTGGGCTCGGTGTCCATCAACCCGCTGTGGGCGCTGACCTTGTTGCTGGAAGTGTCGGAGACTTTGAAGCCGAACTCGATGTTGCTGGCGACGATGCGGTCGCCGTTGTGCAGGATCTTGCTGGCGACCTTCTTGCCGTTGACGCTGGTGCCCGCCGACGACTGCAGGTCGGTCAGCAGGTAGAAGCTGCCCTTGCCTTCGACGGCGAAATGAACGCGGCTGAGGGAATCGTCGTCAAAACGCTCTTCGCATGATGGCGAGCGCCCGAACGTGACCCGCCCGGTCGGTGTCAGCGTTACCCGCTGGCCGTCCCGTGAGCCACCCCGGATGATCAGGCTTGCCTTCATTCACTCCCCGGTGCGAAGTCAGAAGTTTGCGATTCTCGGTGGATCAGCCGCGGTGTCCCATGTTTGGGGGTCGCACTGACCGGTTAATTACCGCTTAAAGCTACTTTAAATTGGCCTGATCCCAACGGTCTTCTCCAAGGGAATTGGACCAGGCCACTTTTTGGGTCCAAACACACCAATTGGCCCATACATCATATGTAGGTGAAACCTTGGTTAAACTTACCGGATTCGCCTCGGCAGGAATGACGTTGTATTACGACAATCGCACGAAATTGGGGCTTCCCGGCCCGGGGGTTGCGTCCCGCATGCCGGCTGGGTTGAGATACCGGCATGGGTTACGAAGACCGCGACTACTTCCAGAGCAAGCCCAAGTTCGAGTTTTCGTCCGGGTTGCTGAACGGCACGAAGGGTTTGATGATCGCCGTGATCGCCGGGTTTATCGCCGCGCTGGTGATCAGTGACTCGCTGAATTTCGCCGACGAGGCCTTCTGGCGCGCGGTCGGGGCGGGGCAGGACAAGCCGCTGCTGGCGATGCAGTTGTTCGTGCTTACGCCCGATTCGATCATCCCCGTACGCGGCGAGTTCCATCCGGGCTACTGGAAGCTGCTGACCCACTGGCTGGTCCCGCCGACGCTTTTCGCCGCGCTGCTGGACGTGCTGTTCCTGTACTTCGTCGGGCGCCTGACCGAGCAACTGTTCGGCACGAAGCGCTTCCTGATGCTGTTCATCGGCGCGTGCGTGGTTTCCGGGCTGTTTGCTTCGCTGGTGGACCCGTGGCTGATCGGCGCGAAGTACAGCGTGATCATGGGCCCCAGCGGAGGCATCTTCGCCTGCTTCATTACGCCGGTCTGGATCGCGCCGAACCAGAAGTCGTTCTTCGGCTGGAAGCTGCGCAACGTCGTGCTGGGCATGATCGTGTTCTTTGCCGGTTTGTCGCTGGTGCTCGCGCTGGTCAGCCCCGGGCCGGCGGTGCTCAGCCCGACGCAACTGATCTGGGGCGCCGCGGCCGGTGCACTTTACATGCTGTACCTGAAGAAGGTCGGGCGCGTGCCCAGCGTCGCCGGCGGCTACCAGCAGGAGAACCTGCAGCCATGGGAAAAGCCCGGCTACCTGAATAATTACGAAGACAAGCCGCTCGACGAGCGCAAGTTCAAGGCCACGGCCGACAAGCAGCGCCAGGCCGAAGAAAAAGAGATCGAGCGCAAGCAGGCCGACCAGAAGAAGCTGGACGCGATCCTCGAAAAGATCAGCGCGAAAGGCATCACCAGCCTGAGTCGCGCCGAGAAGAAGTTCCTGGATGAGCAGAGCAAGAAGAACAAAGGCTGAGCGCAGCCCGTTTACACAAGGCGCCGCGGGCGCTTGAATTGATCCGGCATGGCCAAGTACTCCTACTTCGTCGTTACCTTCTCAATCCTCCCGGTGATTGTCATTGCGGGCGTCGTGGCGCTGGCGCTGATGAGTAACAAGGAGGCCGAGCCCACGGACGCCGAAGGGCTGCAGAAGGACTACGCCCTCTACGCCGAGGTGCGGCAGAAGCTGCTGGACCACTACGACGGCGACCTCGACGAAAGCGAGTTGCGCAACGAGGCCCTGCGGGGGCTGGCAAGCGGCACCGGCGACCGCTACACGCGCGTGCTGCCGCCGATCCAGGCGCAGGAACAGAAGCGCGACCTGGGCGGCGCCTTCTTCGGCATCGGCGCCTACATCGACCCCAATGAGGACGGCAGCATCCGCATCAGCGAGCCGCAGCCCGGCGGCGGCGCCGAGGAAGCAGGGCTGCTGAAGGACGACGTGATCGTTGCCGTGGACGGCGTGTCGATCCTGGACCAGACCTACGACAGCACCGTCGCGCGCATCAAGAGCGACGTGGAAGGCTCGATCGTCAAACTGACCGTGCTGCGCGGCGGCGAGCCCGATAACGGCACCGACCCCAAGGCGCAGCGGCTCGATTTCAGTGTGAAGCGCGGGCGCGTGGTGATCTACAGCGTCCACGACGTGCACCTGGAAGAGCGCGACGGCCACCGCTACGGCTACCTGCAGGTCAGCGACATCAACGCGAACACCTACGACGAACAGTTCAAACCCGGCGTCGAGGAGCTGACGTCCAAGGGCGCCGAGGGGCTGATCATCGACCTGCGAGGCAACGGCGGCGGTCGCGTCAGCGTGGCGGTTGCGATGATCGACGGGCTGATCAAGGAACCGGACGCGCTGTGTGTGTTCACGCATTCCAGCCGCGAGAGCAACCGCGAAATGGACGCGGCCTACCGCACAAAGGATTCCGAAAGCATCACCGACCTGCCGCTGGTGGTGCTGGTTGACAGCGGCACGGCCAGCGCCGCGGAGATCATTACCGGCGCGCTGAAGGACCACGGGCGCGCCTACATCATCGGTGAGCGCACCTACGGCAAGGGGATCGTGCAGACGATCTACAAGCTCAAGACCGACCCGAACTACACGATCAACATCACCACCACCCAGTATTTCACGCCGCTCGGTCGCAAGGTGCAGGACCCGGCCCACTCGGTTTTCGGCGGCGTGACGAACGACCAGCTCGCGATCGACCTGGCGCGCTGGGGGCACGACCACGGCAACGCCCAGGCCTACGAGTTTGCCCAGAGCATCCTCGAATCCGACCAGTCCGAACTCGGCGCCAGCAGCGGCGCCGGGGGCATCCAGCCCGATCTCGTGATCCACTACCGCGAAGGCGAAAAGGCCCGGTTGCACGCGCGCCTGCGCATCCGCCAGGCGCGGCACAACCGCGACGAGATCGCCAAGGCCAGCACCTACTGGGACTACGAGGACCGCATGCTCAACGCCGCCCTCGACCTGCTCAACGGCAAACCCGTTACCATCAAGGACTGAATTTTGCGCGTGGCACAGGCAATCCTGCCTGTGGTCGCGGCGCTTTCGCCGCGACGGACTGGGCGTTGCCACAGGCGCTCGTTCCGCTAAAAGACTCCGCATGATGAAGGCGACCGCAAAGTGGATTGATTCGTACGTCGGTACCGGTTTGTCCGCGCAGGAGATCGCGGACAAGCTGACCCTGTCCGGCACCGAGGTCGAGAAGATGGACGACGCCGGCGACGACGTCTGCTTCACCCTAGAAGTCACCTCGAACCGCACCGACTGCCTGAGCGTGATCGGGCTCGCGCGCGAGCTTGCGGCCTGCGTCGGCAAGACCGTCGAGCACCCGAAAGTCGATTACAAAACCAGCGGCAAGGCGAGCGATGTCAGCAGCGTCGAGATCGAGCCGGATGCGCTTGAGGCATGCCCGTACTACAGCGCGCAGGTGATTCGCAACGTCAAGGTCGGTCCGTCGCCGGAGTGGCTGAAGAAGCGTCTCGAAGGCATCGGGCTCAAACCGATCAACAACGTCGTCGACATCACCAACTTCGTGCTGTTCGAAACCGGCCAGCCGCTGCACGCCTTCGACCTGAACAAGCTTTCCGGCAAGCGCATCGTCGTGCGCATGGCCAAAAAGGACGAACCGTTCAGGCCTGTGGTCGGCAGCGAGGAGCCGATCAAGCTGGATGCCGACACGCTGGTGATCGCCGACGCGGAAAACCCGCAGGCCGTGGGCGGCGTGATGGGCGGCCACGGCAGCGGCGTCACGGAAAGTACGACTGATGTGCTGCTGGAAAGCGCCTACTTCAACCCGCAAAGCATCAAGGCCACCAGCCGCCGCCATAAACTGGACAGCGATTCGAGCTATCGCTTCGAGCGCGACGTGGACCAGGGCGGTGTGCTGCGTGCCAGCCGCCGCGCCGCGCAGTTGATCCAGGAGCTTGCGGGCGGCGAGGTGCTGGAAGGCGTGCTCGAAGCCGGCCGTCTGAAGCCCGAAGTCCGCGAGCTGGAACTGGAAGCGCTTCAGGTCCGCCGCATGATGGGCATTGACGTGTCGACGCAGCAGATCGAAGCCATCTTTCGCGGGCTCGATTTGGACGTACAGAAGACCACCGACGTCAAAGTCGCCGTCGGCATCCCCAGTTTCCGCCCGGACCTGCAACGCGGGGTCGACCTCGTTGAAGAAGTCGCCCGCGTCCACGGGCTCGACAACGTGCCGTCGCCGCTGCGCATGGTGGTCGAAACCGCCAAGCCCAGCCGCCGCCAGAAGGTGCGAAGACTGGTGCGAGCGGGCTTGCAGGGGATGGGTTTCAGCGAAGCGCTCACGGATACCTTCGTGACGGCCGCGACCGCGATCGGCGAATACAGCCCGTTCGGCAAGGGCGCCGCGCGCCTGGAAGCACGCAACCCGGTGAACGCCGAAGCGCCGTCGCTGCGCCGCAACCTGGTGGGCAGTCTGCTGCTTGCGCTAGGGGTGAACCAGCGCCAGGGGCTCGACCACGTGCGCCTGTATGAAGTCGCCAACGTGTTCCTGCCCGGCAACTCCGGTGCCGACAGCGGCGAGCGCGAGACGCTGGGTCTGATCGGGCACGACTACTTCGACCTCAAGGGCGCGATCGAGAGCCTGCTGGAAACCTTGCGCAGTCCGCACAAGCTCGAGGTCAGCCCGTTCACGCACGAGGTATTCCATGCAGGCCACGCGGCTGAGTTGAAACTCAACGGCAAGTCCGTCGGCGTGATCGGTGAGCCCACCAAGAAAGCCTGCGCCGAATACGACGTCGAAGGGCGCTGCGCGCTGGCCGAGCTGGATTTCAATGCTCTGGTCGAGGCCTGGGTGCCCGTGCCGACCATGTCTGAGCTGTCACGCTTTCCGACGGCCGAACGTGATTTGGCGTTCGTGCTGGACCACGGTGTGACTTGGGCAAGCCTCGAAGCCACGGCGCACGCGGCCACGGACGATACACTGCGCGGCATCGAGCTGTTCGACGAATTCACCGGCAAGCAGATCGGCGCGGGCAAGAAAAGCCTCGCCTTCCGGCTCTATTTCCGCCACGACGAAAAGACGCTAACCAGCGAAGAGATCCAGAAACAGATGGATGCGGTGGTGAAAGCAGTCACCGAAAAGCTCGGGGGGCAGCTGCGTGGCTGAAAGATAACCCGGCCTGCCAAGGCCGGGAATGCAGCCGGTGGAGTGTCACTGTTCACATCCCCGGCCTTTGCAAGCCGGGTTATATCCGACCTACCTGTGTGGGTGCTCCAACCCACTCCATTGATCATTGGCCATTGAACATTGATCATTGCGATCCATGCTTGCCGTGCTGAACCATCCCCGCCTGATCTACGACTGGTTTACGACCACGTTGCTGCGCTGGTCGGATGACGGGCTGGTCATCTATGAGCGCTGGGTGCTGAACGGCGGCGGCTTCCATGAGTGGGGCGGCGGCAAGGGCGAGGTCCTGCTCGATTTCTACTACCTGTGTTACCTGATCGCGTTCATCGGCGTGTTAGTGCTCTTCACGCACTACCGCCGCAAGGGCTGGCTGAAGGTGCAGCCGCACGTTCCTTACGACACACTCTTGCTTGCCATGATCGGCGTGCTGGTGGGCGCCAAGACCGCCTACATCTTCATCTACAACCCGCAGTTCTACTTCGGCCCGCCGCCGTATGGCCCCGTCGATACCAGCGACCAGCTACGGCGCATTTTCCTGAACTGGTCCGGCATGGCCAGCCACGGTGCGGCCACGGGCGTGCTGGTGATGGCGCTGCTGTGGCGGATCAAGGCCGGCAAAAAGCTGCCGATCGCCCAGATCGGCGACATCGGCGCGATGGCGAGCGCTTTCGGCGCGGCGTGGATCCGGCTGGCAAACTTCATGAACGCCGAGTTGTACGGGCGCGTCGCACCGGACTGGCTGCCTTGGGCGATGCGCTTCCCCGTGCGCAGCGGCAAGGGCAACGCGGTGAAGTTCATCAACGGCGAACTGTACGAGCGCATGTCGCCGCCCGCCGATCCCGCCCAGTTCGACAACTGGCTCAACGCGCTGAAGCAGGCCAACCCGGGCGGCGTGATGCAGCAGGGGCAGACGGTGTTCTTCAAGAACCCGGATGCATACCGGCAGGGTTACGAGATCATGCTGAAGTCGCCCGACGGCGTGGAGTTCGTCAACCCGCAGCACTCGGAGCGGCACTTCCTGGGTATCTTCGACGTTGTGACCACGCCGCGGCACCCGAGCCAGCTCTATCAGCTACTGCTGGAAGGCGCGCTGCTGTTCATCTTCCTGGTCTGGTTGCGCAAGCGAGTCAAGCGCGCGGGCATCGTGACGGCGGCCTTCTTCATCGGCTATCCGGTGGCGCGCTTCATCGGCGAGTTCTTCCGCCAGCCGGACGTGCAGTTCGAGAAGGAAGGAAATTCGCTTGGCACCGTGTTCCTCGGGATGAGCATGGGGCAGGTGCTGTCGCTGATCATGGTCGGCGTCGGCATCACCATGCTGGTGTACTTCAAGAAGAACGGGCGCGTGATCGCCGACGAGCCGATGTACCCGCCGTCGAAGGACGGCGACAAGGACGAGCCCGAGAAGCCGAAGAAGCGCAAGAAGAACGAGCCGCTGAGCGTTCCGTTCGAGAAGGGCATGGGCGGCAGCACCGGCGCGGGCAGCATTGCCGGGCTCAGTGACGTGCGCGCCGCGCTGGCCGAGAAAGAGAAGGAATGGGCGAAGGAAGGGGGCATCCAGCGCGAAGAAGAGGCAGAGGACGAGCCGGAGACGGAAGACGAAGCGGGCGAGCAAACCGACGACGAGCCGGAACAGGAGAACGCCGATGAGCCAGGCGACGATGAACCCGACAAGCCTGAATCAGGCGATTGAAAAACATATCCGCCCCAACACCTTCCCGCTCGGCATCAAGATGCTGAAGCGCGAGGAGGACATCCCCGAGAAAGCCAAGCGCCCCGGGCGCGACATGCATTTCGACAGCGCGCTGTGCCAGGGCATGGGGATTGCGCGCCACTACGGCTGGACGATCGCCGTCAGCCGCAAGGACATCTCCTGCCCGATCGGCGCGACGCTGTTCGGGTTCCAGCCGCAAGTTGACCACTTCACGCAAGGCCACTGCTGTGCCGGCATGTACACGAAGGATGCCGCGGCCGGCGCGAAGACCGAAGCCGCCGCGCCCTGTTTCGATTTCGGTGAGTACTTCGCGATGGTCAGCGGGCCGCTGAACCGCATCGATTTCGAGCCGGACGTCGTGCTGGTGTTCGGCAACCCGGCACAGGTGATGCGCATGGTGACCGGCGCGCTGTGGGAGAGTGGGGGATACATCCACTCGCGTTTCAGCGGGCGCACGGACTGTGCGGACGAAGTGATCGAGACCATGAAGACGGGCAAGCCGCAGGTGATCCTGCCCTGCTACGGCGACCGCATCTTCGCCCAGACCCAGGACCATGAAATGGCCTTCAGCTTCCCGTGGTCGTTCGCGCAGACGCTGGTGGAAGGGCTCGAGGGCACGCACAAGGGCGGCGTGCGTTACCCGATCCCGAACTACCTGCGCTACACCGGCAGCTTCCCGCC
>JAGQRI010000149.1:1849-12123 GCA_020425515.1 Planctomycetota bacterium | reverse complement strand
ACGCGCTTGAGCGGCTTGCCTACGTGGTTGCGCGGGATCTCGTGTACGACGTGATAGCGTCTGGGTCGCTTGAAACTGGCGAGGTGCGGCTCGACGAATGCGGGCATGTCGCTGACTTCGGTCGGCGCGCCCTCATGCAGCACGAGGTAGGCAACCGGGACCTCGCCGTCCGTTTCGTCCGGGATGCCCACCACTGTCGCCTCACTGACGGACGGGTGGGTCAGCAGCACGCGTTCGACTTCACTCGGCGCGACGCTGTAACCCCTGAACTTGATCAGGTCCTTCACCCGGTCGACGATCTTCAGGTAGCCGTCCGGGTCGAACTTCCCGATGTCGCCGGTGCGCAGCCAGCCGCCCGGCAGCACGGTCGCCCGCGTTTCCTCGGGCAGGCTCCAGTACCCCAGCATCACCTGCGGGCCGCGCACCTGGATTTCTCCTTCGGCGCCTTCCTCAACGGGCTTCGTGGGATCATCCGGCTGGCACAGGCGCAGGTGGGTACCCGGCAGCGGGATGCCTACCGTGCCCGGCTTGACCTTGCCCGGCGGGTTGTTGGTTACCTCGGGGCTGGCCTCGGTCAGCCCGTAGCCGTTGATCATCGGCACGCCCGGCACCGCCTGCGACCAGCGCTGGTTGAGCGAGCGGTCGATCAGCATGGCGCCCGCCTTGACGTAGCGTAGTGACGAGAAGGACTCCCGCGCGTCCGAGCCCGCGCACTCCAGCAGGCGCATGAACATGGTGCCGCTGCCATACGCAATGGTCACGCCGTGCCGCTGGATGCTGTCGAGAACCATCGGCGCGTTGAATTCGCCGACCAGCGCGATTGTCGCGCCGGCCGCGATCGACGCGTTCATCACGCAGCACATGCCCCAGGTGTGGTACAGCGGCAGCGCGCCCAGCACCACGTCGCGCTCGGTCCATTGAAACCAGTGGTTGTTCTGCTCGGCATTCGCGACGAGGTTGCGGTGGCTCATCATGGCGATCTTGGATTCGCCCGTGGTGCCGCTGGTGTACTGAAGCACGGCGATGTCGAGGTCCGTGCGCTGCTGCGATTCTTCCGGCTCGCCCAGCACGGCCGGCAACAGCGAGCTGTCCGTGCCGTGCGGCTGGAAGTCCGCGCCCGGCTTCATGAAGAAAACCTTCGGCTCGCGGATGTGGGCCCGGACGCGCGCCGCTTCGAACTCGCCGGCGATCTCCCGGTCGACGAAGGCCGCCCGCGGCTCAATCCGGCGTATCACGGCGGTCAATTCGTCGCGCGTCAACGCCGGGCTGACGCCCACGGGGATCATGTCCGCGCGCAAGGCCGCGTAAAACTGGACGATGAACTCGGGGCAGTTCGGCAGCACCAGCAGCACCCGGTCGCCGCGCTTGCCCCGGGCGAACCCGCGCGAGCGCAGGATGCATGAAGCGACCTTCACCCGGCTCCAGAGGTGCCCGTAGGTGATGGTGAGGTTGTCGTAGATGACGGCCGGCTTTTCGGGATAGCGGCGGGCGGTCTCCTGCAGAAGCTGCCACAGGTAGCGCCTGGGTGGGGCGTACTCGCGCGACACGCCCTCGGGGTACAGCGTTTGCCAGTCAAAGCCGCTGTTCAAGCGTACAGCCTCGTGAATTTCTCGGGCACAGGTGTCGGTTTGCCGGTCTTGGCGTCAGTGAAAACAATGACCACCCTGGCCTTGGCCGCGGGTGACTCGTCGCCGACGCGGGTGATCTCGTGGGCGACCGTGATACTGGTGTTCCCGACGCGCTCTACCCGCGTGGTTACGAGGGCCCGGTCACCCAGCTTGAGGGCGCTGTGATAGTCGATTTCAGTGTGCACGGTCATGAACTGTACACCCCACGTGTCCATGATCGACAGGTAATTGAAACCTTTGTCCTGCAAGAGCTTGCTGCGTCCGTGCTCGAGCCAGTTGATGTAGACGGCGTTGTTAACGTGGTCGTAAACGTCCAGCTCGTAGCTTCGGACCTCCAGCTCGTAGGAACTAAGATAGGGCATTGCCGTCCATTCCGCTGCGGCAAAGGACACAAATCCTTATATGGGCCGAGATTGTAGCAACGGCTGATGGATTTGCGCGGCAAAGTATGCAGTGCGGGCAAATGTGAAAAAGGACAAGGGCGACCGGTTTCCCGATCGCCCTTGCCGGAGTAAAGGCCTTGAAGATACCGCCCCCCCTTAACTAGCGACATCTCCCACAGCGGCCTTGGCTCTTTTCTTTAGTTGCCGCTTTCGCGACGGGCGTAAAGGTAACCTGCCACTATCACAAGAGTTTCACGGACGAATCGTATTTCCTGTTGAAGTTGTTGACGCTTCCGTGACGCAAGCAGCCTACGGAAAAAGCCGCCCTGCCCCCTTTGCCCTTCAGCTTCAGGGCTTTCCATGCCGATTCACACGCGGGAGCCAGCTTGTGCGCGGCATTGTCGGATACATCTTCTTCTTCACGGTCGGGCTGGTGTCCGCCGGGGCGTACTTTTACCAGTTGCACCCCGAACACTCCATAGACGGCGACCTGCCCCGCCTGCGCAAGGACGTCGACGACGCCATGGAGCGCGGGCATCGCCTGCGCGACGCCTGGGATCGCCCCAGCGGCGCCGACCAGGCCGATACCCAGAAAACCGGCAAGGCCGACTGACCTCGGCGCCCAGCCACGATTTCCGCAATAGGCAGGTGGCCTGCGCGGGCTCGATTCGTATGAAGGATGCCCCCGAATCGGAGCCCACACATGAAGTACCTGCCCGCACTGGCGGCGGTTGCACTGTTCGCCGCCCTGGCCATCCAACCCGAACACGCCGTTGCGCAGGACGACAGCCTGCCACCCGTGGCCGAACACATCCTGCGCCAGCCGGCGCTTTCGCCCGACGGCAAGACGCTCGCGTTTGTCTACGACGGCGATATCTGGAGCGTGCCCAGCAAGGGCGGCACGGCCCGGCGCCTGACCATCACCGAGGATAATGACGGCGACCCCGTCTACTCGCCCGACGGCAAGTGGCTGGCATTCCGCAGCCGCCGCTACGGCAGCGACGACGTGTTCACCATGCCGGCCGAGGGTGGGGTGGCGCGGCGGCTCACGTTCGCCGACGCCGGCGACACGCCGGAGTGCTGGCTGCCCGACAGCTCCGGCATCATCTTCAGCAGCTACCGGCGCGAAGGCAGCCGCGACCTTTGGATCGTGCGGCGTACGGGCGGCGAGCCCTGGCCGATCACGGGCGGCGGTTTCGGCGTGCATGAATACAACGCCAGCATCTCGCCCGACGGCAAGCACATCGCCTACGCCAACAGCGGCAACGACGGCTCCAGGCGCCGCGGCTACTACGGCACGGCCGACCACGACATCTGGCTGTGCGACTTCAACGGCGTCACCACCAGCAACCACCGCTGCCTGACCGACAACCGCAGCCACGACGACTCGCCGGTGTTCATCAGCAATGAGGCCGTCGCGTACGTGACGTTCGCGGACGGCAAGACAACCAGCTCGCGCGTCGGTCGCCTGACCGCCGCAAACCTGGAGGGCAAGACGCTCGAAGGCTGGGGCGGCGAAACACAGCTCGACCCGCGCCACCTGACATTGGGGGGCGGCATGATCGCGTTCGCCACGGGCAACTACGGCGGCTGGCGGCTTCACGTCAGCCCGTTGGGGCAGCGCCCGCCGACGAAACTCCACACGCCCGAGATCGAACTTGCCAGCGACGTACGCCGCGCCGACGTGCAGACGAACACGCTCACCAGCGCCGACGAGTACGCGCTCAGCCCGGACGGCAAAAAGCTCGCGTTCATTGCCGGCGGCGACGTGTTCGTGATGCCCGTCGACGACGACGCCGTGCCGTACCAGGTGACCGACACCGTCGACACCGAGGCATCGATCTGCTGGGCGCCGGACAGCACGCGCCTGGCGTACGTCCAGCAGCGCATGGGCCAACTGCGCGTGGTGGATCTATCCAACGTGGGCGAGAACGGGGTAGCACCGGTTGAGGTTCTCGCACCGGCCACGCGCAAGCGCTTCAGCCACCCGGTGTTTTCCGCACAGGGGCAGCTCTGGGTGCTGGGCGACGAGGAAGTCGTCGAACCGTTTGCCTTCATGGGCAAGGACGAGGACAAGCCCGCCGAGCAGCCGAATGCCATCAGCGGCAACTTCCACGGCGCCGAGCTGTGGGGCGGCGACCAGTTTCAGGTCAGCGCCGACGGACGCTGGATTCTGTTCGAGCAGGACAACGAGCTCTACGACGATGTCGTGATGCTGGCCGACACGAAGACCGGCGAGGCGCGACCGCTTTCGCACCTGTTCGGCAATTGCTCGCAGTCGAGGTTTTCGGCCGACGGCAAGCGGGTTGTCTTTGTGAACAACCAGGAAGGCGACTACGACGTGTACAGCGTCGAGCTCGCCCCGGAGGCGCCGAAGTTCAAGGAAGACAAGATCGGGAAGCTCTTCAAGAAGGACGAGAAGAAGGAAAACAACAAGGACAACGACTCCGAGAAGAAGGGCGACAAGAAGCCCGAACCGAAGAAGACCGAAATCAAGGTCGACTGGAAAGACATCAAGGACCGCGTCAAGCGGATCACCAGCCTCGATGGGCGCGAGCTGAACCCGGTCGCCCTGTCCGACGGCAAGACCTACTGCTTCATCGGCAACTCACAGGGGCAGGCCAATGTATGGAAGCTGGTGTTCGACCCGGACAAAGGCCCCGACCTGAAGCAACTCACCCAAAGCCGCAGCAGCAAGGCCGGGCTGTCGCTAAGCCGCGACGAGAAGACCCTGTGGTGGCTCGACGGCGGGCACATCACCAGCATGGGAGTCGGCGGCGGCAAGACGACCACCTACAACTTCCGCGTCGAGCAACGTCGCGAGAGCAGCACCGTGCGCGCGGCCGCCTTTGACGAGGCCACCTGGGTGATGGGCAACTATTTCTATGACCCGGACCATCACGGTATCGACTGGCAGGGTACGGCTCAGCGCTACCGGCAGGCGCTGGATTCAGTCAGCACGGGCGACGAGTACGGCGCACTCTTCAACGAGTTGCTCGGTGAACTGAACAGCAGCCACCAGGGGTTCTACGCGGCCGATTCGCGCACGGACCGCTACAGCGAATCGACGGGCTGCCTCGGCTTGCTGTTCGACCCGGCCAAGCTGTCGGAAGGCATCTACCAGTTGACTGAGGTCCTGAAGGACGGCCCCTGCGACCTGCCCGAGGGCAAGCCGGAACCGGGCGCGATCCTGATGGCGGTCAATGGGCGCATGGTGGAACGGGGTGACAACCTGTCGGCATTGCTGGTGGATACCGTCGGCAAGAAGACTGTCCTGACCTGGACCGCGAGCGAAACCACGAGTTCCACCTGGGATCAGCCGGTCAAGCCGGTCTCGCGCGCTACGACCTACGGGCTGTACTACGAGCGCTGGGTGCAGCAGCAGCGCGACATGGTTGAGCGCCTGTCGAAAGGGCGGCTCGGCTACGTGCACATCAAGGCGATGGACGGCCCCTCATTGGCGCACTTCAAGCACGAGCTCGGCGATGAAATGCTCGGCAAGGAAGGCGTGGTGATCGACGTGCGCTACAACGGCGGCGGTTATACCTCAGTGGACGTGCTCGAAATCCTGATGAAGAAGACCTGGCTGAAACGCGAATACGGCGGGCTCGGCAAGGTCAGCGAAAACATCTACCGCTCGATCGCGCTGGAAAAGCCCAGCATCCTGATGATCAATCAGGCCAGCTTCAGCAACGCCGAGATCATGGCCGAGGGCTTCCGCAGGCTCGGCATCGGCAAGGTGGTCGGCGTGGACACGGCCGGGGGTTGCATCGGCACGGGCAGCTATCGGCTGCTCGACGGCAGCCGCATGCGCCTGCCCAGCACCGGCGCCTACACGGTGGATGGCGAGAACCTGGAAGAGACAGGGCGCAAGCCGGACATCTACGTCGAGAACACTCCGGACGAACTGGACCAGGGCATCGACCGCCAGACCGAACGCGCCGTGGACGAATTGCTGAAGCAGATCGACGGCAAATAGCTTACGCCAGAAGCGCCCGGCTTCTTTCGACCCACTGCTTCGGCAGTGGGTCGTTCACCTGCGCGTCACCGGGCCAGAGGTCCTGCGCCCGGGCGGCAAACCGGCGGGCTTCTTCCGGGTCGCCCGTGCGTGACTCGATGACGGCCAGCGCCGACAGTCTAGCCGCCTCCAGTACCGGGTGACGTTCACTGCTGAAGCGGGTGAGGGTATCACGGGCCGTCCCAATATCCCCAAGCTCCGCGTGCAGCAGCCCGGCCTGGATCTGCCATTCCGGAAGGATCACATCCATCCGCAGCTTTTCGGCGATGCGGATCGCCGCGTAGCTGCGTTCCAGTGCCGAGTTGTAGTCGCCCAGGTGTTCGTCGATCGCGGACTGCCCGGCACACGCGTAGGCGGCAATCCGCAAATCGCCGAGTTCGCGGGCGACCCTTTCCGCCGCGACGTGCCGCTCGCGCGCCTGTGCGAAGCGTTTCTCGGCCGCGTCCAGTGAGGCGAGGTTGGTCTGGCAGCGCGCGATCTCGGCCTTGTTGCCGATTTCGCCGGCGAGTTCCATGGTTCGCTGGTACTCAGCTCGGGCCTCGGCCGGTCGCTTCAGGACGTCCAGGGCGTAGCCGCGAAACGCGTGATGGCGCATGTTCAAGGCGGGGTCGGGGTTGCCATCAAGGACTTCGTTCAGCTTGTCGAGGGCGGCCTCCGCTTGCTCGAATTGCTGGGCCTGCAGCACGATGCCGAGGCGGTTCATCCACGCGCCCGACCTGACCTTGACGTCGTCGACGCCTTCCGCGATTTCGCATGCCTCGGTAATCGCGTGCATGGCGGGCTCAAGCTCTCCCTGCGTCCACAATGAGCCGGCATAACCCAGCAGTGCCTTCGCCAGCCCCTTGTTGTCGCCGCCCTGGCGGAACAACTCGACGGCGCGCTCGAAGTGCTCGCCCGATTCCGCGTTTCTGACGCCGTCGCGGCACGCGGCCCCGAGTGCCGCGTAGGCCGTTGCCTGCAATCTCGGGTCGTCGATCCGTGCGGCGAGTTGGACGGCCTGGCCGGCGATCGGCAGGGCGTCCGCGGCCCGGTCCTGCTGCATGAACAGGTCCACGATCCTGCACAGCGCGGCCACCTGCGCCGTTGAGCCCGCCGGCTGAATCTCAACCAGGCGCTGGAAGAAACGGATCGCGTCCTGCGGGCGATAGGTGGCCTCGGCCGCGTCGCCGGCACGCTCGACCCAGTAGCGCTCGAGCTTGAGCAGTCGGTCGTCGAACTGCGTCACGCCTTCCTGCGCAAGCCGTGCGTGCAGCGCCAGGTCCGGCGCCGGTGGCTCGGGCAGGGCGCCAAGCAGCTCGATCGCGATGGCGTGCAGGCGGGCACGGATCGAGGGTGGCGACAACTGGTACGCGGCCTGCTGCAAGACGGCATGGGTGAACAGGTAAATGTCTTCCGCGTGCGCCACGATGTTCCCGCAAAGTCGAGGGGCGAAACTATACTGCCGCGCCACGGAGGGCGACATGCAGATCAACGAGTTCCAGAAGCTGATCGAGGACACCTACGGCGAGAAAGACCGCAAGCGCGGGGTCGAGAACACCTGGCTCTGGTTCAGCGAAGAGGTGGGGGAGCTGGCCCGCGCCATCAACGGGCGCACCAGCCGCGAAAATTTAAGGCACGAGTTCGCCGACGTGTTCGCCTGGCTGACGACGCTGGCCAGCATCGCCAACGTGGACCTGGAAGAAGTCACCAACGAGCGCTACGGCAAAGGCTGCCCCCGCTGCAAGGCCATCCCCTGCACCTGCGACGAAGTAAAACAGCGCCCCCGCGCCTACCGCTGCTGACGTCCACTTGCGCGGGAGTGGAGGGTGTGCTGTATCATGTGTCTGGTACCCGGGCGCGTTGCTTGATCGACGGCGAACTCAAACAATTTCTCGAATCGGGCCACGTGTGCGTCGTTGCCACGCGTGACGCCGGGTTGCGCCCCGACTGGGGTCACGCGGCCGGCGTGCGCGTGCTGAAGGACCGCTGTGTACTGTTCCTGGAAAGCACGACCGGCGCGCGCAGCCTGAACAATCTGCGCGACAACGGCATGATCGCGGCGGTGATCTCCGAGCCGGCGACTCATCGAAGCATCCAGCTCAAGGGCAGGAATGCCAGGATCCGCGAAATGAACGCGGCGGAGAAGCGCCTCGCCGCGCGGTTGGCGCAATCGGCACGGCAGGGCGTGATTGAGGTCGGCATCGCCCCGCGTGTGGCGGCGTCGTGGAACTTCGAAACGCTGGTTGCCGTTGAGTTCGAATTGACCGGCGTGTTCGACGCCACCCCCGGTCCCAAGGCCGGCGCGGAGGTCAAATGACCGCCCTGCCCGAGTTGATGCCGTGCTTCCAGGGAGTGGTGCCGGCGGCCATCGCCACCTGCGATGCGGCGGGCGTGCCGAACGTGGCCTACGTCAGCCACGTCTACTATCTGGACGAGGGGCACGTCGCGCTGAGCTGTCAGTTCTTCAACAAGACGCGTCGGAACATTGACCAGAACCCGTACGCGTGCGTGAAGGTGATGCATCCGGTCACGCTGGAGGCGTGGCGTCTGGACGTGAAGTTCATCCGCGCCGAAACCAGCGGCCCGCTGTTCGACGAGATGGAGTTACGCATCCAGGCCATCGCAACACACACCGGCATGAAGGGAATCTTCCGGCTGTTGTCGTCCGACATCTATGAGGTGCTGGACGTCAGCCACGTGCGGGGCTACGTCCTGCCGCGGGCGTCGGAGGAATTGCCGCCAGCGCGCCTGGGCGAAACGCGCGCCGAACTTCGCGGGCTGCAGGTGCTGTCCGACCGCGTCAGCCGCACGGAGGACCTGGCTGAGCTGCTTGAAGTACTGTTGAACTCGCTGTGCGAGCTGTTCCGAGTGCGGCACGCCATGTTCCTGATGCACGACGAAACCGACGGGCGACTGTACGCCCTCGAAAGCCGCGGCTACGAAAACAGCGGCGCCGGCGCGGAAGTTGCCATGGGCGAGGGGCTGGTCGGTACGGTGGCCAAAACCCGCCGGCTGCTGCGCCTCAGCGGCGTGGGTGAAATGCTGCGCTACGCCCGCGCCGTCCGCAATGAAATGCAGCGCGACGGCGCCAGCCTGCATGCCGAAATCCCCCTGCCCGGGCTGTGCGACGCCCAATCGCAGATGGCCTTGCCGCTGGTCGTGGGCGACCGCCTGCTGGGTGTACTGGTGCTCGAAAGCGTTGACCCGCTGGCGTTTGAGGACTGGCACGAGGCCTACCTGAATCTGCTCGCCAATCAGGCGGCGCTGGCCATCGAGAGGCTAAGCGAACAGCCGGACGTTGAGCCGGCGCCCGAGCCCGACCGCCCCCCGCTGGCCGCGCGCAAACGAGTGTTCACCTGGTACCCGAAAGACGAGAGTGTCTTTGTGGACGGCGAATACCTTGTTCGCGGCGTGCCGGCGCGCATTCTGTGGAAACTGCTGAGCGAGCACGACGCCACCGGGCGCCGGGAGTTCGGCAACCGCGAATTGCGCATGGACGAGAGTCTCGGGCTCCCGCCATACAAAGACAACCTGGAAAGCCGCCTGATTCTCCTGCGCAAGCGCCTGGTTGAGCGCTGCCCCGACGTGCGCATTGTTCCCGTCAAACGCGGGCGTTTCACGTTCGAGCGCGACTGCGAATTGCTGCTCGAAAGCCGTTAGGAAACATTTAGGAAAGCTGTAGCGAACACTTAGCAACCGTGCGGTCTGGCGTCGGGCTATGTTTCCAGCGGGCAATGGGGCCCTGACCGGAGACAAAGCCATGCAGAACAACCGATACAACCCGTACACTTACATTCACAAGGGCATCCGCCGTGAACTCGCGCACTTGCTGCGTACGGCCGGTAACCTCGATTTCAGCGACGAGCCCGAGGCGCGCGCGTTCATTGCCGGGCTGCGCAACAGCCTGCGTCTCATGAACAAGCATGCCCACCACGAGGACCTGAACGTGGACCCGGTGCTTACCGGCTTTGCGCCGAAACTCGCCCGCCGCATCACGGCGACGCACAAAGTGCTGGAGGAGCAGGAACGTGAGGTGCTGAGCCTGTGCGAGAACGCGCCCGGCGACCCGGCCGTCGGTTACAGCCTGTACCTGGCGCTGTCGCGCTATGCTGCCACCCAGTTCGGGCACATGGCCGAGGAGGAGACCGACGTCGTGCAGGAACTCTGGCTGAACATGACCGACGAGGAGATCATCAAGGTCGAGAGCGCCATCGTCAGCAGCATCGAGCCGCAGGATCTGGGCGTCTTCCTGACCTGGATGATCCA
>JAGQRI010000149.1:0-1774 GCA_020425515.1 Planctomycetota bacterium | reverse complement strand
GCCGAGGAACAGGCCCGGGCCGCCCGCGAAGTCGAACACTCACTCGCCTGAATGCAAGCGCCCCCGGCCGACAACCGGGGGCGCTTCGCTTTCACCGGGCTGGCGAACAAATTCGCGTGAAATCGGGCTGATTCGTTTGCCTCTGTGCGTTCATGCTGTACAGTTTCGCACGTCGTGTTGCTGCGGTTCAGCCTTGCGGGGAGATGGCCTCGGGGGGCTCACAACGAAGTAGCCGCGACGTTCACCGGGCCGAAGCGCCCACCAAACTACCGGGTTCGACAATCGCAATTTCATGCGCAATGCTGCGCTTCCCGCGTTGTCGCGTCCGGAGGAGACAGATCAATGGCAAAGAAGAGCGACTACCTGAACAAGAAAAGCCTCGTCAAGCACATCGATATCACCGCCGTGCGCGACCTCGACAAGCTTGTCGCCATGATGGGCGACACCAGCTTCCAGGCGCGCAACCTGTCACGCGCGGCCGACATCTACGACATGGCCCTGCGCGACAAGGGCTGCAACGTGATCCTGTGCCTGGCCGGCAGCCTGGTCAGCGCGGGGTTGAAGAAGGTCATCGTTGACCTGGTCAACAGCAACATGGTGGACGCCATCGTCAGCACCGGCGCCGTCGTGGTGGACCAGGACTTCTTCGAGGGCCTGGGTTACAGCCACTACAAGGGCACCCAGTTCGTCGACGACGCCGAGCTGCGCGAGCTCGCTATTGACCGCATCTACGACCACTACATCGACGAAGACGAACTGCGTGTCTGCGACGACACCATGACCAAGATCTTCGACAGCCTCGAGCCGCGCCCGTACGCCAGCCGCGAAGTCATCTACGAGATGGGCCGCTACCTGACCAAAAACGGCAAGAAGCACGACGGCTTCGTCGAGGCATGCTTCAACAAGAACGTCCCGATCTTCGTCCCGGCCTTCAGCGATTGCAGCGCCGGCTTCGGCATCGTACTGCACCAGCACCGCGCCCTGCAGGCCGGCAAGCCGATGTGCAGCATCGACAGCGGGCGCGACTTTCTCGACCTGACCTACCTCAAGATGCACGCCGGCAAGGAAACCGGCATCGTGATGATCGGCGGCGGCGTGCCGAAGAACTTCACGCAGGACATCGTCGTGGCGGCCGAGGTGCTGGGGATGGAGGATATCCCGATGCACAAGTACGCCGTGCAGCTTACGGTGGCCGACGAGCGCGACGGCGCGTTGAGCGGCAGCACGCTCAAGGAAGCCAGCAGCTGGGGCAAGGTCGACCTGAACTACGAGCAGATGGTGTTCGGCGAAGCGACCGTGACCTTCCCGCTGCTCGCCGGCGCGGTCTATGCCCGCGGCGCCCACAAGGAACGCAAGGGGCGCGAGTTGGCGAAGTACTTCGAAGGCGCCGACTTCGTAGCCAAGGCGGCCGCCAAGACCGAGAAGAAATCGAAACACAAGTCCGACAAGAAGAAGGACAAAAAGGCCGCCAAGAAAGCCGCTGAGAAGGCGAAGAAGGCTGAAAAGAAGGCCAAGAAGGAATCGAAGAAGAAGTCCGAGAAGAAATCGAAGAGCAAGAAGAAGTCCGAAAAGATGCTCGTCGCCTAGTGGGCAGAGACCAAAGGCCGGAGGTCAGGGAACCGCAAGGGGCTCTGGCCTCCGGTTGTTTCCCCCGGCCTCCAACCTCTAGCCTCTGGCCTCTTTAGTTGTCATTCTCTGCGCCCATGAATTTACCGAGCAAAAATGCGATCTGGCGTGTGCTGGTGACCGGCGGGGCGGGCTTTATCGGCTCGCG
>JAGQRI010000148.1 GCA_020425515.1 Planctomycetota bacterium | reverse complement strand
CGATGTAGGCCAGCGCGCCCGTGATCACCAGCGCGCCCATGAAGCGGTTGAACTGCGTGCGGCGTCCGAGGAACCACATCGCCATCGCCAGCGCCGGCGCGGCGTAGACGTAGCTGATGTACGCGGCCTCGTGGATGTCGATCTGCGTCAGCCCGAACCAGCCGATGAAGGTGGTAATCCATGCGGCGTGCATCCACTTGTGCACGATCGCGGCGCTGAGGTCACCGAAGATTGCGTACTCCCAGTTCGCGAATGTTTTGTCGTATAGCGTGTCGCCGCGGATGGCCGGGATCAGCCGCTTGTTGAGTTCATACACGCCCATGCAGGTCAGGAACGGGATGTAAGCACGCAGCCCGCCGAGACCCCAAAGCAGCGTTGCCTTCAGGCGATTCCAGGCGCCCGTGGCTTCACCCCACACGCCCTTCATCAGCGTGCGGGCCTTGCCCTTGCCCGCCAGCGGCAGCATGGCGATCAGCAGCAACGCCGCCGTGCCAATGCTGCACCAGAGCAGGAACATCCACATCGTGCCGCGCCCGTGGAAGTTGTAGGTGAAGGCGCGCTCGAGCGAGCTTGCCGACGGCGCGCCCGTTACCAGCAGGTAGGCCGTGACGAACAGCGACAGCAGCCCGAGGATGATCACTTCCTCGAAGCGGAATACACGGAACAGCCACATCCACCAGCGCACTTGCGGCGCGGCGTTGCGTGCGCGAATTTCCTCAATCTCACGAAGTTCACCCAACTGCACAGAGCGATGTGCGCCGGTCGGGACTTCCGCGAGTGCTGTTCCGGTGTCGTCAGACATAAGTCAAACAGTGTATCGTCAGCCTTGAGCGAATTTTAATCCTTTCCTGTGTTAATCTTAGCGCCCGATGGTCCGTTCGCCGAGACCGAGGCATGACTAAAAGGTTGCGAACACCCCACCCGTGACACTCGTTTTCAGTGGCAGTGGACTACTTGGGGATCAACGAAGTTGATAAAGACGCTGACGCATTGCGTTGGCGGCACGGCATGCTTTCGCTAGAATTCGCGCTCAACGCAGCCAGAGAAAGTAGCTTGATGAGTGAGACGCCGGGAAAGCCAGGACGCATTCGAGAGATCGACCCGGATCAACTCGACTTCGATGTTACGGATACCTCGTCGCAGTTTGATTTTGACGCCGAGGAGCGTCGCCGTTTCCAGCGCGCGATGCTTGAGGTACCCATTGCCATCCGGTTGCTTGGTGACTCCGACAAGGAGTTGTGCAAGGGCAAGGCCGTGCTGCGCGACCTTTCCCTCGACGGCGCGTTCCTGACCGGGATCGAAATCGAGGAAACCGCTGAGGGCGTGAAGCCGGAAGAAGTCGGCGAATTCAAGCGCATCCAGTTCACGATCATGGACGGCCCGTTCAAGGGCGTCGAAGCGGCGGCCCAGCCCGTGCGCGTCGGGCTGCAACGCGGCGGCGTGGGCGTGAAGCTCGAGGAAGGTTTCAGCTTCGAGGTGTAGTTCGTTATCCGTGTTTCGTGACTCGTGGTTCGGGCGACGCTTGCTGTCGTCTTGCTTTTCGAGCCACGGACCACGAATCGCGATACACGAATCACTCGTGCCGCAATGCCTCAATCGGCTCCATCAGGCTGGCGCGGATGGCCGGGTACAACGTTGCCAGGAAGCCGATCCCGAACGCCAGTGCCAGCGCCTGCCATGAACGCGTGATGTTCAGGTCGCCGCTCAGGGCATCCAGGCTGAACCAGGTGCGCGCGGCCTGCACTTCCGCATAGCCGATGCCCACGCCGGCCAACCCGCCGATGATCGACAGCAGCAGCCCCTCGACCAGCACGCTGGTCAGTACGCGCGTGCGGCTCCAGCCGACCGCCAGCAACAGCCCGATTTCGCGTGTGCGCTCGTAGACCGTCAGGGTCATTGTGTTGAGGATGCCCACCGCGCCCGCCAGCGCTGCCACCAGGCTGATCACCAGCCCGAACTGCTTGAAGAAATCGACTTCCTTGTGGCGCTGCAGAATGTCCGCGCTCTTGATCGCGCGCAGCGAGTCGATGTCCTGGTTGACGTCGTTCACGACCTTCGCGGCCACCGCTTCGCGCTCTTCCTCCGTCATGCCGGGGTCGCCGACTTCGAGGATCATCAGCGTGCACGAGGCCGGGTAGTGGACTGTGGTGTCCTTCCACTTCCCGTCCACTTTCTGCCGCACGATCTCGTCCCGCTCGTGCTTGCCCTTGATGATCTGCGCGACCTTGATGTGGAACCACACGGCCGTGTCCTGCAGCATGATGCCGGTCTTGCATACGCCGCGCGTGGTGAGCTGCATTTTCATCTGGTAGGCGTAGACGGGGTCGTCCGGGTCGTAGTCGATTCCGTGGACGTTTTTCAGCCACGTCTTGTACATGTTGTCGTCCATGGGCGTGCCCATGATCGTGTTCGGGCGCGGCGGCGGGGCCTTCTTGCCTGTGCGCGCTTCGTATTCTTCGGGTGTTTCTTCCTTGATGGCGTCCGGGTGCACGCCGAGTTGCTTCACCAGCCGCTGCAGGGTCCAGATTTTCTTGGCGTAGTCGGTCATCTGGTCCCAGTTGTCGGGATGGTCGAAGACTTCCTTGAAGCCCTCGCTGGTGACGACGTCCATCAGGTTCAGCGACTCGCCGACCTTGGGGGCCTTGTCGCCCATTTTCTCCTGGAGGATTTCCCAGGCGCGGTAACCGAATACGACGCCGTTGGGGTCGTCGTCGCTGATCGGCTCGCCCTCGATCATCTGCATGTGCTTGATGACCGGGTTGTCGCCGCGGATGCCGTAGTAAAGGATGGCCGGGCGGTCGTCGAAGTC
>JAGQRI010000147.1:5028-7653 GCA_020425515.1 Planctomycetota bacterium | reverse complement strand
TCCAGGAACAGCGTGCCACCGTCGGCCAGCTCAAACTTGCCGCGGCGCAATTTGTCGGCGCTGGTGTAGGCGCCCTTTTCAGAACCGAACAGCTCGGCCTCGAGCAGGCTGTCGGGGATCGCGCTGCAGTTCACGCTGACGAACGGCTTGTCGCGTCGGCGCGATGCGTTGTGGATGGCCTGCGCGATCAGGTTCTTGCCGGTGCCGGTTTCGCCCAGCAACAGGATCGCAACGTCCTTGCCGGCGGCGCTTGCCGCCAGCCGTAACGCCTCCGCGAATACCTCGCTGTTGCAGACGAGTGACTCAAAGGTCACGCCGACCGATCGGTACGCGCTCGTGATTGTGGGCTGGTCTTGTACTGACATGTTCCCCAAGCCGTGGTAGGTTTCCTGAGCGACGTCAGGGGCGGCCCTGCGTCCGGCCCCGAGGCCCCTTTGTATTAGTACTTCCCGAAGCCATGCGCAACGCTTGCACGTTAATCCTGCTGCTGCTTTTCGCGGCAGCGCCACTGCATGCCGAGGAAACGGGCAAGAAGGTGGTCGTGCTGGGCATCGACGCGATGGACACGCGCCTGGCCGAAAAATGGATGGACGCGGGCGACTTGCCGAATTTTGACAAGCTGCGCAAGCAGGGGCACTACTCGCCGCTCGAGACTTCCTATCCGCCGATGAGCCCGGCCGCGTGGTCCACCATGACCACCGGGCAGAACCCGGGCAAGACCGGCATCTTCGGCTTCCTGAAACGCCGCGAGGGCACCTACGAGCCCGAGCTGTCGCTGGCGCGCGCCAACGAACAACCGCTGCTCGGCGGCGGGCCTTGGATGCGCCTGCTGATGGCTCTGGGTTTCGCGTTCGGGGTGACGGCGGTGGCTCTGGCAATGGGGCGTGTTGCGAACCGCATTTTCCGCAACCGCAAACCGGTCAATCAACTCGTGCCCGCGAGCGTCGTGGTTGCGGCCGTGCTGGTTTCGCCGGTGGGGGCGCTGGACGCGCGCATGCTGGCGCTGTACGGAATCGGCGGCATGGCTGTCGGCGTGCTGATCTTCGGCTACCTCGCCGCGCTGAACGGTTTGAAATTCCGCTACTGGCTGTTTCCGCTGTTGGCGCTGGCGGTGGGCGCGTTTTCGTTCCTGAACAACCTGCCGGAAACCGTGCCGCAGCCTGTGACTTCGCGTAGCGGCACGACGTTCTGGAAAATGGCCGACGACCGCGGTGTGCGCTGCCGCGTGATCGGCGCGCCGGTGAACTGGCCCGCAGCCGAGGAATTCGCGGAAAGCAAGATGACGACCGGGCTTGCCACGCCGGACGCGATGGGCACGTTTCACACTTACACACTGTTCAGCGAGCCGCACAACGAACTCGCCGGCGGATTGACCGAGATGTCGGGGCGCGTCGAAAGCCTGGAGTTTGACGGCGACGTCGCGCAAGCGCGCCTGCTGGGCCCGCCCGCGAAGTTCGACCGCAAACGCTGGAAACAGTGGGAAGACCACGAGCTGAACCTGATGCCGCGCGAGGAGATCCCGTTCACGGTCACGCGCGCCGACGGTGGGGGAGTCACGCTGCGATTCGCCGAGGCCAACACGGTCGAAAGTAACGAGATTCATCTCGACGTCGGCGACTGGGAGCGGCACTTCCGCGTCGTCTACAACATCGGCGGGCTGTTCGACCTGCACGGTACGGTCAGCTTCAAACTGCTCGCGGGCGGCAGCCAGGTGCGCCTGTACGCCACGCCGGTGAACTTCGACCCGAAAGAGCAACTACCGCAGTTCGCCGTTTCGCAGCCGTTGGATTTCGCGCCCTGGCTGGCCGATCAGTACGGGATGTTCGAGACGATCGGCTGGGCGGAGGCCACCAGCGCGCTGCAGGACGGCATGATCGACGACGGGACGTTCCTTGAGACCTGCCAGCTCAGCTTTGATGAGAAACGCAAGCAGATCCTCGGCATGCTCGACCACAGCGATGAGTGGGACCTGTTTGTCGCCTACACCTACGAGATCGATCGCGTCTGCCACATGATGTGGCGGCACATGGACGAGCATCACCCCAACCACGACCCGCACGCGCCGGCCGCATGGAAGACCGCGATTCACGATTTCTACGTGAAGTACGACGGGCTGGTGGGGGAGATGCTGGCGAAGCTGCCGAAGGACGCCGTGCTGATGATCTGCAGCGACCACGGCTTCCTGCCGTTCTATCGCGCGGTGAACGTCAACCGCTGGTTGCAGGACAACGGCTACCTGGAGCTGAAAGAGAAAACCGGCGCGCCGACGATGGAGCATCTGTTCGACAACGACAGCGGCTACTACAGCCCGTACGACTGGTCGAAAACGCGGGCCTACGCGCTGGGGCTCAGCAAGATCTACATCAACCTGAAGGGGCGCGAGCCGGAGGGCATCGTGGACCCCGACGACGCGGAGTCATTGAAGAACGAGATCATCGCGAAGCTGGAGAAATTGCAGGACGACGCGGCGCACGGCTACGCGCCCGTGATCAGCGTGGTGAAGAAGCGCGAGGAAATCTGGCAGGGTGATCGGTTGGAAGAAGCCGGCGACCTGCAGATCGGCTACGCGCGAGGCTACCGCGTAAGCTGGCAGACCAGCCTCGGCGGCGCGGATGAGCCGGTCAT
>JAGQRI010000147.1:0-4983 GCA_020425515.1 Planctomycetota bacterium | reverse complement strand
GTGCCCGGCGTCATCTTCAGCAACCGAAAGCTTGACGCGTCAAGGTTCGGGCTGATCGACGTAGGGCTGACCGCCATCAATTACCTCGGCGTGCCGATGCCCGAAGACCGCGGCCCCCTCGACGGCAAACCCTGGACCGTCAGATAGTCCTGCAACCTCAAGGCCTGCCTTTCCGTTGGATAGGGGAAACCCGAGACGCCCTGATGGGCGGAGTCCGATGGCCGAAGGCGACAAGAAAACTTTCATCTTCCGTACCAGCGCGGAGTTCCTTGAGAAATTCCGCTCGCTGGAAGGGTCCACGGACGCGTTGGCGGCGCGGCGAACAGCATGCGAGAAGGCGGGCGACGGCGATGGTGCTTCGCACGCCGCGTCGCAGTTTTCGCTGGAGTGCCAGCAGATCCAGGATGCGATCCTTGACGAGATCGAACGGCACTGGGCGTCCATCCTGCTCGACGACGAAGCCGGCACCCCAGACTTTCCCGACAACTGGCGCTTGCAGTTCTTCGGGCGCATCCTGCGTATCGAGTACACCGAGCGCGAGGCCTACAAAGGCCGGTAACACAACGCCCCCGTTTCGACGGGGGCGCTGCTTCAGTTCGATGTGTGGCTCTACAGCATCTCGACGCTGACGGCTACTGCGTTGCCGCCGCCAAGGCACAGCCCCGCTAGCCCGGTCTTCAGGTTGCGGGCCTTCAGCGCGTGCAGGAGCGTCACCAGCAGGCGCGAGCCGCTGCTGCCGATCGGGTGGCCTAGGGCAACCGCGCCGCCGTTCACGTTCAGTTTTTCCGGGTCGATCTTGAGGGTGCGCTGCAGGGCGACCGCGGCGACACTGAAGGCTTCGTTCAGCTCGATCAGGTCGTACGCGTTCACGTTGACGCCGGTCTTCTTTTCCAGGTTCTTCACGGCCTCGACGGGCGCCATCATCACCCACTTGGGCTCGACGCCGCCGGTGGCGTAGCCGGTGATGCGGGCGAGCGGCTTGACGCCCAGCTCGGAAACCTTGTCCTCGGCGCAGACCAGCAGGGCGCTGGCGCCGTCGTTGATGCTGCTCGCGTTGCCGGCCGTGACGGTACCGTCCTTCTTGAATGCCGCGCGCAGCTTGCCGAGCGCTTCCGCGCTGGTGTCGGCGCGCGGGCCTTCGTCGGTGTCGAAGACCGTGACGTCGCCCTTGCGCCCCTTGATTTCGAACGGGGCGATTTCGTCCTTGAAGCGGCCGTCCGCGATGGCTGCCGCGGCGCGGTGGTGTGACTGTGCGGCGAAGGCATCCTGGTCTTCGCGCGTGACGTTGTACTCCTCGGCCACCAGTTCGCCGGTGATGCCCATGTGGAAGTCGTTGTACTTGTCCCACAAGCCGTCGTGGATCATCAGGTCCAGCATCTCGGCATGGCCGAGGCGCGCGCCGCCACGGGCCTTGGGAATCGCATAAAGCGCGTTCGACATGCTTTCCATGCCGCCCGCGATAATCGCGCTCGCGTCGCCGGCGCGGATTGCCTGTGCCGCCAGCGCGACCGACTTCAGTCCGCTGCCGCAAACCTTGTTCACCGTGAAAGCCGCAATGCTGTTGGGAAGCCCGCCGAACAGCGCGGCCTGGCGCGCCGGGTTCTGGCCAAGACCGGCCTGCAGCACGTTGCCCATGATGACTTCGTCGATCTTGTCCGGCGCGATGCCGCTGCGCTCGACAATCGCCTTCACCACGTGCGCGCCGAGTTTCGGCGCTTCAATGCTCTGGAGCGATCCCTGGAATTTGCCGGTGGCTGTGCGTACGGCTTCGCAAATGACGGCGTTGTTCATTTTTTCTCTCGCGATTATCGGGTGGCCGGAAAAGGGCAATGTAGCAATCAAGGAAACGGAAACGAGGACTGGTTCCTTCCCGAGTGCTTTGCTGAGGGGATTTGAGAAAGCTCACCGCTTGAAGTCTAAAACGGAGAGATTTGTCCTGAATGACCGCCCGGTCAACTTTTTTCGGTTTCGGGGTGGAATTTGGTGTTATTGCTCACGTAAAGACAGTATTAATGGCCTAACCAGACGGTTAGTCATTCTTTTGACTGCCCTAGGACAAGGTGACGAGCCATGATTGGTGAGAAAAAGCATAATAGTGGACGCAGGGACAGAATTGCCTTTGAAGAAGCAGCACTTCCCCTGATGGATTACCTGTACTTCAAGGCAATTAAACTGACACGAAACCAGAATGACGCGGAAGACCTCGTGCAGGACACATACACCTTGGGGCTGCGCAAGTTCCACATGTATGAAGCCGGCACCAACCTGAAGGCCTGGCTTTCGCGCCTGCAATTCAACCTCTACATCTCGCAGTACCGGCGTCGCAAGAAGCGCCCGGACGGCGCCAGCATCGCAGGCATGGAAGAGATCGTCCGCGACCGCGAACACGTCCGCCACGACCCCGAGTTGCTGGAAATGGAACCGCAGGAAATCCTCGACAACGAGGCCTTCCTCGATCGCCTGCCACGCGAGATCCGCGAAGGGCTGGCCGAGATGGACGAGCGCTACCGCGACGTCCTGCTGCTGAACGTCGTCGGCGAGAAGAGCTACAAGGACATCGCCAACAGCCTCAGCGTCCCGGTCGGCACGGTGATGTCGCGCCTGTCGCGCGCCAAGGCCTTCCTGCGCGGCTACTTCAACGAAGCGGCGCCCTCGCTGTCGTAACGAACTCTTAACTTCATCCGTGGGGTCTTCCGTGGTAACAACTTGCCATGGAAGACCCCATCAGCATTACGTTCCACAGCTTCAACCGCCTTGCCGGCGAGACCCTGAAGGCGGACGTCCGGCCGGAAGCGGACAGCGACCGCGACCGCGTTGAGGCCTTCCTGATGCGCACCGGGCGCCCCGTGCCGAAGGTGGTCGTGCTCGGGCACAACCTGGCGCTGCGCTGCCGCCAGGTGGACGAGCTCGGCGGCGCGGCGACCGGCGTGGACGGCGGCGAGAACGTCATCGAGCTGGCGAAGCGGCGCTACCCCGGCGGGCAGTTCCAGCGCGGCGACCTGCGCGATCTTCCGGTCGATACCAACGCCTTCGACGGCGTCTGGTCCGGTACGGTGATGGCCCACATCCCCCGTGCCGAGGTTGCGAAGGCGATGGTGTCGGTGCACGCGGTGCTGCGCCCAGGCGGGCTGCTGTATGTGCGCCTGCCGCTCGGCGACGAGGAAGGCTTCGAAGAAACCGAGCTGGGGCCGATCTACAAGGTCCGCTGGGACCCGGACCAGTTCACGGCGGCCATCGGCGCGCTCGACTTCCAGTTGCTGGAAAGCAAGCCGTTCGGCGAAGGCGAACTCGGCATGATCTTCCGCCGCGAGTACTAGCACGTGGCACGGGCGCCCCGCCCGTGACGGACATGGGCGCCCATGCCCATCTATGGCGCGCCGCACGAACGGGGCTACATTCCATCTGTGAAACCCGCGAACCTAAGTTTGTTGAAGGAAGGTCTGGCGACTCTCGAATTGTCGCCGGAGAAGTCGGCCTTTGAGCGGCTGGTCGGGTACCACGACTTCCTGCTCGAGTACAACCAGCACGTAAACCTCACCGGCTTTCGCGACGAGCAGGAGTCGGTCATCAAGAACCTGCTGAACGCGCTCGCCCCCTGGCGCTTCGTCGACGCTTCGCGCGCCACCGCCGACGTCGGTACCGGCGGCGGCATGCCCGGGCTGCCGCTGGCGATCATGCTGGGCATGGAGCGCATGTCGCTGGTCGAGAGCAAGCAGAAGAAGTGCGACTTCCTGCGCGCGGCCTGCGAGAAGTTCGCCCCGACGGTCGAGGTGCTGCACGAAGACGTCAACATGATCACCCGCAGCTTCGGGCAGATCATCAGCATTGCGTACGGGACGCTCGCCAAGCTGCTGCAGGCCACGACGCACATGCGCGCGCCGGGCACGCGTGTGCTGGCATGGAAGGGGCGCCTGCAATCCGTCGAGTCCGAGATCGCCGAATGCCGCAAGCCGCAGCGGCGCTGGAAGGTGGAACCGTTTGAGGTGCCCGGGCTCGATGCCGAGCGCCACCTGTGCATCCTGCAGGTCTGATCAGCCCAGCGTGTGCCCGCCGTAGGCCAGCGGGCGGGCGATGATCAGGATGACGATCAGGATCATCAACGCGGCGACCAGCCCATGGAACGCCATGTACTTGCCGCGCGTGTCCCTGCGACCGAGTTTGCGCCCGCCCATGATCCCGCCGGCCAGGCACAGCACCGCCGCGCCGTAGCCCGCGAAGCGCGCGGCCTGCCCGGCACCGGCCCACGACAGCAGCAGCCACACCAGCATGTTCGCCAGCAGCGCGTAGCCCAGCGCCATCAGGGTCGCGAGCGGCCAGCCGCGTTTCGGCTCTTCGCCTCGGCACAGGCGGTAAATCTGCGCCCCGAGCCAGAAGTCGCTGAAGATCAGGATCAGCGCCGAAACGAGTTTCACGTGAAACGTGATGTACCAGTAGGATGGGTCGCCGTCCCAGGTCGGGTGCCCGTTTACCTGGCGTGGCGAAAGGTATGTGCCGAGGGTGATCAGCGGGTCGGAGCCATTCTGCCCGACGCCGAACAGCATCAGCAACCCGGCGGCCAGCACCAGCAAACCGAACGGCGAAAGCACGTTCCACGAACGCTTGAGCCACAACAGCAGGCGCTGCCGTTGCTCGTCAGGCAGATCGACGGCGTACGCCAGCACGCGCGGCGTCATAAGCATGTGGCTGAGCCACACGAATAACGCGAGCAGGTGAAGTGTGGTGATCCACGGGTTGGCCGTCATGGGGCCGCAATCTAGCGCGCCGGGGGGCGCGGGCAAGTCAGGTTTCGCGCGGCTTGGTGGCGTTGGGGTTCAGCAGCGTGCTTTCGCCCTTGCGGCGCCCGCGGTCGGCCTTCGAGAACTTGCCTTGCGGGGGCTGCACGGTCGGCGCGTGCCAGTCGCTGCGCATGATGAAGTATTCGGCCACACAGTGGTCCATCGCCTCGCCGAGTGTTTCGAACCACTGCTGCAGCATCATGTCCTG
>JAGQRI010000146.1 GCA_020425515.1 Planctomycetota bacterium | reverse complement strand
GATGCTGTAGTGGTGTGGGCATCCTGCCTGCACGTGGCGCTGGCATCTTGCCGGCGCCTGTCGCGAGCGGGACGCTCGCGACGATGCAGGCTGGAAACCCACATCACGTCACTCGTCTTCCATGAAGCTTCTCGGGATGGCGCCGCGGTGGACCGGCTCGAACACCTGTGCGTCCTTGCTCAGGCGCAGCATCTGGAAATAGCGGTCGCGGCACTGGTTCGGTTTGCGCAACTCGTCGCTGGCAGCCTCGCGGATCAGCTCCTTGGTAACGCCGTGGCCCAACGCGGCGAACATGCGGTCGCCAAGCGCACGCCCCAGCGCGCGGGTCAGTGACACGTGCTCGTCCGTCGGCAGCCCGAACATCGACCGCGGCGAACCCCGGTAGCTGTCTTCTTCCAGCACGCGCTGTTCATACTCCTTGTGTTTCAGGAAGCGCCGCGCGGCCTTGAGGTCGAGCTGCTGGATGCGCCCGAGCTTGCGCCGACCTTTGTAGCGCCCGGCGATCTGCTCCCATGATTCGCGCCCGCGCGCGTGGCGACGGGGGTCGATGATCTTGCTGCAGAAGAACGCCAGCGCCTCGACCATGCAGCGCGCATAAAACTCGTCACGCTCGTCGACCGCGTCGTTGCTGGTCGGGCGCACCTCGGCCAGCACGTAGCGCGCGGCGGCCTCGGCGGCGTTGGCTACGGTGAAGTTGGCGATGTACAGCACGCGCGCGCGTTCAAAGAACGCGGTCTCGGCCATGCTCATGTAGTCCTTCAGCGCGTCCATCTCAGCGGCCGTATAAACGCCGCGCGCGACCAGGCTGGACAGCAGGTCCAGGTCGGCGGCCGTGTAAAGCTCGAAGTTCGCGGTCTCCTCGAGTTCGATGCCCAGAAAGGCAATGATCGTCTCGACGTAGTGGTGAACTTCGTCAAGCAGCGCGGTCTCGGCCTGCAGGTCGACTTCGTCGCTGCCTTCCCAGACGATCTCCTGCCGGCGCTGCTGCCAGTTGGCGAAGCTCTGGAACTTCACCAGCGGCGTCGCGTTCATCACCACATACTGGTCGAGGCGCATCTTGATGTAGTCGACCACGTGCTCCAGGCGCTGCTCGACCATCTGCCAGTACAGCGTCTCGGAATTCTGGTACACGCGCACGCTGCGCCGTTTCGCGCCGTACTTGGCCAGTGAGGCATCTACCTGCGCGGGCAGGTGGTTGCCGGCCAGGTGCAGGTCGCCGTACAGCACGGCCACCAGGCGCTCGGGGTAAAGCTGCGTCAGCGAAGACACCAGCTCGCCGGAGAACATGTCGCGGTAGTGCAGGTCGTCGTATTCACGCTTGTCGGCGTTGATGTTCAGCCCGAACAGAGGCGTGTCGTATTCCTTGCAGAAGGCGAAGAAGCGCTTGTAGCTCGACCAGGAAAACCCCCACGAATTGTCCCACTTAACGCGCCAGCGATAGGTTTCATCGTCGATCTCGCCGTCCATGAGGGCCTGCGCCTGGGGTTTGTCGGCGGCGTAGATCATTTCCATCGCCAGCACGATCTTGCGCCCGCGCTCGGCCGCGCCCTGCAGCAGGTCGAGCACGGTGGTCTGCGCGGCCCGAAGCGTGTGGTAGTCGCCGAAGTAGGCGATGTTCGCGCGCATCAGGCGCTGGATGATTTCGTCGCGGGTGGAAAGGCGCTCGTAGCCCCGCTGGAATTCGAGCTGGTAGTCGCGGTAGTAGGCGTCCAACTCGACGTTGTTACGCCCGACGGTGTCGTAGATGTTCTCCTTCAGCTCCTCAACGAGGCGCTGCTGGATGTCAATCAACTCGTCGCGTGCTGTGGTCATGGTGTGTCGGCTGACCGGGAGTCACTAAGGCTACGGCGGACAGGCACGGTGGCCTGTCCCTACTTCGGGAACAACGTCTTCTCGACCACGTCGCAGATCACGTGGCCGACCGTGATGTGGCACTCCTGGATGCGCGGGGTGAGCGTGCTGGGCACGTGCAGGACCATGTCGCAGACCTCGTCAATGCGCGCCTGCTTTTCGCCCGCCAGACCGATGGTGATCGCGCCCTGCTCCTGCGCGATCTGCAACGCGTCGCAGACGTTCTTGCTGTTGCCGCTGGTGCTGAGGCCGACCAGCACGTCGCCGGCCTGCACGCACGCCTTGGCCTCGCGGCTGAACACGTGGTCGTAGCCGTAGTCGTTCGCGATGGCGGTCAGGCTGGCGACGCCCGCGCCCAGCACAAACGAGGGCAGCGGCGGGCGGTCATAGCCGTACTTGCCGATCAGTTCGCCGACGATGTGGTGCGCGTCGGTGAAGCTGCCGCCGTTGCCGCACCAGTAGACGCGATGGCCGTTGCGGAACGCGTCCACGATGGCGACAGCAATGTTGGCCATGACGTCGGCCTGGCTTTCGAGCAGCTTTTGCTTCAGCTCGGCGCTGGCGTTCAACTGCTCGGTGAATTCTTTGAGGATTTCCTGTTTCGGCACTTTGATTCCTAGCTTGCTGACTCTGCCTTCTTGCGAGTGCTTCCCCGTCGCTTGCGCTCCGGGCTCCTGTTCTCTGACTTGGCTTTCTCGATCAGGTTGGTGGTGCTTTTGCCCTGCACCAGCGGGGCGAACACTACCTGGCCGCCGGTGCTTTCCACGAAGTCCGCGCCGGCGACCCGTTGCCCCGACCAGTCCTCGCCCTTCACCAGCACGTCCGGGCGCAGCTTGCGGATCAGCTTCTCCGGCGTGTCTTCTTCAAACACGGTCACGTAGTCCACGTCGCTGAGCGCCGCCAGCACGCGGGCGCGGGCGTCCGATTCGTTCACCGGGCGGGTGGGGCCTTTCAGGCGGCGCACGCTGGCATCGCTGTTCAACCCGACCACGACGATGTCGCCCTGGCCGCGGCAGAAGTTCAGGTAGGTCACATGGCCCTGGTGCAGCAGATCGAAGCAGCCGTTGGTGAACACCACGCGCTCGCCGCGCTTGCGGTGCTCAACCAGTGCCTCCGCCAGTTCGTTGTTGGCCAGCACTTTGCCCGCGTGGTCAAAACCCTCGTGGGCGCTGATCACGCTGCGGCGCAATTCTTCGCGGGTGATGGCCACGGCGCCGAAGCGCGCGACCTTCAGCGCGGCCGCGTAGTTGGCAATGCGCGCGGCCGTGTTGAAGTCGGCTTGCGCGCCGACACACATGGCGAAGGTGGCGATGAACGTGTCGCCGGCGCCAGTGACGTCGTAGACGCCGCGGGCCTGGGCCGGGAAGTGGGTCATCTCGCCGCGCGCGGGAATCACCGCCACGCCCTCGGCCGAAAGCGTGATCACGGCGGCCTTCAGCTTTAGTTTGCGGCACAGCCACTTGCCGGCTTCCTTCACGCCCGCCAGCGTCGCGCAATCAATGCCGGTCGCGGCCTCAGCCTCGGCGCGGTTCGGCGTCACGGCCGTCGCACCCTTGTAGCGCAGGTAGTCGCGCCCCTTGGGGTCCACGATCACGGGCACGCCCGCGGCGGTTGCGGCCTTGATGATGCGCTGCGCGCTGTCCGGCGTGATGACGCCCTTGCCGTAATCACTCAGCACGAGCGCCCCGACGCCGTCGACCGATTTCAACGCGCGGGTGGTGATGTCTTTCAGCTCGGCGGCAGCCAGCGCGTGGCGGTCTTCGCGGTCCACGCGCAGCATCTGCTGGTTCTGGCTGACCATGCGCGTCTTCAGCACGGTCGGGCGCTGCGGCGTCTCAGAGGCGGAAAGCGTCAGCCCCTTCGCCTGCTGCGCCAGTTTGCGGAAGCGTTTGCCGGGTTCGTCGCGCCCGATCGCGCCGACCAGCGTACTGCGCCCGCCCATGCTGAGGATGTTGGCTGCCACGTTGGCGGCGCCGCCGAGGCGGTCTTCCTCGCGGCTGACGTGAAGCACCGGGATCGGCGCCTCGGGGCTGATGCGGCTGACCGCGCCGAACACGTAGTGGTCGAGGATCAAATCCCCCACCACGGCGACCTTGGGTCGGCCCAGCGCGTCAATGATTTCGATCAGGTCTGCGGTGCTCATGGGTATCGTCTAAATCGGTTCAGGAGACCATTTCCAGTGAGTAATTTCCCTGCTTTTCGGGCGCCGCGAAGTCGTGGAATTCCTCGCCGTCGAAGCGCACCAGCTTGAACTCGCCGTCCTTCACCACGCATACCACGGCGCCGTCGTCGCGCCAGTCGCTCATCACGTACAGACGCCCGGTGTGGCCGCCCCGGCTGTAGTCGCGCGAAAACGGCGTGTGCACGTGGCCGCAGACGATGACCTCCGCCCCGCGGGCCACCTGGCGCTCGACGGCGTCGCGCTGGATGCCGAAGTACTCGGGGTCGCGGCGCGCGAATTCGCCCTGGCTCTTGCTGCGCATGTACTGGCAAAGCTGGTGGCCCTTGCTGGCGGGGAAGAACTCGCCCATCAGCCCCCACGGCGTGTTGCGGAACCAGAGGCGAAAGCGCTGGTACTTGCGATCCCTGGTGCAGAACAGGTCGCCGTGTTCGAGGTCGGTCTGCACGCCGCAGAACTCGCCGAAGTAGCGGTTGCGGCGGGTCTTAAAGCCGGCCTTGCGCGCCGTGCCCTTGAACATGTGGTCGCGGTTGCCGTTGACCCAGATGGCTCGCCTGGCCGGTTTCGCCAGTCGCTGCATTTGCTCGAAGACGTAGCGCCCCTGCTCGCATTGCAGGTGTTTGCGCCCGATCCAGTACTCGGACAGGTCGCCCAGGCACGCCACTTCCGGCGTGCCCTCGACGCGGTTCACGAAGGCGTCAAATAGCTCGTTGAGACGCGGTTTGCTCGCGTCCAGGTGCAGGTCGGAAAAGATAATGCCGTCGAATTCGGCCATCGCGTGAGTGTAGCGGCGACCGCCCCGTTAGGACAGGGACGGCGGACGCTTGCGCCCGGGCGCGGCTGTGCAAAACTGCTGCCATGACCAACCGCGCCTGCATCATCGCCATCGGCAACGAAGTGGTTCACGGCTTCATCGTGAACACAAACTCGGCGTGGCTGGCGCGCGAACTCGGCGAACTGGGCTTCGACGTCGCCTATCACCTGAGCGTCAACGACCGCCAAGAAGAGCTCGTTCAGCGCATCAAGGGCGCGTTGGACGAGGGGCTGTTCGTCGTCACCACCGGCGGCATCGGGCCGACCGTGGATGATCGCACACGACAGGCCGCGGCGCAGGCCCTGGACGCTGAATTGAAGCTCGACCACGACGCGCTGGCCAAATTGCACGAGCGCTACTCGGCCGTCGGGCGCAAATTTCCCGAAGGCAGCGAGCGCCAGTGCATGCGCCCGGAGGGCTCGCGTTTCATCCACAACGCGTTCGGCACGGCGAGCTGCTTCCTGGCACGCAAGGGCGACGGCGGGATCGCCGTGCTGCCGGGTGTACCGCGTGAGTTGAAAGGCATCTGGGGCGAGGAGCTGCGCGCCGCGATCATCGAGGAGTTCGGGCTGCACGAACGCTACTTCAGCCGCGAGGTGCGCGTGTTCGGCATACCGGAAAGTAACCTCAACAACCGCGTACAGGAGCAGCTCGAAAGCGCTGAGGCCGAAGGCGCGATCCTGGTGGACGACGCCGTGATGCGCCTGCGCTGGCGGGTACAGGCCGGCGACCAGGCCGAGGCGGACAAGGTGCTGCAACCGCTGATCGAATCGGTGAGGACCGAGCTGGGCGACCTGGTATTCGCAGAAGGCAACGTCGAGCTCGAAACCTGCACGGTTCACCTGCTGGCCGAGAAGGGTTTGAGAGTCGCCTGCGCGGAAAGCTGCACGGGCGGGATGATCGCCCACCTGCTGACGAACGTACCCGGCAGCAGCGACGTGCTGGTCGAGAGCGCCGTCACCTACAGCAACGATGCCAAAGTTCGCCGCCTGGGTGTGAAGCCCGAAACGCTGGAAGCGCACGGCGCCGTCAGCGAAGAAACCGCGCGCGAAATGGCGGCCGGAATCAAACGCGAATCCAGCGCCGACCTGTGCGTCGCGGTAACGGGCATCGCGGGCCCCGGCGGCGGCAGTGACGAGAAGCCGGTCGGCACCGTCTGGCTGGCCGCGGCGATGAGCGACGAAGTGCAGGCGTGGCACCTGCGCGTACCGGGCGACCGCGAACTCGTGAAATGGCGCACCGCCCGCACGGCCCTGAACACGCTGCGGCTGGCCGCCTTGTACGGCAAGCTGCCGGAGACAATCGCCCACTGGGTGGCGCCGCCCTGAATTCGTGATGTGGGCGTCCCGCCTGCAACCGTCGCGAGCGTCTCGCTCGCGACACGTCCGGGCTGAACGCCCGGACGGCATGCAGGCGAGACGCCCGCAACACGGCAAGCTATCCTGCGCGTATGCCTATTGCGAAACGAGTTGAGCCGGCGACTATCAGCTTTCTGCTGACCGGCATTGAGCCCCTGGCGCGTATTGACGCGGTGCTGGGCATGTGCGCGGCGATCACGGCTGACGGGCACGGCGAGCATTGCCGCCGGCTGTTTGACGCGCTGCTGAAATCGGACCCGCGCCCTGACCCGGAACTGATGCGCGAGGCGATCCTGCAGACGCACCTGTTCGCCGGCTACCCGCGCGCGCTGAACGCCCTGGCCGCCTTCCGCGACGCCTGCAAGAAGGCCGGCAACCCGCTCAGCGGCGAAATCACACTGCGCGATGAGCCGCTGGAAGGCGACGACCCGGAGGGATTCCGCAAACGCGGGCGCGAACTGTTCGACAAGATCTATGGCGACAAGGCCGCGCAAGTGGACAAGTTCGCCCGCGCCAACAGCCCGGACCTGGCCGACTGGGCGATCGCCGAGGGCTACGGACGCGTGCTTTCGCGCGATGTACTTGAGCCCCGCCAGCGCAGCCTGTGCATCGTGGCGGCGCTGGTCCCGCTGGACGTCACGCCGCAACTGAAGGGCCACGTGCAGGGTGCGCTGAATACCGGCAGTTCGGCTGATCAGCTCTGGAAACTATTCGACGTGGTCAGCCGCCTGTTCACCGAGGGCGCCGAAACCCGCGCGGCCAAACGCACCTTCGAGGACGTGCTCGGCAAGGTCGTGATGTCCGAGGAAGAGTTCGAAGAAGACCGCAAGTGGCGCGGGCTGTAGGGGCATTGGAGCCCGAAGCGTAAGCGAAGGGGCACGTCGCGTGAGCGCCGGATTTCACGCCTTCGGCATGTGCCCCTTCGCTTACGCTTCGGGCTCAAAACCTCGTCACGACCGGCCCGTCTTCGCCCGCTTTGGCCGTGAACGGGCGGGCGTTGATGCCGGCGCCTTCGATGCGGTACAGGCGGTGCGGGTCGCACTGGAAACTCAACCCGCCCGTTGAGGGGCGCTCGCCTTCGACTTCCTGCCAGCCGTCGCTGGTCTGCATGTAGATCACGTAGTCTTCGTCGGGTTCGAACTCACCCAGGTCGCAGCCCTTCTCGAACTCCAGCGCAAACACGTCGGCGCCCGGCTTGGTGTCGGCGGCGTTGTTCAGCAGATTCACCTTGCCGTCGACAATTGTGAGCAGGCGGTCGGTTGAACCCTCAGCCGACACCAGCAGCACGAAAGGCAGGCTCGCGCCGACATCCTTGAACGTCACCTTCGAGCCCTCGATCTCGCTGCGGGCCACCAGCCGCCACTCGTCCGCGTTCCAGACGTTCAACTCGGCCTTTTCGCCTTTCACACCCTCGTCCAGCTCGACGGGCAGGTCAATTACCGTCGTGTTTACCGCCGTGATGTCCTCCAGCTTGTCCCACGTTTTCAGGTACACCTTGACGGCCTTGCGCCCGTTGCCGTTCTTGCCGCCGTCGATGCTCGGGATGACCGTCCAGGCGTGGTTGCCGTTGCCGCGCCCCCACCACGGGGTGAAGGCCTGCGCGGCCGGGAGCCCGGCGGCACGCAGCATGCAGTTTTCGACGTTGCTGCAATCCTCACAGCGGCCTTCGTGCACCGCGAGCGCGGTCAGCATGCCGAAGTCTTCCCAGGTGGTGTCGCCGTAGTACTGGAAGAAGTCGTAGGCCGCGCCGCGAGCGAGCGCGATGGCCTTGTCGGCGTCGCCTTCTTTCAGGTTCTTGAGCTCGGGCTCGAGGGCGCAGTAGTAGTGCTTGCGCCAGCGCTGCAGGGGCTCGCCGGTGCCGCGCGGCGAAAGCACCTGCTGCAGGAAATCCTTGTCACTGCACTTGCCGCCCCAGGGCAGTTCAAGGCGCGCCTTCGTTGCGTACACGACGTTTTCATAGAACGTGCGGGCGTCCATGCCCTGCAGATCCTCGATACTGCCTTCGTCTTCCTCGCGCCAGAAACCCATCCTGTCGAGCCGCGAAATCAGCCAGATCCCCGCCCACTGGTTGTCGACCGCGTGCGCCGTCGCGCCCAGCGCCGCCAGCGCGATCGCCAGTTCCGCGCCGCCCTTCCGGGCCGCGGTCATGTTCTTGCGGGCGCGCTGCAGGGTTTCGTCATCGAGCTTGTGCTTGTCGTCGAGGGCCTTGATCGCGGCCTCAAGCACGACGGAGGGCTTGTCCAACTGGACTTTCCGAACATCCGCCAGCGGCTTCGCTTCGGGGGCGGAAAACGCCTCGTCGCTGTACAGGCGGCGCAGCACGCGGGCGCGCTCCGGTGTGAGTTTGCGGTCGTTGCGCTTCTTGCCGTCGCGGAACACCAGCGAGTGAACCTCGCCGGACGGCGTGGTGAGGATCAGCTGCAGCTTGTCGGTGGCGAAGTTTTCAAGCTGGCCGCTCTCCCATTCGTTTTCGCGGATGTGGCTGAGGATCGCTTCGGGCACTTTGAGCGTCTCGAGCGCCTTGGTGATTTTCGGGTCGTCCGGGTCGCAGTCGTCGAAGTACTTGCTCGCGACGTATTCGCGCACTGATGCAGGCAGCTCGGTATCGGCGGGCTTGGATTCAACCTCGTTGGCTTGCGCGGGAACGAACGACAGCCCGAGGGTCAGCACGACAAGCCCCAGCCACCAGACGGTTTTCATACTGCTCTCCTGCGCAAACGGCGATCCAGTTTACCCACCCCGTATCAGAAGAAGTAGGTGTAGCCGGCCACGACGCCGATGGCCCAGTAAACCCCGCGTGTGCTGTCAGGTACCCCCAAAAGCAGTTGCTGCTCGTTGGGATTGTCGAGGTTGATGTTCTGCTCAACGCTGTCGCTGCCGATCGTGAAGTGCACGCCGATCCCGAATTCGCTTTTCTCGGTGCGGATGGTGATGCCGGTCATGCCGTGGTAGAGGTCCCACTCGGTCGAGCCGAGGTGGATGGCGCTGTCCTGCTTCGAGACGTTCGAGGAAAAGTCTGTGTAGAAGCCCCAGTGCCCGGACCATTCACCAATGATCCAGTCGCCGAACTTCTGGCTTACGCCTACCGCAACATTGAACACGCCGTTGCTGGTATGCCGCACCTTCAGGAAGTCGTTCGAGCCGCCGGCCAGCGTGGTCGCGCCCTGGAAGAACGCGCCGCTTTCCGGGCGGATCACGGTCCACGCCCCCACCGGCAGGAACCACTCGACGCTGGCGCAGATGCGCGTGCCGGTGGCGCTGACCGTGTACTCGGCGCCCGCGGCGAACGACCACGGCGAGCGGAACTCGGTCGGGCGGCTGTCCTGGCGGTCGTTCAGCACCAGCGAGGCCCCGACGCCGTCGTTGTCCGGGTCGATGTTGAGAATGTCGAGGTCGCGCGAAACCGTACCCTCGCCCCACAGGTGGATCGACTGTGTCGTAGTCGTGATGCCGGCCTTGAAGTCGCCAAGGTCGAGCGCGAGCCCGATTTTCCAGAACGTCCGCAAGTCCACGTAGCTGACGTAGGTCTGGTTGTTGACCGAGGCAGCCTCAAAGGCAGTGCCGTTGAACCAGACGGCACGAGCGTCGATGTTGGCGAGTATCTTCTGGATTCGCAGCCCGCCGAAAGTAGTCGCCCCGAACGAGAGATAGTCAGTAATCGCCCAGGCCCAGCTCAGGCCCATCCAGTACTCCTGCAGGTCCGCGTCGTACGTGATCTGCGCCGTGTAATCCTCGTTGCCGGGGCTGCGGACGTCGCCGATGACGTTCTCGTTCGCCTCGCGCCGGGCGCTGACGCTGTTGGTGTAGTAGTGGCGCGCCATGATGGTGTGGCCGAAGGCGTGCCCGGGCGCGAAGTCAAACAGGTGAATGCCGGAAACCAGCGAAGGCACCACGCGCCAGTTGAGGGCGTCGAGGTCGCGTTCCTTGCCGGCGCCGTCGCGGATGAAGTAGCGGTCCACCTGGTACACCGTGGCGCTGACGGACAGCGACGGGTTGTCGATCCAGGCCAGCCGCGCGGGGTTGTAGTAACCGGCGCTGGTGTCATCGACGCCGCCGACGACCGCCCCGCCAAGCAGGTGCGAGCGCGTGCCGGCCTGCTGGGTCCAGTAGTTCTGGTCCTGCGCGCCAAGTTGACAGGCGGCCAGCAATACCGACAGCAGCAGCAGGTTGCGCATCGTTCTCCCTTCTCTAATTGGTGTGGGGCCAAGCATACAAATGAGAAAGGGCCCGGACACCTCGGCCCGGGCCCTTCACCGTTGTGCTCACTAGCGCCCGCCCGCCGGTTTGGCCGGTACCGTCTGCAGGTATGCCCACAGGGCCTTGATGTCGTCGGGCTTCATGCCCGCGTAGGCCTTGTAGGGCATGACGGGATCGAGTGTGGTCCCGTCGGGGCGGGTGCCGGTTTTGATCGCCTTCTGGAAATCCTCAAATGTCCAGCTCTTGATACCGGACTCGTCAGGCGTGAGGTTGCGCGCCGGCGGCCACTTCGGATCTCCGCCGGGGATCTTGCCGCCCGAGAGTGTTTTGCCGTGGCAGCCGGTGCAGGTGCCGATCAGCACTTCGCCCCATTCCCTGGTCGGGCCGGGTTCGGCTTCGGGACGCTTTGCGTCGTGGTCGATCTTGTCGTAGGCGAACTGCAATTCGCCGCTGCTGATCAGCAGGCGAGTTACAGGCCCCAGCGAGTGACCGATCGATTCCCGGTCAACGTCCGGCATCGACTTGACGTACGCTATGACCGCCCCAATGTCGCCGTCGGAGAAATTCACGTAGTCCTCGGAGGGCATGATCAGCGCGCGGGTGCCGTCTTTCTTCAGCCCGTGGCGCAAAATGCGGGCCCAGTCTTCCGGGCCATATTCTTTCGTCACGCTGCCCTCGCCGCCCGTGAGATTCGGCGCGTAGACGCGTCCCATTGGTTGCGCGTCAATCACGGCGCCGCCGCCGAGGTCCGGGCGGTGGCAATCGGAGCTGCTGCAACCCATCACGTTGTTGGCGAGGTACTTCCCACGGTCCACGGCGTCTTCGTCGCCCTCGGGAATCTCGATGCCGGCGACCTTGCGCTCGAACTTCTCTCCCAGTTTGCTCTGGGAAAGAAAGTAGACGGAACCGAATCCAACGGTCCCCACGGCGAGAAACCCGACGCCCAGGAATATCGCCCCACGCTTTACGAGGCTCCGCTTTTTCTTCTTGTCTGCCATGTCCGTTCCATGCTCCAGAATCGATTGCTCGATTCTGTATATTCGAGGGTTTGGGCGTTGCAACGGAATCCGTGGATTAATCGCGCACGCCCACGTGGATTGCCATGGTGCCGAGATTCAACTTCCGGAAACGCACGTCCTTGAACCCGGCCTGCTCCATCCGCGCCTTGAGCGCGTTCGCGTCAGGAAAAAGCTGGATGCTGTCGGCGAGATAGCTGTAAGCCTTGTCGCGGGAGCCGGTCAGCACGTTGCCCAGCCACGGGACGACGCGGTTGATGTACCAGTTGGCGAAACGCCCGATCAGCCCGCGGGCGGGAGTCGCCTCGAGGATCGCCAGTCGCCCGCCCGGCTTCAGCACGCGGGCGAGTTCACGCAGCCCGGCGTCGATGTCCTGGAAGTTGCGCACGCCGTAGCCTACCGAGACCACGTCGAAGGAGGCGTCGGGGAACGGCAGGTGCAGGGCGTCGGCGGCGGCCAGCGGCAGTGGCACGCCGGCCTTGTCGGCCTTCTGCTTCGCGATCACCAGCATCTCGGGCGTGAAGTCGCTGGCGATCACCTCAATGGGCTTCGGTTTGCGGCGGTGGAACATCAGGGCGAGGTCGCCGGTGCCGCAGCACACGTCGAGTACGCGCTCGCCGCCCTTGAGCTGCGCCATCCTGACCGTACGTTTGCGCCAGGCCTGGTCGCGCCCGCCGCTGATGATGCGGTTCAGCAGGTCGTACTTGCGCGCAATGCCGGCGAACATGGCGCGCACCTTCGGCCCACGCTTGTCGTCGCGCGGGTCCACGGCGCTGTCGCCGCGCAGCTTCGGTTCCTGTTCGGTGGTCGCTGCCATGGGCTGATGGTGTGCCGGACGCGCGCGGGGGTCAATGGGCGGTCAGTCGGCGCGCAGCCCGAGGTCATGAAAGATCGCGCGCCCCGCGGCCTGCCGACGTTGTTCCGGATCCGCCGTTTCGGTCCTCTTGAGCGCCCTGGTGATTGCCGGCCATTCCGGGCTGGTTGCGTCGAAGTAGCGACAACGGATCAGCACCCGGTCTTCCTGGGTGGGCTCGCCGTCCTGCCTCCACCAGGCCAGCCGCTTCTTGCCGTCCTTCATGAACTCGCGGGCCATGATGAATGACTTGGCAATGTCGGTGATGTAGTTGGCCGACTGCAGCAGCAGGATGGAATCCGGCTCGGCGGTGTCGGGCTGGCCGGTACTGATTTCCGGCGCGCCCCAGATGGCCTCGCGGGAGCGCAAGGCGTAGCTGACGCCCGACACGTCGTACTCGACCATGTACAGGTGTCTTTCGCCGGTCCATTCCAGCCCGTCGGGCTCGTCCGGGAACTCGACGAAGGCCGCCGGGTCCTCCTCGCCGTCCAGGCGGACCGGCTCAATACGGTCGCCGTCGATACGGAAATCCGGATCCGACTTGCCGGCGGCGTCCAGCAAGCCGATGGGCGGCCCGACCAGCCAGTACCAGCCGCGCGGTGAATTCGCCTCAACGCGATCGAAATTGCCGGACTCGACAAGGCGGCGCTCGACCTCGCTCGCGGACGGGTCGTCTTTCCTATGCGTCGCGGTGGCGCAGCCGGCCACGAGCAGGACAAACGCGGCTGTCAGGCAACGGTACATGGCGGCAAATTAGCACACGGCGGCCGGAAAACCGACCGCCGTGCGGATGCAGTACTCGAAAACTAGCGCTTGCTGAACTGGAAGCCGCGGCGCGCGCCACGACGACCGTACTTCTTGCGTTCCTTCATGCGCGGGTCGCGGGTGAGCAGGTCGTGCTCCTTGAGCTTGGGCTCAAGTTCCTTGTTGACCTTGACCAGCGCGCGGGCGATGCCGAGCTTGACGGCCTCGGCCTGCGCGGCCGGGCCACCGCCCGCCACGTTGACGTGCAGGTCGAACTTGCCCTTGAGCTCGGTGACCTCAAACGGCTTGTGGACGCTGATGCGCTCGAGCTGGTTGCAGAAGTACTGCTCCATGGGGCGCTTGTTGACGAACATCTGCCCGGAGCCGGACTTGATGCGCACGCGCGCCACCGCCGACTTGCGGCGACCGAGACCCCAGATGGTTTCCGTATCTGCCATGTTTACTTGCCTTCCAGCTCGGCCTTCTGGCCGTAGGTTACTGTAAAGGGCTTCGGCTGCTGCGCCGTGTGCGGGTGCTCAGCGCCCTTGTAGATCTTGAGTTTCTTGAGCATCTTGCGGCCCATCTTGGTCTTCGGGAGCATGCGGCGCACCGCAAGCATCACGACCTCCTGGGGGTTCCGCTCGATCTTTTCTTCGAACACGAACAGCTTGCGTCCGCTGGGCCAGCCGGTGAAGTGCTGGTACACCTTCTGCTTGTTCTTGCGCCCGGTGACGACGACCTTCTCGCAGTTCGTCACGACGACGAAGTCGCCGGTATCGATGTGCGGGGTGTAGCCCGGCTTGTGCTTGCCCATCAGCATCACGGCGATCTTGTTCGCCATGCGCCCGAGGTTCTGCCCGTCGGCGTCGATGTGGTGCCACTCGGGCTTGACGTCAGCGGGCTTGGCCTGAAATGTCCGCTGTGAATACGCTACAGTCATGGTCCATCCTCAAATACAAAGCCCGCCGCGTTCAGCGGAGGGGCGGAGAAGATAGCAGGGGCAAGGGGGGTGTCAATAGAGGGTGACGCTATTGTAGAGCCCCTGATTTCATGGTTAGCTAGGCAGCTTCACCCTCTCTATGAACAGTTTGAGCGACGCATGAAGTTTGACGCCCGTGTCCAGGGAGTCCCCAATCATCTTTCCGCGGCCAAGCAGCACCTGTCCAAGCCGGACTACCAGCTCGAAGTCGCCAAGATGAAGGCTGCGGAAGCGCGCCTGATTGAAAAGCTCCCGGACCAGAAGAAGGCCATCCAGGAGACGTTCAAGCGCAAGCTTGAGCCGATCAGCCATTTTTCGTGCGAACGCTTCAACTTCCTGCAGCCGCTGCATGAATTCGCCTGCTTCCTCGACGGCACCACCCCCGAGGAAGTGATCGAGGAAAACGCCTGGACCAGCAGCCTGCACATCGTGCTGATGGGCCAGAACGACAGCCTGATCGTGCCTTTCGACTTCCCGGTGCCGCTGCTGGCCGAGGTCGAGGGGCGGGCGCACCCCTACGCGCTGTGCTCAGGGCTGCGCATGAAGTCCGAACTCGACAACCTGGACCAGTACGTCGCCGTCGAGCACACCTTGGGCGTACGCGAATTCGGCGCTTTCGTGAACATCCGCCGCCAGGACATGTCCAAGTTCGAGAAGCAGGAAGGCGTCGGGCGCCGCTTCTGGGCCAAGTGGGGCGTCGCGGCCCTGCGCGGCGTCGTCGAGCGCAGCAACCGTGCGGGCGTGCCGGTCTTCGTAGACCCGCAGTTCGGCGAAGTTCCTCTCAACGTCTGATCAAGGCACGTGCACGTTGATCGTGTGCACCTGCGTCGGCCCGGTCACGTAGGTCTGCCCGGCCGCGGGCTGGATCGTCAGCGTCAGGGTGTAAGTGCCCGAGGGCGCCGCCGCGTTGACGGTCACGCGCCCGTACTGCTGGACGCTGACGTTCCCCGGCGAGCTGGAAACCCACGCGAACTCGACGAAGCTGGGCCCGCCGGAATCGCCGTAGGGATGAAAGTTGATGCTGTTGCCAAGCTGGTCCAGCGCTTCGATGTAGGTCGCCGTTTCGTCGCCCTTCGCAACGGTCAGGTCCGAAGGCACGCGGACGGTCAGGTCGTAGGTACGGACGGCGTTGTCGATGTCGCGCGCACTGTCGAGGGTGGTGATCAACGTGTCGACCGAGTCACCCGTGACGATTCCCGTGTTGTCGCCGCCGGCCTGGCGCTCGAGGTTGGCCGGGTCCATGTAGTTGTTCAGCAGCGCCGAACCGATCAGCCCGGACGCCCCCAGGTCGGGCATCGCGATCGGCGTGTTCGGCACGACGGGGATCGAGCCGTTGAGTTCGCCGTCGTCGAGCGCATCGTCATACATGCCGAGGCAGAAGTCGAAAACGTTGGCGACCCCGATATCCTTGGCCACCTGGCTTAGCGCCGCCAGCACGCGGGCGTACAGGTCGTTCGAGCCGAACGAGCCCGAAGCCGAGTAGTCCGAAGGCAGCTGCGCGCGGATACCGTCGATGCCGAAGAACTCGGCCACCTGCTGGCACATCAGCCCGTACATGCCGGTGCCGATGCCGCCCAGCACCCCGGCCACGCCGCCGTTGAACGAAAGGCAGCGCCCGACGGCCACGGTCGTCAGCGGGGAGACATTCACGTCAATGACGCTGTAACCGTCATAGAGCGGCACCACGCCGTACATGACGTGGTCGGCCCGGAAATCCTGGAACTTGTCGGAAAGCGCCGTGGCCGGATTCGCACCGAGCACGCCCGCGCCGCCGCGGACCTCGACGAGGATCGGGCCGCGATAGGAGAGATCGGTCAGGTAGATCTGGTAGATGCCGTTGCTGAACGTAACGCCGTTGCCGAGGTTGGTGGTGAAGTCGATGCTGGCGTCGTTGTTGATGCGCCGCAGGGTCACGTAGGCGCCGCTGACGGCGCCCGCATTCGAGACCACGCCGCGGATGTAACGCGGACCGCCCTGGTTGGGCAGCGTGCCGACGGAAGTCGACCCCGCGCCCTTGGTGGTTGCCTCGTCCTGCCGCTGGTCGAAGTCCCCGTTGCATGCGGCAAGCATGCAGGCTACGAGCAGCAAAGGCGTCAGCTTCTTCAACATCAGGTCCGTCATTCCGTCAGTGCTGCCCGGTCTCTACTCGATCTCGGCGCGGTTGTTCACCACCGCCTTAACCAGCCCGTACTCGACGGCGTTGGGGGCGGGGATCCAGTAGTCGCGGTGGACGTCCTTTTCGATCTGCTTGGCGGAGCGTCCGGTCTCGCGGGCGACGATGTCGTTGTACATCGCCTTGAGGCGGTCGATCTCGGCGGAAAGGATCTCCAGGTCGCTGGCCTGCCCGCGCGCCGACATCGACGGCTGGTGCAGCAGGAAGCGGCTGGAGGGCGTGCAGAAGCGGTTTTCCTTGTCCGCGCCAAGGTGGATCATGACGGCCGCGCTGGCGCAGATGCCGCACACGATGCTGCGCACCGGCGGCTTCACGAAGCGCGCGTAATCAAGGATCGCGAAGCCGCTGTCGGCGCTTCCGCCGGGGCTGTTCACGATGAAGGTGATCGGCTTCTTCGGGTCGTCGTCTTCAAGGATGCGCAACTGGGCGATCACGCTGGCGGCCAGCTTGTCGTCCACCGTGCGGCTGATGATGATGGTGCGGCTTTTCAGCAGCTTCTGGGCGAGCGCGCGGTGATGGCCGCTTTCGCCCTCGCCGCCTTCATCGCCGTCGCCGTTGTCGTCGTCTTCATCGAGCCGGAACTTGCTCGGGTCGTATTCGGTCATCTCGGTCTCCGTGCGGGCAAGATTGCCACGCTGTATAACGCCGCGAACTTCAACATGGCTTCCCGGCACGGTCAAGTCGGCGCGCGCCCGTGCCGATTTTCATAAACTCTTGTCTCGTTCGAAAATTAGGAGTTCTTTATAATTCCTGACTGATTAGTCAGACGCTTTCATATTTCTCCGGGGAAATACGCACAGGAGAACCCACCATGACCAGACTTTCGCGCGCCGCCCTGGCCGTTTTCATCGCGCTTGCCCTCGCGGCAGCCTTGCGCCCGACACCCGCACACGCGGACGACAAACCCGAATACACCGGCGTCGCCGCCTGCAACAAGGCGCTGGCGCTCCTGAAGGAAAACAAGCCGAAGGATGCCCTCAAGGTCCTGGAGGACGCGAAGGACACAATCGACGACGAGGACAAGTGGCTGTGGTGGGGCAACTCGGGGCTTTGCCACCGCGACCTGCGTGAGGACGACGAAGCGCTCAAGTGCTACGAGCAGGCCGTGAAGCTGAAGCCTGACTGCTGGTTCGTGCTGCGCTATGCCGAGATGCTTCACCTGTTCGGGCGCTGGGACGACGCCCTGGAGCAACTCGACGCTGAAATCGCGCGGGGGGGATCCAGCCAGCGTACGGAAGAATTCCGCAACGTGATTCTCGGCCCGTGGCGCGAACGCTGGCCGCACGCCTGGAAGAAACTCGAGATGACCAGCAAGCTCGGCAACTACCACGTCGTCTCGGACTACGGCGTCACCGAGGACGAAATGGACGAGCTGGAAAAGCAGCTCACCGAACTGGACCCCGAAGACCGCCACGATGCCAAGAAGATCGAAAAGCTGCTCAAGCCGGCGGACGACCTGGGGCAGCTCTGCGACCTGATGGAGTACGTGCGCCAGCGCTACATGAGCTTCGTAGGCATGAAAGAGCGCGACTGGCCCAAGGGACGGGTCATCAAGGTTTTCTTCTTCCGCACCGAGCAGGGCTTCAACGACTTCTCCGCGATGACGGGCGGCGAAGGAAGCGAGCACGTCGCCGGGTTCTACGACCCCAACCACTACTACCTGCAACTGTTCGGCGGACAGGGCGGGCGGCGCGTGTACGGCATCGACGAGGAGTCGCTGGACACGCTGATTCACGAAGGCTGGCACCAGTTCTTCCACGTCCTCGCCGAGAACGTGCCGACCTGGCTGAATGAGGGGCTTGCCGAGTTCCTGGGAAAGTTCGAGCTGAAGCAGGGCGGCAAGTCAATCGAGCTCGGTACGCTCGTCCGCGCCCGCAAGGATAACTACACACGCTATGAGGACATCCGGACGGCGATTCGTGAAGGCAAGTACATCCCCATCAAGGAGTTTCTGCACCTGACGCGGGACAAGTGGGACGCGAAGGACCTCGACGTCGCCTACGCGGAGGCGTGGTCGCTTGCGTACTATGCACTGAAGGGGAACAACAGCGCGTTCAAGAAGAACTACATCAAGCTGTTCTGGGGCTGCGTCGAGGGAAAGAACTGGCAAGACCTGGTCGACGAACTCTTTGACGAAAAAGACTACGAGCCCCTGCAGGCCGCCTGGCTGAAGTACATGCAGAACCTGTAGCTCAGGACTTTTCCCCACCGCCCTTACCGCCGCCGCCGCGCTTGCCGCGGCGCCCGGTGCGCCTGCCCCGCTTGCGCCCGCCGCGGCGGCTGC
>JAGQRI010000145.1 GCA_020425515.1 Planctomycetota bacterium | reverse complement strand
GCCATCTGCGCGGTCTGGTGGTCGGCAACGGCGTCGGCGATGGCCTTTTGCAGATCCACGGCGGGCGCGGGCTGCGCGGATTCGAGTTCGGCGACGTCGGCCTTGAGGCGCTCAACGCGGGCCGCGGGCGATTCCTGCTCCAGGGTGTCGATGCGCGTGCGGGCCTGGGCGAGCTGCGCGGCGACGTCAACCGGCACCGCCGCCTGCTGCTTCGGCGCGGACAGCATCGCCGCCACCACGCCCGAGCAGACGGCCAGCAGGACCAGCGCCGCCACCCGCAGGAGTACGCGCACGAACGCCGGCGTGGAGCCCACCGCACCTTCAGGCTCCACGGAATCCAGCGCCCGTGCGCGCGCCCCCGCCGGTACTTCCGGCCTGGCGCCGCGAATCAGTTGGTCGAAATCCTGCGTCATGCTTGCCTTGTGTTTACTGCGTCCCCGCCAGCTCTTCCCAGATCTGCCTGAACCGCTCGCGGGCGCGGTGCAGGCGGGACTTCACGGTGCCTTCCGGCAGGTCCAGCGCCTCGCCGATTTCGCGCACGCTGTAGCCTTCCCAGAGGTCGAGCAGCAGCGGCTGCCGGAATTCCTCGGGGATGCGCCTCAGCACCGCCTGCACAAGCTCGGCCTGGTCGCGTGCGTCCGTCGGGTCTTCGCTTGGCTCCGGCCCGACTGTCGTCGGCTTCTTGTGCTTGCCCCACCAGCGTTTGACTTCGTTGCTCGCGATGCGGCAGGCCCAGGCGTAGAAGCCGGAACGTCCCTCAAAAGTTTTCAAACTGCGCGCGATCCGCCACCACGTCTCCTGAGCAACGTCTTCCGCGGCGGCGTGATCGCGTCCCAGCATCAGCGCGATCTGGCGGAACACGGCGTCGTAGTAGCGCTCAAACAGGTCGTGAAACCTGTCGCCGGTGCTGGCATCGAGGTTGTCTTCGTTGCCTGGCCCCGGCATCCGTGTTCCAAATCCGACCAATTGACCCAGTCAGCGGGCTGATGGTTCCGCCAAACCGAAAAAACTTACGGGAAATGCTCCCGCCTGCCATAACGCGCCAAACTGTGCCCGTTCACGCTGGAATGCCCGGCAAGTTGTAAATACCATCAGTGGCTATGCCCAACGAAGCCATCCAAATCTACCAGAAGCTCGTCAAAGACCACGGCATGCCCGAGTGCCCGACGCTTATGAACATGGGCCACATGTGGTACGAGACGCCCGAAGAAGTAGACGGCGGCGCCGGCGACCCGGTCAGCACCGCCGTGTTCAGGCCGCTGCAGGACGCCCAGGCCGCCGCCAAGATGGCCGCGTATGCATCCGAGTGGTTAAAGAAGAAGGTTCCGCCGGAAAACGAACCCGAACCACCCGCCGCCGACCCGGCCGCGCGTCTGCAACAGATTATCAGGCAGGTGTGACACATCCCACGCGGCACTGGCCCGCGACCCGCTGCTAGGTAAAATCGCCCCGGGCATCCGGAGCCGTAGCCATGGGCACAGACGCGAGCGGGCCATTGCGCCCGAAGTGGTTCATCCTGTTGTTCTCGATCCTGCTGCTGGCGTGCGCCGAGCCCGCGCCGTCGGGCAGCGGCGACGGCAGCTACTACGCCAACTCGGTGATCAGCCGCGAGAAGGGCATGGTGGCGAAGTACTTTTCGTCGCGGGTGATCGTGAGTTCCAACTTCATCGACGACGTCGAGTTCAACAGCAACGTGGAAGGCACGCTGCCGCCCGGCGTGAGCTGGAACGCCGACCGCGGGGTCTTCGAAGGCACGCCGACGCTGGCCGGCTTCTACAACGTGCGCGTGTATTACCGCGACAGCGTGAAGGGCACGACGACCGCCGGCGACGCCATGGACGACCAGTGGTACTACAACGACTTCGAGTTGAAGATGTACGACGAACTGACCGAGGAAACCGGCGGCTAGGGCGCGTGGCATGGACGCCCTCGTCCATGTCGGGTCTCACGGGCGGGGGCGCCCGTGCCACCTGCGGGTACTCGTGGCATGGACGCCCTCGTCCATGTCGGGTTCACGGGCGGGGGCGCCCGTGCCACCTAGGGGCGCGGCTCTTCGGTGTAGGCTACCTGGCTTACGCGCCAGCCTTCGTCCTGCAGCACCATGGTCACGATGTAACGCCGGCGCGAGGGGCCTGTGCTTTCCTCGACGACCATTACGATCTCGCCGTGGGCCTCCTCGCCCTTTACGCCCGTCACCTTCGTTTCGGCCACGCTCATCTTGCGCGCCAGTGACGCGCCCACCACCGTGTCGCGCACGCTGATGTATTTGTCGGCCGTCTCTTTGCGGCGGCGGTCGCGCTCGGCGGCGTCGGGCACCATCACCGGGTCGATGTACATGCACGGCGCCAGGTCGGCGGGATCCTGCGATGCCAGCCCGTCGGCGTACAGCGCCAGCGCGTTCTCCGGCGTGCCGACCGGGTTGCGCATGAGCACCCACCAGCCGCCGACGCCGATCACCGCCAGCGTGGCCGCCAGCGCCAGGATCATCCCGATGTGCGAGCCTTTCATGCGCCCATTGTGCCTTTTCGGGCGTTCCCTTGCATGGGCTTCCGGGCGCCTGTAGCGTCCGTTCGATCTCAACCAATCAGGGGGCGCGCATGTTTCGTATGACCGCATTCTACCCGGCCAGGGAAGGCGCGAAGTTCGACTGGGACTACTACACCACCAAGCACTTCCAACTCGTGCAGGAACTCTGCCGCCCCAACGGGCTGGTTGCCTCCAGCGCGCAGCAGTGCGTCCCCGGCCCCGACGGCGGCCCGCCGCCGCACGTGGCGATTGCCACCATGGACTTCGAGTCGCCGGAAGCCTTCCAGGAAGCGTTCGCCGTGGCGGCGCCGGTGCTGATGGGCGACATCCCGAACTTCACGGACATCCAGCCGGTCATCACGATCGGCCCCGTCCACGCCTAGACGCTCCTTTGCGTAACGCGATTATGGAAGTCACACTGCACGGGCAACTGTGAACGGGTGTGCCCATGCAGTCGCCACGGGAGGCGCTGGAGTTTCTCGAGAACTCGCTTCGAAGCCTGGACGCCGACACGCTGGCATCCATGGCCGAGTCGCTTGCGCAGCAGGCCCATGAGGCCGCCGCCCTGCATCCGGACAGGCCGGAATTCTCGCGGCTCGAGGAACGCTTTCTCGACATCGCCGTCCGCCACGCCGAGTCCGGGCGTGAATTCGCGCGCCAGGCCCGGCTGCTGTCCGAAATCGCCGCCATGCCGGGGAACGAGCCGCTCAGCCCGGCCCGGCATCTCGAATCCGCGCGCGCCTGGGTGAAGGCCGGGCGGATCGACCACGCCCGCGAGCAACTGCGGCGCGCGGAAGAATCGGCGGCGGCGCTCAATGACACGCAGACGCGCGTGCAGGCCGACGTCGAAAAGGCGATCCTGCAACTCAACGCCGAGGAGGACGTCGTCGAGGGCGTCTCGCGAACGAAGCCCGTCGGCGACGAGGCCCGGCGGCTGGGCTGCAACCGCGCCTACCTCGATTTGGCGACGGCCGAGTGCCGGGCGCTGATCTGGGCGGGGCACCTTACCAGGGCGGAGGCGCGGGTGATGGACGCCCTGGAGCACGCGCCGGCGGATTCCGAGCCGCGCCGGGCCCTGCTGGCGATGCGCGCAAGGGTATGGAGCAAGCAGGGCCAGCCCGAGGCCGCGCTTGGGCTGGCGAAATCGGCGGTTGACGACGACGACCCGGCGGGAGAGCCGCTTGAGGCGCTCGGGCAGGTGTACGCCGACTACGGGCTGCATACGCGCGCCCGCGTCGAGTGGGATCGCGCCACCGACGTCTACCACCGGCAGGCGGACCGTTTCGGCAAGGCGCGCGTAAGTTATCTGCAGGCGAAGTTGCGTGTGCTGGAAGCGCGCTGGGGCGAGGCCGAGGGGCCGCTTTCCATGGCGGAGTCGGAGTTCCGCACGCTCGGGCACACGACCTGCCTCACGCACGCGAAGTTGCTGCGCGCCGAGATGTTGTTCGGGCTGGGCGAGCGCGAAAAGGCCGACCAGCAGTTGTCGCAGTTGCTGAACTCGCGTGCCGTGCAGTCGAGTCTTGCGTTGTCGTGTTCGGCATACGAAATCGCGGGCGACATCCTGCGCTGGAGCCGGCGCTTCGAGCTGGCCCTGTTCGAGTACCGCCGCTCGCGCGACGCCGGCGCCTCCGCGGGCATGCCCCGTGAGCAGGCCCGGGGCGCGCTCAATTGCGCGCACATGCACCTGGCGCTGAATGAGCCGGCGCTGTCCGAGACGCAGGCGATGCTCGCGCTGGGGCTGGTGAAGCGGAGTTTCGGGGAAGGGCTGATCGAGTTCGTCGAAGCCAAGCTGGCGCTGGCGCGGGTGCACCTCAAGCGCGGCAACGTTGCGGACGCCCGCAAGTGGACCGTCGAGGCGCTGGAGGCCGGCGATGAACTGGACCTGCTTGAGGACACGCACACCCTGCGCACCCGGACGCTGATCAGCGACTTGAAGGCAATGGAGGCCCGGGTTGCCTCGGCGGAGAAGAAGCACGGCAAGGACGCCTAGCGCCCGAAACCCTACACTGTGCCCATGGAAGACGAACCCGCAACCGAGCCGGAACAACCGAAAGACGAGCCGGAACCCGAAAAGCCCGCGTTCGTGCCGCTGCATGAGCGAATCGCGCTCGGCTTTCTGCGCTTCTTCTGTTTCGTCGGCGTGGGGACGATGCTGTTCGCGTTGCGCACGCCGTTCGGCGCGATGGTCTTCATCACCTTCTGGCTGGCGCTCGACCGCAGGCTGCCGGCCTGGCTGCGGCGCATCGGCATGGTGCTGACGCTGCTGCTGGTGCCGTTCCTGATTTACGTGCTGCGCTGGGACAACACGATCAACTTCGCCGTCGTGCGCATCGAGAATTACGCGCCCGACTCGATCCAGCCGGCCGGCAGCACGAAGGTGAAGGTGCACGTCTACCCGCTGTTTCTGCATGAGGGGATGCACGACGGCGGCATCGAGGTGAAGAGCATCGGCGGCCCGCATGAGATCTGGCTTGAACTGACCGACAACGTGACCGGCGACCTCGAGATCAGCGACGCCGAGATTGTCGCCGGCGACACGCACCGGGCGATTGAGTTCGAGCGCGCCACGCCGCCGGAGACCGTGGAAGGCTGGAGCCCGTACCGCCCGCCAATGAAGCCGGGCGAGAACACGACCTTCTGGAGGCAGACCAAACCGGTTGACCTGGCAAGGCTCGGCCCCGACCTGAAACTGAAGTTCAAACTGTGGCAGGGCGACAAGGCGGTCGAGCTGGAAACCACGCTGACCCGCAACGACGCCGTGGACAGCGGGCTGATCAGCCCGGAAGCCTGGCGGCAGTAGCACGGCCGGTGACGGAAACGCGAAGCGGCGGCCCGGGTCGGCCGCCGCTTTCTTCGTGCTGATGGAAGGATGAGCTACTTGTCCTTGTCTTTCTTGTCGTTCCCGTTGCCGTTGTCCTTGTCGTCCTTCTCTTTGTCCTTGTCTTCTTTTTCTTTCTTCTCTTTCTCTTCCTTTTCCTTCTTCTCTCGCTCTTCCTTCTCTTTCTTTTCCTTTTCTTCCTTCGCCTTGCGCTCGGCTTCTTCCTTGGCTTTCTTCTCGCGCTCGGCCTTTTCGCGTTCTGCCTTCTCCTTCTCAGCCTTTTCGCGTTCTTCCTTGGCCTTGGCTTCAGCCTCTTCCCTGGCTTTGCGTTCGCGCTCTGCTTTGGCCTTCGCCTCGGCTTCCTCCTTGGCTTTGCGTTCGCGTTCCGCCTTGGCCTTCAGCTCAGCTTCTTCTTTGGACTTCTTCTCTCGCTCCGCCTTTTCGCGTTCGGCGTTCTCCTTCTCTGCCTTCTCGCGGTCTTCCTTGGCTTTCTTCTCGCGTTCAGCCTTTTCGCGGTCTTCCTTGGCCTTCTTCTCTCGCTCCGCCTTTTCGCGTTCGGCGTTCTCCTTCTCTGCCTTCTCGCGGTCCTCCTTGTCCTGCTTCTCTCGCTCGGCCTTTGCCTTGCGTTCGGCTTCTTCCTTGTCCTGCTTCTCTCGCTCGGCCTTTGCCTTGCGTTCAGCTTCTTCTTTGTCCTGCTTCTCTCGCTCGGCCTTTGCCTTGCGTTCAGCTTCTTCCTTCTCTTTCTTCTCTCGCTCTGCCTTGGCTTTGTCCTCGGCTTCTTCTTTGTCCTTCTTCTCTCGCTCCGCCTTGGCTTTGCGTTCCGCGTCTTCTTTCTCTTTCTTTACGCGCTCTTCGTTGGCCTTCTTTTCTCGCTCGGCCTTTGCTTTGCGGTCGTCTTCTTCCTTGTCCTTCTTTTCGCGCTCCAACTGCGCCTGGTCCTTCTTGACCTTCGGGCGGTAGACATACACGTCAGCGCCGTCGTCGCGGTCGGCCGGGCGGTCCTTGTGGTCGCGCTCGTCCTTGAACTTCCGCCGCGGCGGCTTCTCGCCCGTGTAGCGCTCCGCGTCGTCGTAGGCGATCGCGCGGTTCATGGGCCGCCCGCGCTCGGCCGTGAGGCAGCCGCGCACCTGGGTACGGCGGAAGATGCCCCGCGACTGCCGCGAAGGCTCAATGAACTCGTGCACGTGGCGCGACAGGAACCGCCCGTGTTTCACGAACACCCAGCAGCCGTCGTAGATCTCGATTTCCCAGTGCACGCCTTCGGTGCGGCAGCCGTCGCGGTCGTCCCAGTGGATCCTCGGGGGCAGGGCGGCCCAGCCGATGTAGCCGTCGCCCTCGCACCACACGACCCAGCCGCCGCTCCATTCGTAGCCGGGCACCCAGTGCCAGCGGTGGTTGATGTAGGTCCAGCGCCCGTAGTGCATGCAGGCCCAGCCCCACTGGTAGTCGCTGACCCAGTACCAGCCGCAGTCGTCGACCCAGACCCAGTGCCCGTGGCTGTAGGGGCGCCAGTCGTCGTCGACTTCGGTTGGCGTCCAGCAATCGCCGTAGCCGTCGACGTATTCCCATGTGCCCCAGGGCTTGAGCGAATCGTGGAAGTAGCTGACCTCGATCGTGACCTCGGCCGCCTCAGGTTCCGGTTGCGGCTCGGGCTCCGGTTGGGGTTCGGGTGTGGTTTCGTAGTGGTGTTCGTGCACGACGACGGTGCGCGTGCAGCCGGTGATTGCGCCCAGCGCAAGCAGCGCCAGCCCGGCGGTCAGTGTGGTGATCGGTTTCATGGTCAACCTCCAGGGGCCGCGCGCGTGCCAATGCAGACACAACGCCAGGCCGCCACATTTCGTCCAGAGGAGTTAATGCAAGCACCGTGCCAGCAGCGAACAAAGCCGAAAACACCCAAAAATGCGGGTTTTCAAGCAAGCCGCCGCAAGGAATCCGGCAAACCCGCCAGAGAAGTGGCAGCAAGAAAGCGGAAACAAGAGCCCCGGCCAGTTCGTGAAGCGAACGTACCTGAGTACTCGATGCGAGTACTCGGGGTGCCGGGGTCGCCCGCCACAGGTGGGCGAAAGATCGAACCACCACATGGGCAAGCCCATGTGCCCCCGCCCTCCCGGGCGGGGCTCTAGCGCAATACAACCCAGCCCCGAAGGGGCGACATCAAATAGCCCCGGGGGCGTAAGCCCCGGGAACATTGGGAGTAAGTGTTCGGAGCCCCCGAAGGGGGCGGCATAGTCAGGCATGCACCCTCCATGCCGCCCGCTCCGCGGGCTCGGCCAAATCGCCGAAACAAAACCCGGGGTTAGCACCCCGGGCTATGTGATGCCGCGACCTCCGGCCGCTAGTCCTTGCCCATTTCGTGCCGGCGTCTGCGCACTTCTGCCAGCCAGTGTTCCAAGGTCTGGCGAATCTCCGGGAACCCGGCAATCCCATCGAACACTTTTTCGACGCGACCCAGGTTGCTGCGAAGGATGCTCTTCTGAACACCTCTTCGCGTCCGCAGACTCAATCGCCAGTCAACTCGGCAGCGTCCCTCCAACTCGGTTGCAATGTGGATCAGGGGTTGGGAACAGTAGCGGGAATCGCTTTCGAGCTCTGTCATAGGGCGTGGATTCACACGGACCTGGTATGTAATTCCGCTCGATTCCAGCCGTTCCCGAGTGCAATCCTCAGTCAGATCCTTCAACGGGTGGTCATCAAACCCTTCGGTGTCGCCGAGTTCATGTTCGCTTACTTGGAACCATATACCGGCGGCGATTGCTTCGGCGAAGTTGTCTTCGAACATGAAAACGTAGTGGTCGAAATCCCTGAGCATTTCTTCGACGTCGCCGTTGAACTCGTAGCTGGTTCTGTAGAACTTCGCTTCGTATCCGTAGCGCTCCAACAGCCAGGGCGAATTTTCAACCACGTACACCCAGGGATAGACTTCCTGCGAATCCCAATCGCTATCGTAGGGCTCGTGTTCACCGCGGCTGATACGGACAGAGTCGAGCTTTTCGAAAGTGACACGCCCCTCGCCATCCGGCACGCCGAAGCGGAGTGCTGCGCCGAATTCTCCGAATCGGAGGTCGGGCCCAGATACATCCCCACCGTGCCAAGCGGTCGGCAGTGCTCTCATGAAGGGAGTTTTTGCTGTCTCGGGATCGCCCATGCTGAGTTGCATCTTACCGTGAATTTGACGTCGGAACCGTCCGATTCGTTAGAATGTGGGGCGCAGCGATTAGGAATACGTCGATGAAGATGCTTTGGTGCTGGCGGTGCAGGCGGGACGTGCCAATGCTTGACGAAGACGAGTTTGCAGTGGTCAGCGATGTCTACCGTCAAAGCACGAAGGCCGCGAAAGAGTTCCGAAAGGACACTGGTGCGTCACTTGAAGAAATGAAGCTCCAAAACTTCTTCGAACCAGTCTGCGAGACCTATGAACAGCTTACAGGCGAGCGGCTCGACGATGCCGACCATATCCTCAAGCACTGCATCGCAAAGTACGGCCCACCCTGTGCAAACTGTGGGCGCGTGCTGCGTACGCCCGAGGCCAGCAAGTGCTTTGAATGCGGCCAGCCGGCTGGTTAAGCGCTACCCCAGCCCTTGCGGGCTGGGCTTGGATTTCGTGCTGATTTGGTGGGCTTTCCCTTAAGTACCGCGCGCGCGTTGGTCGATACCTCTGTGGCAGCCTTTTAACCCATGGAGATCGTCATGCAGCCGAACGCTAATGCGCCCGCTTCCAAACCTTCTGACGGCGTGCTCTTTGTGGGCATCGACCTGGGCACCTCTCACTCCGCCATTGCGGCCTCCAACGGCGTTCGCAAGACCGTTGACTCCATCGTCGCCTACCCGCGCGACGTAATCTCGATGAAGGCCCTGGGCAAAAACAAGCTGTTCGGCGCCGACGCCTGGCGCAACAAGCACTCCTGCGACGTCTACCGCCCGATGGAAAAAGGCGACGTCAGCTACAAGGCGCTCGACAACGCGCTCAACCGCGACGCCGGCAAAACCAAACAGGCCGTGCGCGACCTGCTGGAACACGTCGTCAAGCAGGCCGACGCCCGCCCGGATGATCTCATCTACGGCGTGATCGGCGCACCGGCGCAGGCCAGCATCCACAGCCAGAAGGATTTGATTGAGGCCGCGCGCGGCATTCTCGACTGCGTGATGATCTGCAGCGAGCCGTTCGCCGTCGCCTACGGTTTGCAGTTCCTGACCGACACGCTGGTGATCGACATCGGCGCGGGCACGACCGACCTGTGCCGCATGCACGGCAGCCTGCCGGCGCCCGAGGACCAGCGCACGGTCAGCGCCGCGGGCGACGCCGTGGACCGCAAACTGTTCGAGCTGATGAAGGAGGCCTGCCCGGGCGCGAGTTTCACGGTCAACATGCTGAAGCAGATCAAGGAAAAGCATGCGGCCCTGGCGCGCGTTGATGAGCCGGTCAAGGTTACGCTGCCGGTGAAAGGCGTGCCGACCGAGTTCGACATCACGGACGCGATCAAGGAAGCGGTGGAGAGCATCGTGCCGGAGATCGTGGAAGGGCTGCACGACCTGGTGGGCGACTACGACCCGGAATTCCAGGCGGCCATGCGCGACAACGTGCTGCTCGCGGGGGGCGGCAGCCAGATCATCGGGCTCGACCGCGCGATCGAGAAGAAGCTGAACCAGCTCGGCGGCGGCAAGGTGACCAAGGT
>JAGQRI010000144.1 GCA_020425515.1 Planctomycetota bacterium | reverse complement strand
GCCCGTTCGATCAGCTCGTGCTGTTCCTGCTTGTGTCTGCGCTTGCTGCCGGTGGCGGGGCTGGCCGAGATCTCCCGGGCGATCCATTGCAGGCGGCGCTCGCCCTTGAAGGCGCGGTCCCAGTGCCAGCGCATATGCACGCACGGGCCCATGTTCTCCGGTTCTTCCTGTACCCAGTAGACTTCCGTGCCTTCCGGGTAGCGCCCGACAATCTCGTGCAGCGTTTCGTCCTTGAGCGGGTACAACTGCTCGAGGCGCACGATGGCGACGTCCTTGCGGTCGTTCTCGCGGCGGGCATCGTGCAAGTCGTAATACACCTTGCCGCTGCAGATCAGCAGGCGCGACGGTTTGTCGCCCGCCCAGTCGTCCGAGATGTACTTCCGGAAGCCGCCCTCGCTGAATTCGCTCAGGGGCGAGACGCATTCCGGGTGGCGCAGCAGGCTCTTGGGCGTCATCACGATCAGCGGCTTCAGCCAGTTGCGTTTCATCTGGCGGCGAATCATGTGGAAGTACTGCGCCGGCGTCGTGACGTTGCAGACCTGGATGTTGTCCGACGCGCTCAGGTTCAGGTAGCGCTCGATGCGCGCCGAGGAGTGCTCCGGCCCCTGGCCCTCCATACCGTGCGGCAGCAGCATCACAAGCCCGCTGAGGCGGTTCCACTTCTCCTCGCCGCTGGCGATGAACTGGTCGATGATCACCTGCGCCACGTTGACGAAGTCGCCGAACTGGGCCTCCCACATCACCAGCACGTCAGGTGCATCCAGGCTGTAGCCGTACTCGTAGCCCAGCACGGCGGTCTCGGACAAGGGACTGTTGCAGATGTTGATCTGCGCCTGTCCGTCGGCGGCATAGTTCAGCGGGCGGTAGACGGCGCCGCTTTCAACGTCGTGCCAGACCGAGTGCCGGTGCGAGAACGTGCCGCGCTCGGAATCCTGGCCGGTCATACGCACGCCCGTGCCCTCGGCGGCCAGACTGGCGTATGCGAGCGCTTCGCCGGCACTCCAGTCGAGCGGCTTATCGCCGTCGGCCATCTCGAAACGCTGGGCAAGCAGCCTCTCCAGCTTCGAGTGCAGGTTGAAGCCTTCCGGCACCTTGCTGATGCGGCGCAGGTAGTCGCTGAGTTTCGCCGCCGGCACGCCCGTTTCGGTCGTCTCGTCCTGCGGCTCGAGCCCGCCCTTGTAGGGGCTCCAGACAATCTCAAGCTGGTTGCGGCTGATGATGCGGCTCTTGCGGCGCGCGGCCAGCAGCTCTTCGTCGAAGAAGGCTTTGGGGTGCGCCTTGATCTCCTCGGCTTCCTGCTCGGTGATGCCGCCGGTTTCGAGCAGCTTCTGCAGGTAGCGGTCGCGGACTTCCTCGCGTTGCCGGATGTTCTTGTACATCAACGGCTGGGTGAAGCTGGGCTCGTCGCCCTCGTTGTGCCCGCGCAGGCGGTAGCAGTACATGTCGATCACGACGTCACGCTGGAACTTCTCGCGGAAGTCGAGCGCCGTGCGCACGGCCTGCGCCACGGCCTCCGGGTCTTCGCCGTTCACGTGCAGGATCGGCACCTGCAGCATCTTGGCGACGTCCGTGGCGTAGGTGCTGCTGCGGTCCTGCTCGGGCATCGTGGTGAAGCCGATCTGGTTGTTCAGCACGACGTGGATCGCGCCGCCGACGTGATAGGCGCCGAGCTGCGACAGGTTGAAGGTCTCCTGCACCACGCCCTCGCCGATCATGGCGGCGTCGCCGTGGATGATCAGCGTGGCGCCCTTGCGGCGGTCGAGGTCGCCGACGCGGTCCTGCTTGGCGCGCGTGCGCCCCAGGGCGATCGGGTTGATGAACTCGAGGTGGCTGGGGTTGAAGCACAGGGACAGGTGCACCGACTTGCCGGTCTGCGAGGTCCAGTCGTTGCTGTAGCCCATGTGGTATTTGACGTCGCCGTGCACGGTCTCGGTCTCGAAGTCCTCGAACTCGGCGAATATCTCGCGCGGCGTCTTGCCCATAATGTTCGCGAGCACGTTCAGGCGCCCGCGGTGCGCCATGCCGATCACGATCTCGACGACGCCCTGGTTGGCCGCGTGCTCGATGGCGAGGTCCAGCAGCGGGATCAGGCTTTCGCCGCCTTCCAGGCTGAAACTCTTGCTGCCGATGTACTTGGTCTGCAGGAACTTCTCGAAGGTGACGGCATCGTTCAGGCGGCGGAAGATGCGGATCTTCTCGTCGCGCGTAAGCTCAAGGCGGTTGCGCGTGCTTTCCACGCGCTTGCCCATCCAGGTCGTGACTTCGAGGTCGTCGATGTGCATGAACTGCACGCCGATGCTGCGGCAGTAGGTTTCCTGCAAGTGCTCGAGAACCTTGCGCGGCGTGTCCAGCCCGGGCGCGGCGATCGTCGTGCTGACGATCGGCAGGTCCAGTTCGTCCTCACGCAGCCCGAAGTACTCCAATTCCAGTTCGGGTATGCGCGGCAGCGGCCTGCCCAGCGGGTCGACCTGCGCCAGCCGGTGCCCGCGCGCGCGGTAGACGCGGATCAGCCGGTCCACCTTCTCCTGCAAGGCCGCGACGTCGTAGGCGCTGACGCCCGCGGGGCCGGCCGCGCGCACAGGCGCGGGGTTGAAGATGCTGCGCGTGCGGAACGACGGGCCAAACCTGACCGCGCCGTTGCCGTTGCTGCCGTTCAATGATTCGAAGTACTCACGCCAGCGCGCCGGTACCGAGTTGGGGTCGCGGCTGAAGTCCTCGTACAGGGACTCCATATAGGCGAGATTTTCGGCGTCCATTTCGATCTCACAGTCTGCGCCGCGAATTCTAACGCCGGTCAGCGCACTCGCCACCCGGGACTTGACCCGGTATTGATTGGCGAATTGCGCCCGGGAAAGTTATCTCCGGGTTGTCGCCACAGTCACAAAACCGGAGAGGAAGCAGATGAGACTTTCCATGGCAGTGCTGCTGGTTCTGGCATGCATGCTGACGGCGTGCGAAAGCACGGGGCGCAGCGGCAGCTCGATCAAGGATTCGATCAAGACCCGCAGCATCGAACGCGAACGCCTGCACGACGCGGCAGCCATCAAGGCCGCCTACGACAAGGCCGGCGACGACGCCGATGACGTGATCCTGTTGTTCCTCAACGCCTGCCTGCTTGTCGAGGAAGACAAGGAAGCCGGCAACCGCGCCATCGCGTACCTGAGCCGCAAGAACGACCAGTGGGAAGACAAGGACGGCCCGACCGGCGTGAAGCTGAGCCAGATGGCCGGCGAGGGCTGGAAGCGCATATCCGCCGACCCGGCGATCATCCGCAGCTACTGCGGTGGCGAAGGCGCGGACTTCAAGATGAGCGAGCCCGAAGTGGTCAAGCTCAGCATCAAGGACACCCAGAAGATCAACGCCGACAGCTACAAGTTCTTCCTCTGGAGCAAGGGCAAGGACAACGCCTCACCGGTGACGATCCGACGCGACGGCGGCCACTGGTACATCGATGAGTGGAGCACGCTCCAGGGCGGGGTAACGCCCGGCTAGGCCCATGAAACGCAAGAAGCCGCCCCAGGACCACACCTCGGAGGTCACCCCGCCCGGCGAAGTGACCGCGCGGGTGATCGGCTATGTACGCTCGCCTTACAAGGAACGCTTCGGCACGCCGCGCCAGCCGACCGTCACCGAGCAGGTACTGGAAGACCGCGCGCTGGACGCAACCATCGAGTTGCTGCCCGGGCACAACTTCGAGCAGGCACTGCAGGATCTGGAACGCTTCGACTACATCTGGGTCGTCGTGTGGCTGCATTTGAACGACAACTGGAAGCCGACGGTGATACCGCCGCGCGGACCGAAAGAGCGCCGAGGGTTGTTCGCGACCCGCAGCCCGCACCGCCCGAACCCGATCGGGCTGTCGGCGCTGCGCCTGCTTAAAGTGGAAGGGCGCGTGCTGCACGTGCGCGGCATTGACTTGCTGGACGGCACGCCGGTGCTCGACATCAAGCCGTACGTGCCCTACGCGGACGCGTTCCCGGATGCGCGCGCCGGCTGGCTGGACGAAATCGACCAGGCCCCGGATGCGCCGGACCGCTTTGAATGAGCCGAGTGATGCACTATGATGCATGGTGCATCACTTTGAATCAGGAGAAGCCATGCCCGCAAGGAACAAGGTAACCATCAGCGTTCGCCTCGAGCCCGCCCTCGCGAAACGCGTCAAGAAGCTCGCAAAGAAGGCCGACCGGTCCGCTTCGAAGCTGATCGCCCGAATGCTTGAGGACCGCATTGACATCGAGGAGTCCCACATAGACGCAATCCTTGAGGGGGAAGCAGCCGCCCGCCGAGGCGAAGGACAGGACCTCGAACAGGTCGCCGCGGAAATCGCAGCCAGGCAAAGGGGGAAACGGCGTGCGCGTAAAGCTGGCTGATCCCGCGATACGTGACCTGGACGGCATTGCCGCGTACATCGGGACTGACTCAGCGAATGCGGCCAACCGCGTAGTGAAGCGTATCCTCAGCGCTCTGGAGTTGCTTCGGGATTTCCCGAACATGGGGCGGCCCGCGAAAGCCGGGGCGTCTCGCGAGCTCGTGATTCCACGCACCCCGTACATTGCAACCTATCTTGTCCTGAACGACACGGTCTGGGTTACTCGCATCATGCACAGCGCGATGCGCTGGCCGCCAGTTGATGACGAGTAGCTACTCCAGCAGGGATTCCAGCAGGGCGACCGTGCGGATCAGCGCTTCTTCGGGAATCGTGTGCGGGCCGTCAAACGGGACGAACTCGACGTCGGCCCCGATCTCGCTCAGCACGTCGCGCAGATCTTCGGCCCAGGCATAGCTGAGCAACAGGTCCTGCCGTCCGTGAGATTGCAGCACCTTGAGCCCCTTGTGGTGCTCGCCTCGCTCGCGCCACTCGGCCTCGTTCAGCAGCGTGCCGGACCACAGGATCAAGGCGCCGGGGTTTTCGTCGAGTTGCATGGCCACGTCGGTTGTCGTCATCGCGCCCTGGCTGAATCCGCCCAGCACGATCCGCGACGTCGGCAGCCCGGTTTCTTCTCTGATCTCGTCGACCAGCTTGATGACCATTTCGCGAGCTTCAAGCATGCCTTCCGGGCGGTCGTTGCGTGTGCGATCGCGGAAGGTGCTGTCGGCCAGCGCGCGGTTAATGGCATCCATGTCGATCATCCACCATGCGCGCGAGCCCCACATGCCCATGCTTGACAGGTCAAGCGGCGCCTCCGGGAAGTAGAAGCGCGTGGCACCCGCCACCCGCTCGGATGCCCGCAGAAACACCTCGGCCAGGGGCACCAGGTCGGCCCCGCCGGCCCCGAAACCGTGGCACAGAACCACAACCAGCGAGGGCGAGGCCTGCCCGTCCAGCACGTCGATCACGCGGGTATTCAGCCCGCCCATTTGCACCATCTCAGCTCTCATGGCCTCCTTTTACTTCCAGCACGCGCGGCTGACACTGGCAGTACCGATGATCGCTACACCTGCTATGCTGCCGCCGCGGGTCGAACACGTCGCGGAAACATGCATGGTTCTTGAACAGCTTCAGCAGTTGCTGCAACAGCGCATCCTGGTGATGGACGGCGCCATGGGCACCATGCTGCAGCGCTACATGCTGGATGAGAAAGACTTCCGCGGCGAGCGCTTCAAGGACCACCCGACCAACCTGCAGGGCAACAGCGACATCCTGTGCCTGACCGCGCCGCAGATCGTGCTGGATATCCACCGGCAGTATCTCGAGGCCGGCGCGGACATCATCGAGACCAACACTTTCACCGCCACGCCGGTCAGCCAGAAGGACTACGGCACACAGGACCACAGCTACGAGATCTGCCGTGAGGGCGCCCGGCTTGCCAAGCAGGCCTGCGAGGAATTCAAGACACGCACGCCGGATCGCCCGCGTTTCGTTGCAGGCTCGCTCGGCCCAACGAATGTAACCGCCAGCATCAGCCCCGACGTCAACGACCCCGGCTGGCGCAAAGTGACGTTCGACGAGCTCGTGGCCAGCTACACCGAAAATGCCCGCGGGCTGATCGACGGCGGCGCGGACATCCTGCTGGTCGAGACCGTGTTCGACACGCTGAACGCCAAGGCCGCGTTGTACGCGATCCGCAAACTGTTCCGCGAATACGGGCGCGAACTGCCGCTGATGGTCAGCGGGACGATCACCGACGCCAGCGGGCGCACGCTCAGCGGGCAAACCACCGAGGCATTCTGGCACTCGATGGAACATGCGCGGCCGCTCAGCATCGGCTTGAACTGTGCCCTCGGCGCCGAAGACCTGCGCGAGTACATCGAAACGCTGTCCAACCTCGCGCCCTGCTTCACCAGCATTTACCCGAACGCCGGCCTGCCGAACGAAATGGGCGGCTACGACGACACGCCCGATTACATGGCCGAAGTGCTGGCCGATTTCGCGCAGCGCGGCTACCTCAACATCGTCGGCGGCTGCTGCGGCACGACGCCTGACCACGTGAAGGCGATCGCCGCGGCCGTGAAGAACATTGACCCGCGCACCCCCGCCGAGCCGGACACGCGCCTGCACCTCAGCGGCATGGAACCGTTTGTGATCGGCCCGGGCAGCCTGTTCTGCAACGTCGGTGAGCGCACCAACGTAACGGGCAGCAAGCGTTTCGAGAAGCTGATCCTCGGCGGCAAGTACCACGAGGCGCTTGAAGTCGCGCGCCAGCAGGTTGAAAACGGCGCGCAGGTGATCGACATCAACATGGACGA
>JAGQRI010000143.1:12921-14159 GCA_020425515.1 Planctomycetota bacterium | reverse complement strand
GCGCGCCGTAAACCAGCGCGAACAGTCCCGCCAGGTAGTCGTTTTCGCTGACCAGGTCAACGAACGGCCCGACGCCGTCCACGATGGCGAAAAGGGTCGTAACGGTGAGCGCCCAGGTGCGCCCCTTCAATATGACGTAGCCGAACATGCCGGTCGCGATGGCCGAGATAATGCGCACGATTACGTCGACAGCGGTGATGGCGCCCTCGACGGCCTCGCCGTCCACGCTGATATCCGGCTGGTTGCGCCACGCCAGCACGAGCTGCAGCAGCATCACGCCGGCGGCGATGATGGCCAGCGTGCCGGTGTACTGGACGACCTTCGGCAGCTCGGACGAAACCACGACGGTCTTGCGCCCCTGGGCGTCCTGCACGACCTCACGCTTGGCGTTGCTGCCGCGAACCTCATTGATCTGGGTGACGTAGATCTTCTGGTTGCGCAGTTTCTCGCGGGCGTCGCGGGCGGTATCGGCGTCGATGACGTCGCTGACCGCCTTGCCCTTGGCGTTTAAGGCTTTGTATTCAAAAACCGGCATACTTCAGGCTTCGTTATCCATGGCCCGGCCAATCCGGGGCTGTCGGTATCGAATGAAACGCACAGCCTTGCGGCAAGTTGAACCTATTTGGACGACCGCTGCAGGATTGTTTGTGCACAGGAATCCCACTAGACTCAATGATGGATTCTACGACAAGCGGTAACCGCAACCCAGTCCGGCCCTGCGCCGAAGGAGCACCCATGTCAGGTGGAGATCCCCAGTACCTGCGCCAGCCCAGCGGCGCCCACCAACAGGTCAACAACAGCGGATGGGACGACGGTGGCGGCGGCTGGGGTGACGAAGGCAGCGGGGCGCAACAGCAGCCGCAGCAGTACGCCGACCAGGGCGCCAGCGCCTTCGCCACGAGCGGGCTGCTGAACCAGTTGCTGGAAATCGCGGAATCGGAAGACGCGTCCGACTTGCACCTTACCGCCGGCGCGCCGCCCGTGCTGCGCATCAACGGCAAGCTGGTACCGGTCGAGGCCAAGGTGCTGACCCCGGACGACACCGAGGCGGCCCTGCGCATCATCCTGTCCGACCGCGACATGGACCGCTTCTACGAACACCGCGCGATCGACTGCACCCACACCACGCCGGACGGCAAGGGGCGCTTCCGCGTGAGCGCCTACGTGCAGCGCGGCGCCGTGACGGTCGTGTACCGGCGCATCCCGAGCGACGTGAAGCCGTTCAACGGCCTGGGGCT
>JAGQRI010000143.1:10668-12844 GCA_020425515.1 Planctomycetota bacterium | reverse complement strand
GGCTGCGGCAAGTCGACGACGCTGGCGACGATCATCGACCAGATCAACGAGAACTTCAATTTCAACATCATCACGATCGAAGACCCGATCGAGTTCGTCCACCGCCACAAGCGCAGCCTGGTCAACCAGCGCGAGCTTTACAGCGACACGAACAGCTTCGCCGAGGCCCTGCACTTTGCCCTGCGCGAAGACCCGGACGTCATCATGGTCGGCGAAATGCGCGACCTGGAAACCATGCGCACGGCCGTCACCGCCGCCGAAACCGGCCACTTGGTGTTCAGCACGCTGCACGCCATCGACAGCATTTCCACCATCGACCGCATGTGCGCGATGTTCCCGACCGAGGAACAGGAGTACGTCCGCATGCAGCTTTCGATGGTGTTGCGCGCCGTGATCGCCCAGCGCCTGCTGCCGACGAAGAACGAGATGTCCCGCGTGATGTGCGCCGAGCTGATGATCGTGACGCCGGGCGTGGCCAACATGATCCGCCAGGGCCAGCCCGCGCTGATCTACCAGGCCATGGAAACCGGCGCCTCGGTGGGCATGGTCAGCTTCGACAAGCAGCTCGTGAACCTCGCGCGCAAGGGCATGATCGACCCGGACCTCGCGGTACGCCAGGCGCGCCACCAGAAGGGTGTGGCCGACGCGCTCGGGCGCCAGTCCAGCCTGCGCAACTAAATTGGAGTTGATGGTTGGTGGTTGGTAGTTGATAGCAAGGCAGACTGCGAAAGCTGCCGACGCTGTTTACTACCAACTATCAACCATCAACTACCCACTGAATCCGACCATGATCAATTTCGACCAGAACGCCACGACGCCCGTTGACGAGGAAGTCCTCGACGAGCTTATCCGCGCCACCCGCGAGTTTTCCGGCAACAGCAGCTCGGGCCACAGCCTCGGCAGCAAGGCCGGCAAGTTCCTGCGCGAATGCCGCGAGCGCGTGGCACGCATCCTCAACGCAGCCGACTCCGACGAAATCGTCTTCACCAGCGGCGGCACCGAAAGCGACAACGCGGCCGTGCGCGGCATCGCCTGGGCCATGAAGCGCGAGCATTCGCGAGACCACGTGGTCACCAGCGCCATCGAGCACCGGGCCGTGCTGGCGCCGTGCGACTGGCTGCGCGAGCAGGGTTTCCAGACAACCGTGCTGCCCGTGGATCAGGACGGGCTGGTGGACATGGGGGCGCTGCGGGACGCGCTCGGGCCGAAGACGGCTCTGGTCTCGGTCATGTTCGCCAACAACGAGATCGGGACCGTCCAGCCGATCGCCGAGATCGCCAAGCTGGCCCACGACATCGGCGCCAGGGTCCACACCGACGCCGTGCAGGCCGCGGGCAAACTCCCGGTCGACGTGCAGGTGCTGGACGTGGACGCGCTGAGCCTGTCAGCCCACAAGTTCTACGGCCCCAAGGGGGTCGGCGTGCTGTACCTGCGCAGGGACACGCCCTACCACTGTTTCATGCTCGGCGGCACCCACGAGGGCGGACGGCGCGCGGGCACGGTGCCGGTGCCGCAGATCGCCGCGCTGACGAAGGCGCTGGAGGTATCCGAGCGCAAACGCAACGAGCACGGCGCCGAACTGAGGGGGCTGCGCGACCAACTTGTGGCCAAGTTGCTTGAAAAAGTCCCTGGGGCGCACCTGAACGGCAAGCTCGAAAACTGCACGCCGAACACCGCAAGTGTAAGGTTCGACGGGGTTTACGGCGGCCATCTGCTGCGCAAGATGGACGAGGCCGGTATCCTGGCCAGCGCCGGCAGTGCCTGCATGTGGGAGATCACCAAGCCCAGCCACGTCCTTACGGCGCTGGGACTGAGCGACGAGCAGGGCGGCGGCACGATCCGCTTCAGCCTCGGCTACGGCAACACGGCGGATGAAGTGGACCAGGTCGTGGAGACACTGGCGAAGCTGGTGCCGGCGTTGCGGGCGGAAAAGCAACCGCAATAACCAATAACCAATAGCCAATGACCAATTGCGACCGAAGCCGCCGTTGCATTGGTTGCCGTTGCATTAGTTATTGGATATTGGTCATTGGTAATTCGCTGTTAAGGACACTCCGCCACGCCAAGGTCAACCGAACGACGCAAATCTGCCGATACCCGATGCGGGGAAGCAGCCGGTTTTTTCGTCTCGTTTCCCCCTGCGACAGAAAAAATCGTTTATGTATAGTCTGGCCCC
>JAGQRI010000143.1:0-10568 GCA_020425515.1 Planctomycetota bacterium | reverse complement strand
GCCACGACCAAGCACACGAACAAGGGGCACGAAGGCGGCGAGGCTTACGCCGACGTCCCGGTGCCGTCCAACTACGAGCCGTACGACACGCCGCCGTTCAAGCGGCAGGACAGCGAGTCCGGCAACCGCATCTACGGGCGCTACGCCTACCGCAGCACCGACGGGCTGGACTCGTCGAAGGAAGTGGCGGACTGGTGCAAGAAGAACCTGCCCCGCGAAGGGTGGGAGCTGCAGACCGAAGAAGTCAACGACGAGAAGGGCACCATGAAGCTGCTCTTCAAGAAAGGTGACGACCAGCTTGAGCTGAGCCTGGCCCCGGACGACCAACTCCAGGCCAGCAAGCGCTTCAGCATCCTGATCGTCGAGATGAATCCACAGTACTAGGCGGGACCCGCATGGTTCGGAAATCAGTCAAACCCAAGAAGAAGCGCAACGACGGCGTAGCCGCTTCCAAGGACAAATCGCGCGACGTGCTGGCCCGCACGGGCCTGAGCGGCGGCGCGGCCTTCATCGACGGCGCCAGCAAGTTCCTGGCGAGCTACGGCAAGTTCATCACGCCGGTCGTGACGCTGGTGATCATCGCTTTCGGCGCCTACTACTTCTGGAACAAGGCGACCACGGAGTCCGAGCAGGACCTGCGCAACGAAATCGAGAAGGCCGCCAAGGTCGACAAGCTCGACGAACTGCCGGGCAAGATGGAAGAGGTTATCTCCAAGGCCGACGACGAGGAGATGCTGCGGGCCTTCGCGCGTTACCGTTACGCGATCCGCGCCTATGAACTGCTGGAGCGTCCCTACAAGGCCGACCAGTTGACGCAGGTCGTCAAAATCATGGACGACTACCTGGGCGAGTTCAAAGACAGCGAGGAACACCCGGCCTGGAACACCCGCATCACCGAGCTTCGCGACGGGCTGAAGGCGGACGCCGAGTTCCTGGACAACAAGGAAAACCAGGCCCGGTTGCCGTGGACGCACCACAGCAAGCCGGACAAGCCCGAGCCCAAGCTGGTGGACGACCCGGAACCGATCGTCGTGTTCGTCACCAGCGTCGGCAAGTTGCGCATCAAGCTGTACGGCAACGACGCCGGCAACGCCGTCGCGCACTTCGTCAGCCTTTGCGACGAAGGCTTCTTCGACCGCACCGACTTCAACTCGACGGCCTTCAGCAACAGCTTCAACGCCACCGGCCCGTTCCGCAACGCCACCATCATCACCGCCGGCGCCAAGGGGCGCCCGATCGGCGTCGAGCTTGAGAAGCCCACCACGGCCAAGGATGGCGACGACGTGGACCTCGTCACCGTCGAAAACCCGTACACCATCGACTACCAGGGCAGTACCACGAACGCCTTCGAGGCCGGCTCCATCGCGCTGAACCGCGACGATTCGGACCCGATGCGCGCCCGCAGCGAGTTCTTCGTGGTGCTCGAGCCCAGCGACAGCCTGGTGCAGAACTTCGCGCCGCTCGGCAAGATTCTCGACGGCGAAGACGGCATGCGCATCGCCCGGCGCCTCGGCGGCGCCACGATTTACTACACGTACATCGAGCAGAAGCCCAAGGACGTGAAGAAGTACACCCCGCTGGTGTACTACGACGGCTGGCCGGTGGCGACGCTCAAGCGCGACAAGGCGCCCGACCCGGTGCGCTTCAGCAAGCTGGAAACCGAGGTCACGCCGAACAAGGCGGTCAAGGACGGCGGGCTGAACCCGCTGGTGGTGATCGAGCTCGAAAAGGGCGACATCGTGATCGAGCTGTTCGAGGACGTCTGCCCGAACACCGTCGCCAACTTCATCAACCTGATCCAGGAGCACTTCTACAACACGGAGTGCGAGTTCTATCGCGTTGAGGGCACGGCAACCGACCTGGCCGAGATCTACCAGGCCGGCGGCGCGCGCATCATCCAGGGCGGGTTCGACCAGTCCCAGAGCCGCGACCGCTTCGACTACGGCATCAAGAACGAGGCCGTGGACAGCGACCTGTACAAGAACTTCTTCCACGTGGACGAAGGCGGGCTGGCCAACGCGCGCGGTACGATTGCGATGGCGCGCACCAGCGACCTGAACAGCGCCAGCACCGAGTTCTTCATCAACCTGAAGGACGCGCCCAACTGGGACGCCAAGAACAGCCCCTACTGCGTGTTCGGCGAGGTGAAGGACGGGCTTGATCTCGCGGCGCAGGTCAAGAAGGACGACAAGATTCTCTCGGCCAAGGTGATCCGCCGCCGCGACCACGACTACGTGCCCGAGGTGAAGTACAAGGAAGGCGGCGGCTACGTGAAGAAGAAAGCCGTCGACGACCTGCCTGAAAAGTCAGAAGAAGAAGACAAGGACAAGGAAGACAAGTCCTGATCCACCGAAACCATAGCGGGCGAGCCAACCGGCTCGCCCGTTTTCGTTAAGCCACAGGGTTCAGTATCTGTGGGCAAACACGAAAGACGCGTGGCACAGGCAATCTTGCCTGTGCCACGCGGGCTATCTGCATACGAATCCTGGCCGCAACCTAACCGTTGCCCGCGGGCTGGTTGGCTGCCTCGTTGGCCGGTGCGTTTGCCGGCTCGTTGCCCCAGCCTTCGTCGTCGGGGGCCGGGCCGAAGTCCTCATCGGCGGCGACGTAGTCGAAGTTGCCGGTTACGCCGTTCATGCGCACCTGCAGGGCCCCGGTCTTGCTGATCGGCGTGGCGATCAGCCAGCAGCGGGTCAGCTTGCCGCTGTCATCGAACTCAAGGCTCTGGGGCAGGAATGTGTAGGCAAGCTCGGAGTAGTCGTCGTTGACCTCCAGGTCCTTCTCCGCCGCGCCGAAGTCGGCCAGGTCGTCCATCGTCTCCGGCGCCTTCTTGTTCTTCTTGTAGTAGGCCACGATCGCGTCGCGCACTTTCACCAGGTTACGCTCGGCGACCTCGGCGCGTTTGTGCAGCTCGGCGTTCTTCTCGGCCTCTGCGTTGCCGCCGCCGCACGCCGCCAGCAGCAGCGCCAGGGCAAGGAATAGGATGGCTGTCTTCATGCGTTCCCCTCAGTCGCGTCACTCTAGGTGCTGAAATCGGCTCGTGAATACCGGAAATAACGAATCGGCGGCAATCAGGTTCTGGGTTTTCGCGTGCGGAAACAGAAGAATACGCCGCGGAAGGCAGTGAGAGACAACGTGGCATTGGTCGAAGCAACCAGGCTCTGGCGCGAATACCACCTCGGCGGCGAGATCGTGGAAGCGCTGCGCGGGATCGATCTCGGCATCGAGCCCGGCGAATTCGTCGCGCTGCTGGGCCGTTCGGGCTCAGGCAAGAGCACGCTGCTGAACCTGCTGGGCGGGCTGGACAAGCCCTCGCGCGGCAGCATCCGAGTGGACGGCCGCGAACTGGCCGAGCTGAACAAGCGCGAGCTTAGCCTGTACCGCCGCACCACGGTCGGTTTCATCTTCCAGAGCTTCAACCTTGTTACCTCGCGGCGCGCCTGGGAAAACGTGGCGCTGCCGCTGGTGTTCCAGGGCGTCAGTCGCTTTGAGCGCAAAAAACGCGCGCATGAGTTGCTCGAGCGCGTCGGGCTGGAAAAGCGCGCCGGCCACGTGCCCAGCGAGCTGTCGGGCGGCGAGCAGCAGCGCGTGGCGATCGCGCGGGCGCTGGTCAACAACCCCAAGCTGCTGCTTTGCGACGAGCCGACCGGCAACCTAGACACGTCAACAAGCGAGCAGATCATGGAGTTGCTGCTCGAAAGCCACCGCGCCGGCACCACGCTGGTGATGGTCACCCACGACCCCGACCTGGCCGAGCAGCACACCGACCGCACGCTCAAGATGGCCGACGGCCAGTTCCTGTCGGAGGTGCCGGCATGAGTGGGCCACGAAAACACGAAAGCACAAAAAGACTTGCTCGTGCTGCGCACTCGCACCGATGCGGGACGCGAAGAGCGCGAAGGAGCGAAGCTGCGCGAAGGCCTTTCAGTTGCCGCCGAGAGTGCACACCAGGCAGGACTGAAAAAGGAAGCTTGCAAACCCGGAAGGCCTGTGCCATTGCCGGCCCGGCCTTCGCGTTCTCCGCGCAGTTCTTCGCGCCTTCGCGTAAACCAGCCTTGGCAAGCGCGAAGCGCGCGCAAGTCATTTTGAGTTTTCGTGTTTTCGTGGCTGAATCCCCGGAGGCCGCATGAAGGGCATCCTGGGACTGGCGTTTGAGGGGTTGCTGCGCAAGAAGGGGCGCAACCTGCTGACCATGTCCGGCGTGCTGATCGGCGTGTTCGCGCTGACCATGATCGTCAGCCTCGGCGAGGGGCTCGCCCACGCCGTCACCGATACCGTCTCGGGCCAGGACAACCTGCGCCAGGTGGGTGTAACCGGCGGCTTCGGCATTGAACTGAGTAACAACCCGCTCGACGTCACCATCGAGGGCGAGATGTCCGACCAGCGACGCGACCGCCTGCGCCGCAGCGCCGTCAACCGCCGCCAGATCCGCCAGTGGTACGGGCGCCGCGTCACGCAGATCACGCCGGAGACAATGTCCGAGCTGGCGGAAATCCCGCACGTGCAAAGCATCTCGCCCATGATCGTCGAGCGCTACGAGATCAACGTCGGCGAATTCGAGAGCGGCCCCAAACTCAGCTTCGGAGTGGACGTCGCCAACGATCGCTACAAGGACCGCATCATCGCCGGCCGCTACTTCAGCGCGCCGGACGCGCCCGAGGTCGTGCTGCACGAATACCTGCTGTACAAATGGGGGCTGCTCGACCCGGCCGATTTCGACCAGGTGCTCGGCAAGAAGATCAAACTGACCAGCATCGTGAACGACCAGGACCCGGCCGGCAACGCGCCCCCGCAGATGCAGGGTTTCATCGAGACCCTCACACCTGAGGAAAAAGAGGCCGCCTTGAAGCTGCTGCCCAAGCTGATGGGCATGGCGGCGCAGGCGCGCACGCCGGTCGAGCGCGAGTTCACCGTCGTCGGCATCATGCGCGAAACCGAGCCGGGCGATTCATTGAACGTAATCGAGGACGGCCAGAGCGTGCAGGCCGACATCTTCCTGCCCGTCGATACCGCGCGCGAAATGTTCGAGGGCAGCGCCGTCAACCAGCAACTCGGCTACCCGGCCGCGGTGATCATCGTGGACGACGCGGACAACGCGCCGGACGTCGAGCAGGCCGTGCGCGACAAGGGTTTCACCGGCTTCAGCGTGGCGAGTGTGCTGAAACAGGTGGAGACGATGCTGACGGTGATCACGGTGATCATCGCGTTTTTGACCGGCATCGCGCTGATCGTCAGCACGCTCGGCATCGTGAACACCATGATCACCAGCGTGCTGGAGCGCACCCGCGAGATCGGCATCTTTAAGGCCGTCGGCGCGACGAACGGGCAGGTGATGGCCGTGTTTTTGACCGAGAGCGCAATGATCGGGCTGGTAGGCGGGCTGCTGGGGCTGGGGATCGCGCTGCTGGCGATGCTCCCCGGCGACGCGATCGGCAGCAGCATGATCGCCGAACGCGCGGCCATCCCGTACCGCGGCAATGTGTTCGTGTTGCCGCTTTGGCTGGCCTTCGCCGGCCCCGCGCTGGGCGCGATAACGGCCGTGCTAGCCGCCATCATCCCGGCCAGAAGAGCCGCCCAGATCGACCCCGTAAAAGCCCTCAGGCACGATTAGTCTCTGGTGGCATGCGCATCCTGCGCATGTGAAGTCCCACGCGCTTCCAGCGCGTGCCACCCCGGCTGGAGGCCGGGGGCACTGAACATCGGCTGGAAGCCCACACCACGGGCCCTAATCATCGACCTCGGCGGCGGCTTCTTTCATGCGCTGTAGCAGTTGCTTCAGTGTCGCGCCGCCCTCCTCCTCTTCAGGAGTCTTTGGCGTGAACCATTCCGCCCCGTCATAGAGCCTCTCGATCAACACAGCCGACGGAGTGTCGCCACCATGCCACTTCCACGGAAGCTCGGCGAATGGCGGAACTGACCTGGGATGTGTCGCGAGTTCGACAGCGAGGGACTTCAACCACTTTGCCCTGTAGTTGAAGCGCTGCTTGACGATTGCTGCGCGCAGGCTCTGCGTGTTTTCGGCAAGGTCCAAGGCGACCATTCGCAGGTTCCAAATGCCCGATTCGCCGGCCTGTTCGAGTGCCCCGAGGATCACTTCCGGCATGCCCTCAACCTCGGCGGCCAGTTTCCACTTGTCCTTGTTCAGGGCGAGTTGGTTCAGGATGTGCCAGCCCATCAGGTGGTCTGTCTGCTCTTCCAGCTTCGTCAGTTCAATCGCGATGGAAGTCAGCTTGTCTATTTCGTCAACTGGCGTCGTTTCCACGAGCACTGAAGCCAACGCGGCCGAGTTGTACCCGGCGGGCGTCCAGGCCATATCGACGCCGTCGCTGCGCAGCAGTTCACGGAGTTGTTTGCGGACGGATGCACTTTCGCTCGCCAGTGAAAACTTGCGAGTGAACCAGATGTAGCGCGAGACGGGCTCACGTGGCGGCTCGTTGCCTAACTCACCGTTTGCCAGCATGGAGTCCCACGCTTCTTTGGCTGCGGCGCGGACGGCAGCGTCAGTGCATTCGCGCAGCTTGCCGACTTCGGTGGTGTCGGGCAGCGTTAGGAAAGGCTTTACACCCGGGTTCTCCCACCACATCGGGTCGCCAAACGTCAACCAACTCTTCTGCATCTCCCAAAGATGTATGATGAGCTGCGGGATGATACCCGACTTCCGAACGCGATCTTTGTCGTCAACGTAGAGTCCCGTGCGAATCCAGCCTTCCGGTGAGTCGGTATAGTCGAGGGGGAGAAACCGCTCGAAGTACTCGAGACAGCACATCCGGGTCAGTTTGCTCGTCTGGGGGTCCCTGAGCAAACTCAACAAGCTGTCGATGGGATCGTCGCTCTTCATTGCCCGCATGTATGCCAACACCGAAAGCTGTCGGTCCGTCAATCCGTCTTTCTTCTCAAGGAGTTCCGTTCCTGCCGCGGCCACGAAATCGACGAGGGTACCCGAGCCGGCGAATGCGCCATGATCAGCGATTTCGTCCAACCATGACTTCCACGCAGAAGAAAGATCATCCCGCTCCAGCGAAATCTTGTTCAGCGAAGCCAGGCCGAAACAGACGTGAAGCAGCGTGGCGTCAGTGATGCAGATGCACCCAGAGTCCCATTCGAAAGTCTCCCGAACCGTAACAACTTGCGGCAGGTAGTGAGAAAGTCTGTCCGGCGCCAACTTCGCGATGCCGGCAAGCCCGTATGCAGCGGCGGTTGCGCGCGTCGAATCTGCCAGCAACTCGAATACCTTCACGTCTCCCGCAGTCGTCAGTCTCGCAAGCGTGCGGCCTTCGCGGGTTTCCACTCCTGCATCACCGACCACATCCGGCGCGAAGCGGTCGCTGGCGAGTAACCAGCGGGCTTCGGCGGCGCTGGCGTCGTCCATGCCGGCGAGGATCTGTTCATCAGTCTTGCGGGCGTGCAGGGTGCAGGCGCAGACGGCCAGCAGGAGGATGCAGAACAGTGTTCGCATAGCTTGACCCGGCGGGGTGATTCAGGGACTTGCAGTCTAACACTTGCGGCGCGGGGGCTGAAAGCTTGATGTGGACTGCATGCCCGGCTGGAGGCCGGGGGCGCTGAACATCGGCTGGAAGCCGATGCCACTACTCGTCATCCAGTTTGGCGGCGGCTTCCTGCATGCGCTTGTAGATTTCGGCGGCGTTGGGGAGGCGCTCGTTTTCTTTGCGCTCGGGGGCCTCGAACGACGCCAGGAACTCGGCCCGGCCTTCGTATACGCCCCTCAGAATCTCGGTCGAGCGCGATACCAGGTGGTCGTAGATGCGGTCCGTATGGAACGCCTCGAGCTTAGCGGTGACGGGCATGGCGCGGGGGTCGTTGATCATTCGCTTCGCCAGTTCCTTGACCCAGTCCGTCTTCGCGACATCGAGGTCCTGGCCGTCCAACGAGATTCTGTCCGCGGTTTCGAGTACCAACACCCGAAAGTCCCAGACGCTTGCGTCGTCGAGCGTCTGGCAGATAGACCACAGTTTGCGGGCGGGTTCAAACAGCAGATTGTATTCGCCGAACTCCATGTCCTTCTGCACGTCTGACCTGAGCACAACAATCAGCAGTTGCGCGCCGATCAGGCGTTCGCTGTTTTGATGTGATGCCAGGGCTGACGTCGCCAGAAGCAGCAACTTCTTTGCGTCCACCACATCCGCCAGATGCTCCTCCAGCGGCTTTCCATCGATGATCGCGCGACAGAGCGGCAGGGTTGAGCCCGGCTTTGTCAGCAGGTCCGACATCAGCAGCTTCGCCCGGGGCGCGTTGCGCGAACCCTCACGCGTGCACTCGCGCAGTGTGAACAGCACCCAGATTTTGCGATCCGTCCGGTCCTCGGGTGGTTTCTCATCCAGGCGCCAGCCTGCGATGGCGTTGCCGCGCAGCGACTCGGCGGCCGTGCGGGCGTTGGGGTCTTTCTCGGCTGCCAGCCATTCCCAGTCCGGAGCCGTCATGGTCTGCCAGGGGCAGTCGCCCCGCAACTCGACCCACGCGCCGGACTCGATCCTCGACCTCATGGCGCTGCGCGCACGCTGCCAGCGCCGCGCGTGGATGAGCATGTCGATGCCGCCCTCGGCGTCGAGGTGTATGCGCCGCCAGATGTTCGCGAAGACGTCCGGACGAACGCGCGGCTGCTCGCCGTCGCTGAGGCTGTCTAGCGCGAGCCGTGCCGCAACGGATTTCACGTCCGCCGCCACCAGCCTGCGCAGCGCGGTCTCGTCGTCGTAGGCATCCTGCGCTTGCGCGTACGCCCAGCTTGCCGGCGGCGGGTCGATGCGCGGCAGTTCGATCATGCCGGCGAAAGCCTGCACGATCTCGTGGTCGACGGTCCGCCCGCCCGCGTCTTCCAGCCCGTAAAGATACGCCAGCCAGGCCTTGCCGATTACCGCGCGGTTGCGGGCCAGCTCGCTGATCGCGGTCAGCAGCATGCTTGCCACGCAGGTCCGACCGGCGCCGCTTGCGCCGTCGACCGGGAACGGTTCACGCCTGAGCACGAGCGATTCCAGCAGCGCGGGCAGCTTCTCCGGCGCCAGGCGTTCCAGACCGTTGATGCCGTAGGCGACGGCGACATCGTTGTCGGATTGCGCCAGCAACTCGAAGTCGCCGACGTTGCCCTGCCGGATCAGCCGCTCGAATGCGTAGGCCGCGCGGGGCATGTCGCCGCCCTGGTCGTCCGGGCCGGTGGAGAGGCGGTCGGTCGCGAGAATCCAGCGCGCCTCGGACGCGCAGGCGTCGTCCATGCCGGCGAGTACCTGCGCGTCAGTCAACGCGCCGTGCATTGAAGAAGCACAGACGGCCAGCAGCAGGATGCCGAACAGTGTTCGCATGGCTTGACCGGGCGGGGTGAAACAGGGACGTGCAGTCTATCACTTGCGGCGCGGGGGCTGAAAGCTTGATGTGATTACTTGCAGGTTGGAAGCCTGCCCCACGGTGCGGGCAAGGTGCCCGCATCACGACGCCAGCACCACATTCCGATTCTTGAAGACTGATTCGTATCGAATAAAATGACCGCGTTGTCTGGTCTATGTTTCTGTCGGGCTTCCGGCCACAATGGGTCGCCATGACGGATCTTGCGCTCGAAACCGATGGGCTTTCCAAAACGTACCGCAGCCTGCGTGCACGGGTGCGTGCGCTGGAGCCGCTTGACCTCAAGGTCGAGTGCGGGCACGTCTTCGGGCTGCTCGGCAGCAACGGCGCCGGCAAATCCACCTTCGTCAAAACCGTCCTGAACATCTGCAAGCCTACCACCGGGCGCGCGCGCATATTGGGCATCGACAGCCGCAACCCGGCCGCGCGCCAGCACGTCGGCTACCTGCCGGAGGGGACCCAGTTCCCGCGCTACCTGACGGGGCGCGGCGTCTGCCAGTACTTCGGCAAGCTGATGGGTTTGAAGGGCAAGGCCCTGAAGGACGAAGTCGACCGCAAGCTCGAAATCGTCGGCATGACCCAGTGGGCCGACAAGAAGGTGATCAAGTACAGCAAGGGCATGAAGCAGCGCGTCGGGCTGGCGCAGGCCATGCTCGGCGAGCCGAAGCTGATCATCCTCGACGAGCCGACCGACGGCGTGGACCCGCAGGGGCGCCACGAAATCCGCGACGTGATCAAGGAACTCGCCAAAGAAGGCGTGACGATCTTCATCAACTCGCACCTGCTGGCCGAGGTCGAGGCTGTCTGCGATTCCATCGGCATCATGTACCGCGGGCGCATGCTGCGCTCGGGGCCGGTCACTGAGATCACCGAGGAGATGTCGATCCGCGACGGGCGCATGCAGTTGCGCATCCGCACGGGCGAGCTGCCGGACAGCCTGCCCCGCGAATTCGAAGAGGCGATCCGCCGCGACCACGGGCTGGAAGTCAGCGTCGAGAACCGCGAGGAAATCCCCGGGCTGATCGACGTGCTGCGCGGGGCCGGAATCAAGATCTACGGCGTCGAGCAATACCATGCGAGCCTCGAGGAAGCGTTCCTGCGCGTGATGCACGACGGCGAACACCGCGGTGTGGGAGGGCAGCAATGACGGCCTTCCTCGCCATCGTTCAGGACACCTGGCGGCAGAGCAAACACCAGTGGGTGATGATCCTGCTGAT
>JAGQRI010000142.1:28894-30285 GCA_020425515.1 Planctomycetota bacterium | reverse complement strand
ACCACTGCTGCAGCATCATGTCCTGCAACTCGTCGGCGAAACCCTCATCCGGGGCGTCGTCGTTCCAGCCCAGCAGCACGTACCCGCGCGTATTGTCGCCTTCCAGCGAGAAGTGCTGGAACAGCGAACCGGATTCCTTGGGCGCGTCGTACGAAAAGCGGATCATGGTCACTGATTTCTGGCAAAGGCGCCATGCCTGAGGAACATACGTCATCCTCAAGTGCATAGTGTGCACCATGTGCGCACTGTAGGAAAGGGGATTGTAAAGGCCAGCACCGGGCTACAGGGTCGCCTTGAAATGCGCGATGCCGGCGTCGGCGGCCTGTTCGAGGTGCGGGGTGGAGCCGGCGAAAGGGTGCGCCGCGCCGAAGGTGTGACCCGCGTCTTCAATCACGAGCAGCTTTGCGTTGTCGCCCGCGACTTCCATCAACTCGTGCGCTTCTTCAAGCGGCACGGTTTCGTCGGCGCTGCCCTGGATCAGCAGCCACGGGACGTCCAGCCTCGCCGCGGCAGCCTTGATGTCGAACGCTTCCGGGTGCTGCTTCAGCTCATCGAAGAACTCGCGCCCGATCGGCATGATCTGGTGCGTCCGCCCGTTTTCGATCGGCACATGCCCGAGGTCGCGCAGGCAGGTTTCGACGGCGTCTTCCGGGATGCGGTTGGGTCGCGCCACGCCCGCGAGCGTTACGATGCTGCGCACGCGCGTGTCCTTCACGCCCATCAGCACAGCCAGACCGCCGCCCATCGAATGCCCCAGAATGCCGAGCCGGGCCGGGTTGGGTTGCGCCTTGTCGGTCAGCAGCCCGTGTTGCGCCGCGTCGATCACCTGGGTCACGTCGTAGACCCGCTTGCTCCAGGTGTCTCGCTCAAACAGGTCCAGGCGCCCGAACGTCTCCGGGTTGTCGCCGACCCCGTTGTGGGAAAGGTTGACGCACGCGGCCGCGAGACCGGCATTCGCGAGCGTCCGCCCGATCCACGGGAAGCAGCCCCAGTCCTTGAAGCCCTTGAAGCCGTGGATGACGATGACCAGCGGCGGCGAGTCGTTTTCAGGCAGGTAGACGTCGCCGGCGATTTTCGCGCCGTCGGCGCCCTTGAGGGTGAAGGTGTCGTCGGGGCTATTCGTCATCGCTTCCGGGGGCGCTGATTTCCGCTTCGTCGATTTCCGCCTCGTCCTCATCGTCGTCGATGTTGGGCGCGGCCAGATCGCCCTCCTGGGGCAACTCGCTGATGCTGCGCAACCCGAACGCGCGCAGGAACTCGGCGGTCGTGCCGTACAGCGCCGGGTTGCCGGGCTTGCTGCTGTCGCGCTCGACGACCTTGACGAGGTTGCGGTCCAGCAACGCGCGCACCAGGTGGTCGCTGCCGGCGCCGCGGATGTTTTCCAGTTCCTG
>JAGQRI010000142.1:8502-28779 GCA_020425515.1 Planctomycetota bacterium | reverse complement strand
GTCGTAAGCTGGTAGCCCTTGGCGAGTTCCTGCAGGTTGAAGGCGCTGCCGAATTCGTCGTAGCGTTTCTGCAGCAACTCAAGCGCCTGCTTGACCGGGATGACGCTCGTCAACCCGACCAGCTCGGCCAGGCGGCGCGCGCTGACCGGGCGGCTGTGCACGAACAGCAACGCCTCGAGGCGCGCGGCCAGCGCGTCCTGCGGCAACGCGGAGCCGGCGATCACGTCGCCGGCCGAGGTCGCGTCATCGCTGCCTTCGTCTTCGGTTGAGGGCTCGAAGGTCGGTTCTGGAACCTGCTCGTCGTCGGGCATGCTGCGCTTCTAACTGCGACGGCGCGTTCGCGCCATACCTGCCTAGTCTTCACCGGCCTGGCAATCCCAGCCGGGCATGCGGCGCTCGTACGTGTAGAGCCCGCTGGATGCAACCGCATGACGCCACTTCAGCATCAGTTCGTCGCTGGGGTTCGGCATTTTCTGCAGGCACTGGTCCTGCAACTGGAAGAACGGCGCTTCGTTGCGCGGGAAGAACTTGGCCTTGCGGACGACCCAGTAGCCGGTCTCGACCTTGATCGGCTGGGACCACTCGCCGACCTTGAGCTTCCAGAACACCTCGTCAACTTCGGGGCTGAAAGAGCCGTCGCCTCGGTACGCCGTGCCGATCACACCGGCGCTCTGGCGGGTATGCATGTCTTCGCTCTCGGACGGAGCGACGGCTTCGAGGCGCGCCCCAGCGGCGAGACGCTTCTGTACGTCCTTGGCGTTCTTCAGGTTTCGTTTGAACACGCCTTCCGCGTCGGCGCAGTCCGTGGTGAGCTTCCAGTAGTTCACGACCTGGCGGCGGATGATGTTGTCGCGCGCGACGGACTGGAGATACGTCTCGAATTCCTGCATCGACATGTCGTACTTCAGCCGGACGAACTCCTCCTTCTTGTAGGGATCGCTGCCGGCCTCGACGACTGCCTTGTTCACCTGCTGCAGCTTCTCGTCGAAGGCGGCCATCAGCTTGTCGTATTCCTCGTTGGTCCAGCGGCGCTTGGGTACGGCGGCAATGCGCTCGGCCTCCTGGATCAGCAGTTCATCGATGATCAGGCTGTCGAGCGCCCAACTGGCCGAGCGCAGGTCCGGGTCGGAGTAGACTTTCTCGCGCTGGCACAGGCGCTGGATGAACTCTTCCGCCGTGATGATCCGCGTGTTGATGCGCGCGACCTCATTCACCTTCAGCGTGCGGACCGGTTCTTCCTTCTTGTCATCCGCGTCCTTGTCGCCCGTATCGCCGTCATCGGCGCTTGCGGTGTTTTCCGCTTTCGGTTTGTCCTGCGCCGTCGGTGCGAAGCCGGTTGCGCAGGCGCACAGCAGGGCGATGGCCAGCAGGCAGGTTGTCCCGATACGCATTACTTCTCCTGGATCAGTTCGTTCGGTTTGCAGTCGAAGCCGGGCAGGCGGCGCTCGACCTTGTAGTGCTGTGTGTTGAACACCCAGCGCGCCCAGCGGTTGAAGTACTCTTCCTCGTTCGTGCGCGTGGGGGCGGCTATCAACTCCTCGCGCATTTCCTCGAGCGAGCGCTTCTTCGGCTTGAAGGTCTGGTCGCGCTTGAAGACGTGGTAGCCGTAGTCGGTCTTCACGGCTTCCTTGGTGAACTCGCCGTCCTTCAGCTTCCACAGTGCGTCCGCGGCCTCGTGCACGAGGGTATCGTCGTGCTCGAACAGACGGGGCAGCTTGCCGCGGGTGATGCCGGCCGCCGGGTCGATGCTGCGCTGCACGGCCAGGTCTTCAAACACGCTGTCGAGCTTGTCGGCCGGCGTGGCCTTGAGGATCTTGATGATGTCGTTGGCCTGCTCGCGCGTTTTGACCAGGATGTGCTTGCTGGAAATGCTCGGCTCGGTCTTCTCGAAGTAGTTCACCAGGATGCGCTTCTGCAGGATGATCTTCGAGCGATCGTGTACGTAGGTTTCGAAGTCGTCCTTGTTCAGCCCCTGCTGGGTCAGCCATTGCTCATACGTCATGGTGCCGCGGGTGTCGGATTTGACCTTCGCCTTGATGGCCTTGAGCTGCCGGTCGGTCTCCGCGTCGAGTTCGGCCTCAGTGATCACCAGCCCCAGCCGCTCCGATTCCAGGTCGAGCAGGGCGGTGTCGCGCAGGTAGGACATGGTCGGCTCAAGCACGCGCTGGTCGGGCTTGAGCATCGATTCGTATTCCCAGATGCGCGCGATCAGGTCCTCGGCGGTGATGATCTTGCCGCCGACCTTCTGTACCTGCCCTACCTTCAGCGAGTTGGGCCGGCCCTTATCCGGGGTCTCCTGCGCGCCGGCCTGGAAACCGACTGTCAGGCAAACAAGCGCGACAACAACAACGAGACTGCTGTGAATGAGCCAGTGGCGTGCCATTAGGCATTCTCCGTGGGGTGAATCGGGGCCGGGATTCATGCTATCCCGTGCTGTGCCTGATGCAATGCGGGTTCGCACAACGGTCGTACTGTGCATTACGGGGCTGCCTTTCGATTGCGGCGGGTTTTCAGTAAATTGGGCCGTCTAACCGAGAGGGAAAAGTGATCGACGACTCCACACCGGCGGAGGAGCTGCCCGCTGTTGGGCAGAAGCGCGGGCCCGCGGGCCACGTCGTGCCGGAGTTGGACCCGGAGGCCTTCCCGCCCGAGGACGACACCGAGATGGACGTTCCGGCCTCACAGCCGGGCGACGCCACCGATGCCGACGACGACAGCTTCGTTTCTCCCGACGACGGCTTCCGCCAGGTGGACCAGGTGTTTGACGTCCCGACGGACGCCGCGCCCGATACCGAGCTGGGCGGGAAGCCCGAGAAAGAAGACGATACGGAAGAACCCGGTTCGGATCGTCTTAAGACGACGGCTCATTCGCACCATTCCGACTCGTCGGAATCCGCCACCGAACTCGAACCTGAATCCAGCACGGACCTGACCTCGCCCTCGAGCGAAAGCACCAGCGGCGGCAGCCTGTACCCGGGCAAGCTGTCCGGCGTCCGCGCGCCGGGCTGGGACCAGTCCGGCGCCGTGCAACGCGCCGACATGGACAAACGGCGTGAAACCCCGCGCCCGCCAAGGCCGCACAGCGCGCCGGAACTCGAGCCCGCGTCGGCGCCGAGCCTGGCGTCTTTCAGCGACGACTTGCAGACGGTCCGGCATGGCGACGACGCGCCCGCGATGACGCCCGTCGAGGAACATTCACAGAACACGACCGTACGCCGCCAGTTCACTGCGGTGGACCAGGCCGCGAAGGAACTCGCGCGCGCCGCGTTGCAGGCCGAGATCGAGAAGGAAGAAAAACGCGCGCTGCAAGGCTACGAGCCCGAAGAAGGCGAGATTCCGCCCAGCCCGGAAGTCGCCAAGCGCTTCGACGTGATCCTGCAACTCGGCAAGGGCGGCATGGCCGTGGTGTACCTGTGCCGCGACCCGCGCCGCAGCGGCAAGGTGCTTGCGGTCAAGGACATCCGCGCCGAGATGAAACCCGGCATGAAGGTCGAACAGCGGGTCGAGCACGAGGCGATGCTGCTGAAGGAACTCAACCACCCGGGCATCGTGAAGGTGTACGACTTCCTGAAGTTCCCGCGCGGCAGCGCGATCGTCATGGAGTTCATCGACGGGCTGCCCCTCGACCACGAAATCGGCGCCGGGCGGCGCATCACCTGGGACTTCGGCGCGCGCATCCTGCGCGAAATCGGCGAGGCGCTGCAGTACGCGCACGAAAAGGGCGTGATCCATCGCGATATCAAGCCGGACAACATCCTGTTCAGCGAGCGCCACAGCATCATGAAACTGGTCGATTTCGGGCTCGCGCGCATGTTCGGTGACCAGACCGAAGTCCACATGACGCGCACCGGCATGGTGGTCGGCACACCGCACTACATGAGCCCCGAGCAGGTAAGCGGCAAGCCGCTCGACCAGCGCAGCGACGTCTACAGTTTCGGCGCGACGCTTTATTACCTGTTGACGGGTCAACGCCACGTTGAAGGCAGCAACGTGATGGACATCCTCGAGCAACAGCGCAGCAAGGACATCCTGCCGCCGAGCCACATTCAGCGCGATATCCCTGCCTGGCTGAGCTACATCATCGGCAAGATGATGGAGATCAAGGCGGACGACCGCTACCAGAACATGCGCGAGGTGCTGGACGACCTCGACCGCGCCGAGGACGACCCGGAAAATTTCGTCCGCCGCAACCCGCGCGGGCCGGTGAAACGCTACGCCGGGGCGGAACTCGCGCCCTTTGCGCCGGAGACTGACGGCTACACGGGCGGCGAGGAAGCGCTAGACAACTGGCCCTCTTCGCAATCGCCCGCGCAAAGCGACCGGCACACCGACCGGGTTTCGCGCCGCAGCCGCCGTATCCCGGCAGACGCGGACAGCAGCGAATCCGTCGCCGTATTGCCCGAGGTAACCGAAGCCGACGAGAACGCCACGACCGCCCAGATTTCCGCCATGCTGCGTGACATCAGCGGGCGCCTGGAGAAGGCCGAAAAGCGCCAGGTGGGCCCCGGCCTGCTGGTGCTGATCGTGCTGCTGAGCGTACTGATCGTGATGCTCGCCATCACCGGCGGGCTGCTGCTGGCCCAGCGCCAGGGCTACCTGGACCAGTTCATGGGCTGGTAATGCCCATCGTTCTCTCCGTCCCCGCGTTAACAAGCGTGGGGGTCCGTTATGAGAGTCCTTGTTTCCGTCATTCTGCTGCTGCTGTTTGCCGGCGCCGCTGATGCGCAGCGCCGCGTGGATGCGCCGGACGCCATTCCGCGCACCATCAAGTGGTTTGACACCCTGGGCTATGACCTGGTGCGGCCATTCGTGAAGGTCACAACCAGCTTCACGTCCATCAAGCACCCGGATACCACCGACGAGTACGGTTCCTGCGGCTGGCTGCAGAGCGTTGACGAGCAGGGCTTCACGGTCCTGCACCAGTCACTAAAGACGAAACGCTACGAATTCAAATCGCGCGACACAGAGTTCATCATGGGCGCACGCTACGAAGTCGCGGACCCCGTCGAGGTTTCGAAAGACTGGCTGAGGAAAGTGAACGACCGGGAGGTTTCTTCCGGCCTGTACATCGACTGGTCGATCCGCCCGCGTACGGCGCTGTTCGTGCTTGGCCGCGCGTTGCTGTTCCTGCACCAGGACAAGCACGCGAATGAGCTTTTCGAATGGGTACGCGACCAGGTACTGCCCGAAGAGCCGGGTATCCAGAAGGCCCTGACCGAAGACGTCGCCGCAAACCGCCTGTGGGAAATCGTCGACCACCTGGGCGAGCAGGACTATCCCCGCAAAGATTCCCTGCACGAGCTGGACCTGTTCCTGAAACTGTGCCCCGACACCCGTCACTGGAAACAGGCGAAAGGTTTCTATGACGGCTTGTCCATCGAGGTCGTGGAAGAGCAGACCCACGAACCCGGGTCGCTGGACGACCTGGAGGGCGTCGAACTGATAGACGAATTGATCTACCGCCTGCGTGACGCCCAGAGCTGGGGCTGGATCAATCCCGGGCGCGGCGTAGACGAATACACCGACCCGGCCAGCCGGCTCACAAGTCTGGGCATGGAGGCCGTCCCTCAATTGATCGAGCACGTCAATGACATCCGCCTTACGCGCTTTGTGGCGAGCTACCGGATGTCTTTCTATTCACATGATGTCGGCACGGTGGGCGACTGTTGCATTGACATCCTCGGGCGCATCTCCGGACGCAGTTTTTATGCGCGTGAATACACAAAGGGTCAGGCCGGGCCGGACGGCGAACCGCTGCCGATCAAGGCCGAGATCGACGCCTGGTGGGCCGACGTGCAGAAGCGGGGCTTCAAGGCTGTACTGGTTGAGGGCGTCTGCAAGGGCGGGCGCTACGCCGATACGCAGTTGCGCGTGTTGGCCGGCGTCGATCCTGATGCGGCCCTGACGGCGCTGAAACAGGCGCTGGACGCGTCGGACTTCGGGTCGCGCATCAACCTTGTCAAAGCCGCGGGCGTCCTCGGGCTGGAAAAGGCCGGGGAAGTTCTGCGCAACCGGATGAAAACCGACGAAGAAGTCCGCGTCAGGCTCGCGGCCGTGCAGGTACTGCTGGACCTGGGCGACGATTCCGCCTTGCAGTACGTGCTGGATACCTGGAAGCAGGACGAGTTCGCAAACGACCGCGACGCCAGCGAGTACGCGAAGTTCCTGGTCCAGAGCGGCAACGCCGGTGCGGTGCGCGAGGTGACGGTGCGCATGGGCGGGCTGTCGTCGGACTGGCGCAACCAGTTGATTTACTACGCCGGCGAGTACCTGCGCAGCCACGAAGAAGCCCGCAACGGCGACCTCGGCGAAGCACTGATGCGCCTGGTGGCGAGCCAACTGGACGACACGACGCTGTGTGACTACTCGGGGACCAAAAACCGGGTGGCCATCGCCTGGCTGCGCTATTCCGATACTGCTCTTGCCGAACTGGCGACGTACTGGCCCGAACACTTCCACTTCGATAACGCGCAGTCTTTCGCCGCCCGCGAACGTCAGCGGGTGATGGCCCTGAACGTGATGCTGACGAAGGACCACAAGCCGATCCTGCCCTCGCCGCAGCCGGTGAAGGTCGAGTCGGCCGACAAGACGATGCTGCAGAAAGCCTGGCAACAGGCGACGTCGGATGATGAAGAAACGCGCAAGGCCGGCATCGGCAAGCTCGAAGACGCCGGGCTGGGGGCGTTGGCGTTCGTTACGGCACAGTTGGCGGACGACAGCCCGGAGTACCTGCTGGAGCTGCAGCGGCGCCTGGCCTGCGTCGTGCGCAAAGTGGAGCTGACAGGCTTCGAAGTCAACGACGAGACAAGCAAGGCGTTCAAGGGCGAGGTCGGCAAGGCTTTCGACTATGCCATGCTGAGACGACTGATGGCGCTTTGCGGCAAGCCACCGGAAGGCGCGTCCGGATTCAGTCTGCACGTCCGCCGCGATGTGGACGGCACGGGCGTGGTGATCCGCGTCGAGTTCCGCGCCGGCACGGGCGATCCGCGCAACTGGTATGAAACTTTCGGCATCGTTGTGGACGGCGCGCGCGAATACGACGGCGGCGGCAACAGCACCTCGATCCAGGCCGGCAGCTTCTCCGGCGCCGAGAAACCGTTGGCAAAGGTCCCTGGTCTGTCCTTCGACACATCCTTCGAGCTCTGTTACGGCGCGCACCAGGGCAAGGTGAAGTGATTGCGCTGCGCTGCGGTCGATTCATTCGCGTCCGCCGGTGGTGCGTACGGGAAAGTCTCTGCTACACTGCGCCCGCTGACATGTAAGGAGCGGACGTGGGATTCGAGGTTAAGAGGCGCAAGACGCGTACCTGCACGGTGGGGGATCGCCCGCTGGGCGGCGACCACCTGGTGGCCGTGCAGACGATGACCAAGACCAAGACGCACGACGTCGAGGGCACCCTGGCACAGATTCGCGGCGCGCAGGACAAGGGCGTCGATATTGTGCGCGTGGCGTGCCCGGATGAAAAATCCGCGCTGGCGCTGCCCGCGATCATTGAGGGTTCGCGCGTCCCGATCATCGCCGACATCCACTTCGCGCCGGGGCTTGCCCTGAAGGCGCTGGAGGCGGGCGTGCACTGCGTGCGCATCAACCCCGGCAACATCAAGCTGGAGCTGGTGCAGAAGATCGTCGCGCTGGCGAAAGACAAGGGCGCCGCGATCCGCATCGGCGTCAACTCGGGCTCGATCATGCCGCGCAAGGGGCTCGAGGTGAAAACCGACATGGAACTGGTCATGGCCGACCACATGGTGGAAACGGCCGTGCAGTGGTGTGAGCAATTCGACAAGTGGGGCTTCCACAACTTCAAGGTCAGCCTGAAGTCGTCCGACGTGCTGACCACGGTCTACACCAACCGCGAGTTCGCGAAACAGACCGACGTGCCGCTGCATCTCGGCGTCACTGAAGCCGGCATGCTGCAGGCCAGTACGGTGAAATCGAGCATCGGGCTCGGCACGCTGTTGCAGGAAGGCATCGGCGACACGATCCGCGTCAGCATCACCGGCGACCCGCTGGATGAAGTGGACGTCGGTTTCGAGATCCTGAGCGCGCTGCGCCTGCGCAAGAAGAACGTCGAGATCGTGGCCTGCCCGAGCTGCGGGCGCGACGAAGTGGACGGCGGCGTGGAAACCCTTGCCCGCCAGGTCGAGGAACGCCTGCGCGACTACACCGGCAACATCACGGTCAGCGTTTTAGGTTGCATCGTGAACGGCCCCGGCGAAGCGGCCGAGGCAGACCTGGGCATCGCGGGCGCCAAGGACGCGGGCTACCTGTTCAAGGGTGAAACGATCCTCAGGCGCGTGCCGAACGAGAAGCTCGTCGATGAGCTGATGATCGAGCTCTACAAGATGGAAAAAGAACGCGCCGGCGAGCAGGCCGAAACCGCCAATGCATAGGTTGTGCCGCTACAAACGGAGCTGGCCTTATGAGTAGGGCTAGACTGGCCGAGTACATGCTCGTGACGTGCTGTCCCCATCCCGGGTTTTTCAGCAACAAAGACTGTGAAGGTAGCCCGTTTGGACTAATACAAAATACTGCCACATCGCTCGAAGCCTCAACTCCTACAGTTTTGTTTCCCTCGCGCTATCGAGAGCATGTTGCTTACGCACTCAGGCAGATCGTGCCTTCGTCAATCGACGACTCCCCGGCAGCCGTTTCATCTGTGTATCTAGCGACGCGTTTTGAGTACTACTTTCGAGTTCTTTCGGGTTGCCTTGATGCGGATGGCAAATGGCTGGATACGGCGACGAGAGATCGAGTATGCCGACGACTTGGTTTTGACAAGAGGCGGCATAGACATCGCATTTCAAACATTGCCAAGACCTACAAGATCTTACTTGCCGAGTCTGCTCACCCTGTTGTTTCGCATCTCACACGAATAGACGGCAAGCTTTTTGCCAGTCCGATCGAGATACTTGGTGGCGGTCGAGAAAACACGCTCCACAACATAGGAGACCGGATCGCGGCGATGCGTCACCGCGCCGGGCACGGTGTTTGGGGTGACATCTCTGGCGAGGCCATGTTCTTTGCTCTTCTTACGTGTGTAATCTATCTCTCAGATTTCGAAGATTCGAATCCTGGGTCAGGTGCGTGACCCAGGCAGTCTAGCCCGAATCACGTGCGCAGTTGAGAAGATCGCCAAGATCATTCGCACGGGGGTCGTGGTGGGGCCAATCAACCACGACCCCCGGCTTCGTCAGGCAGTGAGTAACTCCTCGGCCGTGCTGTCGATCAGCACAGTCCCTTGCGGCTCACTGCCGAACTAACGCGGCAACGTCACGCGATTCTCGCGTGCGGCTTCGAACACGGTTTGAGCGGTTGTTCCGCAACGAAGGGGAAGACGGGGTTTTCTACGCACCCCTAGTTTCCCGCATGGAACGCCGATTGGCAAATAAAAGCCTGAAATCAGGGGCTTGGCGCGTGGTCAGGTTTCCATGATGCGCGCGACCACCTTGCGCAGGTTCTTCTGGTTCAACGTAAACGCGAACGGGAACTTGGGTGCTTCCGGCAACTCCGTGTACTGCATGCCTTTCACGTTGAAGTTGACCTGTTTGGCGAGCAGGATTCCGCCGAGACCGGCCTCGGTGCCGTCCTGCCTGAAGACGACGATGACGTTGAAGTTCTTGTTGTCGTTCGGTTTCGAGTTGCTGCTGCTGTTCTTCCACAGGCACTCGGCCTCGAACGGCTTCGACAGGTCGATCGATTTCTTCCAGGCGCCTTTCGGCCCGTGGAAGACGGCGTCCATGCCGCGGAATTCGAGATAGCCGCCCCAGTTGCCGCGACGCGCCATCCACGAAATGATTCCCGCCAGCTTGATGCCGACCCAGGCGCCCGCAATCACGGCGACGATCTTGGTCAGCACGTAGCTGGCGCTGTCCGTGTCCACCTCCCAGTCGAGGAACTTCGCGGCGGAGTCGTAGGCCGCGATGTGCAGCGACCAGATCGCCAGCACGCCGCCAAGAAACAGGAAGAACTGCAGCCAGCAGCCGAGTGTGCCCGGGTGCTCGGAGTGGTAAATGTCTTTGCGTTCCGCCTTGTCGTCGCGGTCGATGCGCTCTTCGTTCGGCTCGTAATCGGGCTGCCTGGTTTTCGCGCGCGACCTGCGGTCGATCAGCCCGGTGTCCGGCTCTTCAGACGGCATGGAAGCGGGCGCAACCGGCGGCAACTTGAACGCTTCCTCGGCCTTCTTCTCGGCCGCAAGCTGGGAAGGCAGCTCGAACGGGTTGTCGTCGGCTGCGGGAACCGACGGGGCGATGGGGGGCTCGTCGTCGTCGGCCGTCGAAACCCGCAGCGGATCAGGAGGCGCGATTTCTTTGTCAACTTGGTTCGCCTGTGCGGGCGCCGGGTCCCGCGACAGCACGTCATTCAGCGCGTCGCGCTCGAAACTGGAAACATTGAGCTCGTGCGCGGTGCCGTCGGCGAGGGCGAGGTGCAGCGTGTCGGAGAAATCGCCCTTCTCCAGTTTCGGCGGGTGCGCCGGGTCGAGTTCGACCTTCGAGAATTCGCCCAGCAGGGATTCGCGGGTGAACACAAACAATTGCCCGTCGGCGACGACCAGGTGGGTTTCGCCGATCGGCTGCGACAGGCTGCAACTCAGCGCGGCATAGGCGCCGGGCTCGCGCCCGCCCAGCAGGCTTCGTATCTCGGACGGCACGTTCATGCGGGGACTCTAGCTTTCAGCGCATCCTGTTGCAGGGTCAGGGCTGGAACCTCCCGCGCGGGATGTCACAATGTTTCCGCGTACCCCTTCCGGCTTGGGATAGTTCGTGCTCGCGGAGCTTCCGCGAATTTTGCATTTGGGGACGCCATGAGAATCTCCACCCACCTCTCCCTCGTCGCTCTGGCTGCTTTCGTGCTTGCGTTATCCGCGTGCGGCGGCGGAGGTGCGCCCCCCGGCAGCGGCGGCGGCCAGCCGGCCGTCGTGGTGGTGGCAATTTCACCCAAGGCCGTGGCGGTGCAGATCGGTACCCAGCGTCAATTCATGGCGACGGCCAGTGACGGCAACGGCGTTTCCTGGTCGGTCAGCCCGTCAGGCGGCTTCTACGGGACCATCGACTCAACCGGCCTGTACACGGCCCCTGCCATGATGCCTGGCGCGAGCGTCCTGACGGTGCGCGCCACCAGCATCGGCGACCCGACCAAGTGGGACGACGCCACGGTCAACCTGCAGCCGGGCCAGGTGTACGGCGCCTTCCCGATCGGCTTCGAAGTCCGCACACGCAACGCCTGGCAGGCGAACCTCGCGCCGGTGACCGTCGGCGTGCCGTTCACGCGCATGCTGCACAGCAACGTGAACACGCTTCAATTGAAGAAGATCCCCGGCGGCGGGCAGGTGGACGCGCAGTTCCGCGTGACCTCGCGCTGGGACGACAGCTCGATCCGCTGGCTGATGGTGGACTTCATTGCCGACCTGTCCGGCGCCGGCGGCATCGGCAAGTACGAAATCGATACCGGCGGCAGCGGAAGCGCAACCGGCACCAGCATGAACGTCACCAACGGGGCGAGCACCATCCAGGTCAGCACCGGGGTGCTGAACTTCACCGTGAACAAGAACAGTTTCAGGCTGTTCGACAGCGTCGAGATCGACCGCGACAACGACACGCAGGTGGACGACGAGTGCCTGAACGCCGCCGCCATGCAGGGCATCGTCGTGACGGAAGGCGTGAACGATTTCCTGACGAACCAGTCGGCGCCGATCCGTGTCGAGGTCGAAGAGCAAGGGCCGATCCGTACCACCATCGTCGCCGAGGGGCGGCACCGGAACACCGGGCTCGCGCAGGACAAGCTCAACTACATCGTGCGCCTGACCGCATGGAACGACCTGCCGTACATCAAGGTGGACTACAGCTTCAAGAACATGACCGGCGACGGCGTCGCGGCGGCGACCCAGAACGCGGCCTGGGCACAGGTTTCGCAGCACGAGGACGCGGATTCGATCAACATCGACGTGCCGTTCGACTACAACGGCGCGACCGTTTCCGCGCGCATCGGCGGCAACCCCGCGGACCACACGCACTTCTCGATGACGACGGGGCAGTACCTGTCGCTGACCCAGGACTACACCGGCAGCTACGACGCCACGGACACGGAAAACCCGCAGCCGCCATCCTCAAGCAACAGCGCGTCGGACCCCCTCACGAACGCCTGGCCCGACCAGGACGACAGCTACATCGAGTACGCGCTGGACGATTCCGGCGCCGCCAGCACCAGCGCCACGCACGCGCCGGGCTGGATGCAGATGGCCGGCGGCAACCTGCGCGTGACGGTCGCGGTCCAGGACTTCTGGCAGCTCTACCCGAAGGAACTGCGCGCGCAGGAAGACGGGCTGATGCGCGTCGGCATCTGGCCCGCGTCGGCCGGCACGCTGGAAGTTTTCGCGGGCGCGATGAAAACCCACTCGATGCTGTACGCGTTCGACAGGCTCGGCAGCCTCGACACGACGGTGGCCGAGTCCCGCGCGAACGTCATCAGCGACCCGCCGCGCGGCTACTGCGATTCGCGCCACTACGAGGCCACCCGCGTGTTCGGCGACATCGCCCACACCGACACCACCATGAGCGACACCAGCGCGTTCCGTGCCGCCAGCCAGGGGTTCGCCGCGGCGTACATGAGCGAGATGATCGACCATCGCGGCGACATCTTCTACGACCGCTCGTTCGGCAACGGCGCGGCCACCGGCCACTCGTACGGCATGTGGAACTTCGGCGACAGCAAGGTCGAAACGCCGAGCGTGGGCTGGGAAAACGACGACTGGGGCGTCTCGCAGGCGGCCTTCCAGTGGTTCGCCATGAGCGGCAACACGGAATTCCTGTACCTGGCCGAAACCACCGCGCGGCATTTCCGCGACGTCGTCGTGCAGCACTCCGACATCGGCACGCGCTTCGACTACACGGAGGTTGGCAACCCGGCGGTCAGCGGCGGCAAGGCCAGCCAGCTCGGCAAGACGCGCTACACGCCCAACAACAAGCAGCACGACCTGGGCAACTACCATAACGGCGAGAACCATCTGGACGTCTTCAGCGGCGGGTTCCTCGCGTACCACTACCTGCTGACCGGCGACGCGCTTTCGCTGCAGATACTCAAAGAGTGCTACACCTACCTGCGCGGTACCTGGAAACGCTTCTTCGATTCCGGCAACGGCGGCGTGGACAGCACCATGACCTGCCCGACGACGTGGCTCAGCAACGCGCTGCTGGTTGCCGTCGCCTACGAAATGGCGAACGGGATGAACGACAGCTCGGCCGCGACCATGACCGGCTACGTGCTCACGGCGATCCGCACGCGCCAGTCCACGCCCACAACGCGCGACCCCAACGGCAACGGTTTCGCGGACACCTCGGGCAACTTCAAGGCGTGGGAGATCGGCCACCTTATGGAAGCGCTCGAGTACACGCGCTGGATCCGCTACGACGCAACCATCGACGCCAACATCGAGGACGGGATGAGCTGGCTGCTCGGCACGAACGCCGCGGTCTATCTCGGCAACCTGCCGACGCCGCAGTTCGGCGCGTTCGCCGAGTTGCCGGGCGGCACCACGGATTACGGCGGCCCCAACCTGATGATCGGTGCGGGCTACGTCGGCGCGTACCGAAACAGCACCGGCGCCAACTGGCAGACCGCCGCCGACAACCTGCTGAACGTGCAGACGACCAACATCGACGACGCGACGATCGGCGGCGATGCAATTTACCTGAAGACGTTTTCGCAGTTCTTCCGGGCCGGGCCGATGTTGCTGGCGACGTGCAAGCAGTAGCGGAGCGGCATGACCTTTGAAGTTAGAAAGGTCATGCCGGAATCCGCACGTTGTGCACCCCTCGACGATGCTCCTGAATTAGGGCAGAATGCGCATCACGCGTGCGTTTCGTGCGTTTTACGGAGCATTGGATGGCCAAGCCTCCCGCACCTGAGCAGAAATCGCTTGTCGGCTACACGATCGGCAAGTGCAAGCTGCTGCGCATTTGCGGGCGCGGGGCGATGGGCACGGTTTACAAGGGCATGCACAGCGGGCTCGATATCGAGGTCGCGGTCAAGATCCTTCCGCCGCACCTGGCCAACAACTCCAACCTCGTCGAGAGGTTCCTGCGCGAAGCCAAGCTGGCGGCGCGGCTGAACCACAACAACACCGTGCGCGTCTACGACGTCGGCGAGGAGTCGGGCTACTACTACCTCGTGATGGAGTTCATCGAGGGCGCGGATGCCCTTGAACTGGTCAAACGCCTGGGTCCGCAGAAAGCCACCGTCGTTGCCGACATCGGCGCCGGCGCCGCCCGCGCGCTCGACCACGCGCACCAGAACAACGTAATCCACCGCGACATTAAACCCGCCAACCTGATGCTGCCCAGCGCCGGTGGCGTCAAGGTCGCCGACTTCGGGCTGGCGCGCGCCCTCAGCAGCGAGTCCGGCCTGACCATGACCGGCGCGATCATGGGCACGCCAGACTACATGGCGCCGGAGCAGGCCCAGGGCGAAAGCGTCGGGCCGCTGGCCGACATCTACAGCCTGGGCGCCACGCTGTACCACCTGTTCGTGGGGCGTCCGCCGTTCCAGGGCAGCTCGCCGATGGCGGTGGCGTTACAGCACGTCACGAATCGCGTGGTCGTGCCCGAGGAGATGGTCAAGGACGAGGCGTCGCAGCAGCTCACGCGCCTGATTCACGAACTCACCCAGAAGGACCCGAAGAAGCGCCCGAACAACCTGAGCGATATATCCCGGCGCCTCGGCCAGATCGCGCGCGGCAACCGCAGCACCCAGAAGCTGCTGTCGGAGGGCGCGACGCTGTTTGCAACCGCGGGCGTGAAGCTGGATGCGGACGCGATCAACAAGGCAAAGCAGGAGGAAGCGGCCGACGCGCTGGACAAAGGGCGCGTGCAGTCACCGCACCTCGACAAGCTGCGCAAGGCCGCCGAAAAGGCGCGCTCCGGCATGCACGCGGTGGTTCCCGAGCCGTCGGCGCCGTCGCCCAAGCCCCCGCCGACCGAGATGGCCGAGCTTACCGGCGACATGGTACGCGAGGCGCGTGCCAAGGCCCGGCGCTCATCGGGGCAGATCAAGGCGCTGCCCGCGGACGTAGACCGCAACCAGCGCCGCACGTCGAGCCCCTCCATGTCGCCGCACCGGGAGCCGCGCCCGACCAGCAAGACCAGCTCGCGCCGCAACCGCATTGTCCAGAACCCGGAACTCGACGACGAAGCGTGGCAGGGCTATGCCGCGAAGTCGTTCCCCACTTTCGAGCGCAAATCGATCATCGACGGGTCGGTGCCGGGCGAACTCGTCGCCGAGCGCGAGCATGGCTCGAGCGTGGTGTCCGGCAGTTCTTCCAGCATCGATTTCTCGAAACCGCTGGCCGGGCAGGAGGTGACTCCCTGGACGCCGCCCAAGAAGAAGAAGTCCGGCGGCGTCCTCAGCGTGGTCGTGGCGGTCCTGATCATCTGCGGCATCGCCGTGAGCATCTGGTGGTTCTACCTGCGCAAGCCGGACGGCGGAAACCAGGGCCAGGGCCAGCACGTCGCGAGCCTCACGACAAGCAAGTTCCAGGCGCACACCAAGAGCGCCGGCGTGCTGGCGATCGCGCCGCAGGCGGGCGGGGTCGGCTTCTACACGGGCGGTGAGGACGGCTACGTCCATCGCTGGACGCCCGGCAAGCAGGAACCGGACGTCTCCCAGAAAGTGCCCGAGGGCGCCGTTACCGAACTGGTGCTGCGCTCGGACAAGCAGCGCCTGATGGTCGGCACCTCAACCGGCGCCGTAATGCAGCTCGATGCGTCGTCGCTGAAGGTGATGCGCACCGAATTGCAGGTCAACGGGCGGGTGACGGCGCTGCTGCCGATCGGCGTTTCCGAGCTGATCGTAGGCGACAGCCAGGGGCGGCTCACCGTCAAGAACGGCACCAAGCGCGTGCAAGTTGACGAAGACGGCTCGCCGGTTGCCGGCATCGTTTACGTGAACGGTGAGGTCTGGGCCGCCGCCGGGAAATCCATCGCCGTCTACAAGCGCGACGGCAACGAGCTCGTGCAGCAGTCGAAGTACAACACGCTGCCCGAAAAGGTGGGCAGCATGAAGGTCATCGCCGGCCACGTCTTCGCGGTCATCGGCAAGCAGCTTCGCAAGATGTCGCCGCAGGGACCCAGCCCCGACAAGGTCGACGTGCGCTTCTCGGCGATCGGCAGCACGTATGACGAAGCGTACCTGGTCGTGATTACCGCCTCGGGCGTGACGTTCTTTGACACAAACACACTGCAGCAGGTTGCGACTTCACCGCTGGAGCGCCAGGACACGATCCTGTCGATCGGCCCGAGTACACAAAAGGGGCGGGTCTATCTCGGCACGCGCTCGGGCGAGCTTTACCAGTGCACTTACGACTGATCGCCTTCGGCTGGTTTTGCTTCCGGCTCGTCGTTTGATTCCGGTTCCGGCTCGTCCTTCTTTTCGGCGGTATCTTCCGCCGACTCTTCTTCAGCCTTCTTTTTCCGCAGCCCGATGATCTCGGGGAAGTCGCGAAGCGTGTCGCGGAAGAAGCCGCGGCGCCGTTCTTCCTTGCTGTACTCACGACCGCTTGCCGGCCTGAAATGGAAGAACACCACCATGCCCACGCCTAGGATGAAAATCAGCACCGAAAGGAACTGGCCCATGGTCATGTGAATCGAAGCCAGGAACGCGGCCGTGCCGCCGAGCTCGGTGGCGCGGGACGGGTCCACCTGCATGTCCGGCTGGCGGACCATCTCGGCCGGGATGCGGAACAGCGCGTACAGCGCCAGGAAGGCGCCGCCCAACTGCCCGGGGCGCTTGAAGTACCGCCTGAGGATCCAGATCGCGATCAGCACCATCATGCCCTCGCAGGTGAACTGCACGATCTGGCTGGGCCAGCGCCCGGGGAAGAAGCGGCTGACCTGGTCCCAGATTTCGGGCTTCACGGGCAGCGGCTGCAGCGCGCTGGCGGGGATGTCCTTGAAGGCGACGCCCGGGTGGGCCTTCTGGTATGAGTCGACCAGCGCCTGCTGCAGGTGGTGTTGCGCGATCGTGTCGTTGTGGTCCGTGGGGAACTTCATCGCGTACCACGGCAGCTTGTCCGGGTCGTAGATCGGGTTGCCGTCGGCGTCGGTGATGGCGCGCCCGTAAAGCTCGCCGTTGATGAAGTTGCCGCAGCGCACCATCGCCACGCCGAACGGGACGATGTGGGCCGAGCCGTCGATGATGTTCCAGAAGTTCTGTTTCTTGCGCCAGGCGTAGATCAGCACGGCCACGGTCACGCCGATCACGCCGCCGTGGAACGACATGCCGCCCTCGTACACCTTCACGATCATCCAGAGCTTGTCGGAGAGGCTGAGGTCGCCGACGCCCAGGAACAGCTTGTCGAACTGGTAGAACAGCAGATAGCCGAGCCGCCCGCCGAGGAACGTGCCGATCACGCCGTAGACGATCACCGAGGTCACGTCCTCGGCCTTCATGCGCAGGTAGCCGGTCTTCTGCAGCCAGCGGAACACGAAGAAGCCGAACACGAACGCGAACACGTACATCAACCCGTACCAGCGCAGCGCCAGCACGGGCTCGCCGGCGGCGTCGCGCCACAGGGTGAAGATGACCGGGTTGAGATTCGGGTGGTGCAGGATGCCTAGCATGGTTCGTCCGTCGTCAGCGATCGCGAAGAGTCGGTCAGTGCGTTGGGGTCGTCACGCGGGGCAACCCGGAAGCGCGGCACTTTAGTGGTACGAAAACACGCGCGCCAGCCCCGGCGGAAACTGTGCTTGTGGCTTGCGGGCCCGGCGCGGGGCGCGCAGAATTGGGCCATGGCAAACAACCTGGGCAGTTTCGACGTGGCCATCGTGGGTGGTGGTCCCGGCGGCAGTACACTTGCAGCATTGCTGGCAAAGCAGGGGCGCACGGTCTGCGTGGTCGAGCGCGACGAATTTCCGCGCTTTCGTATCGGCGAATCGCTGCTGCCGTTCAGCATGGACACCTTCCGCGAAACCGGCGTGCTGGAAAAGATCGAGCGCGATGGCTACATGGTCAAGCACGGCGCGCGTTTCGTCGTCGACGAAACCGGCGAGGAGGAGTGCTTCTGGTTCCGCAACGGGCTCGATGAAGAACACCCGTTTGCCTTCCAGGTCCAGCGTGCCCCGTTCGACAAGCTGCTGCTGGAGCACGCCGTAGGGCTGGGCGCGAAGCTGTTCCAGCCGCTGTCCGCCACCGGCTTCCGCGCCGAGAGCGGCCAGGCCGTGCTCGAGACGGAACAGGGCGAGATTGCCGCGCAGGTCGTGGCTGATGTCTCCGGTCGCTGGACCTTCATGAGCGGGCGGCAGAAACAGCGCAAACTGCACCCGTCCCACCGCAAGCTTTCCGTCTTCGGCCACTTCAAGGGCGTCGTGCGCGATGAGAGCGACGAGGGCAACATCATCATCGCGCGTTTCGGCGACGCGAAGATGGGCTGGTTCTGGCTGATCCCGTTCAGCGACGGCACGACCAGCGTCGGCGTGGTGGCGGACAGCGGGTACTTCCGCGAAACCGGCCAGTCGCCCGCCGAGTTCTTCCACAACAGCGTCGAGGCCAGCCGCTCGATCGGCCCGCGCATGACGGATGCCGAGCTGATCGGCGAGCTGCACAGCGAGGCCGACTTCAGCTACACCAGCGAGCGTCACGTGGCGGACCGGCTGATCAAGGTGGGGGACGCGGGCGCGTTCATCGACCCGGTATTCAGCTCGGGCGTTTTCCTGAGCGTGAAGGCGGCCGACATGGCGGCGAAGGAGATCGCCCGCGCGTTCGAGACCGGTGATTTCAGCGAGGGTGCGTTCAGCGACTACGAGAAGAAAGTGCGCCAGGGGACGAAGGTGTTCTGGGCGTTCATCGACGCGTTCTACAACAAGGAATTCCTGAAGCAGATGGTGACCAGCCGCCGCAGGCCGCTGCTGCAGAAGAGCATCACCAGCCTGCTGGCGGGCGACATCTACAACCCGTCCAACCAGCTGATCTCGTTCCTCACCGGCGAGGGCGGCGCCTACGCGGACGAAGAGCTGCAACTGCTGATGGGCTAGGCTGGTGAGTCTTCAAGAGATGTTCCTCGCATCCCGTGGCGCACCGATCAAGGTCGGGCGCTACACCGTGGTCCAGATGGACCGCATACCGTTGAGTCGCGGATCAATCATGGTCGAATTTCTCGACAGCGAGAGCGAAAGGCCTGGGGGCGTGCGAATCGAAGTGCCGGGCGGCCTAATCCACTTGCCCGATGGCAGCGCCTCGAAATTACTTTACGTTTGGGATGAACAGGGTCTCGCACGGAGGGTCAGCTACGATGTCGAGTCCCCGAGCGGCGAAGTCCTCATCTCAAACCTCTACAGAATTCGCCACAATTCTGGCCTGGTCACCGAAGACGGTTGGACTGGCAACGCGGGCATGGTTGTCACAAAGAAGTCCAAGAAGAAGCGCCTATACCGATGCAGTGACGGGATGGGTGAGTTCAATCCCAACGACCACGTCTTCACGGTCGGGTGGCGTGAACAAATGGCTGCCAAGTCTGCGCGCAAACGCTGAAAAACCACACACGCCCGGCGCGTGCCGGGCGAGGTGGGCGTAGAAAACGGCTTGGGGGCCGGTCTTCCGAATCCCTGTTATGCAACCCCCATGCCAATTGAAGATTTACCCAAATCCCACAAATACAGCGCCTTACAGGGAGTGTTGAAAACTAAGCCACGAAGTAATGTGTGCAATATCTACACGCACGCAAAATATTACGCCCACAATGTTACCAGTCAGCCGGCGTACTCCTCGTCCTGGGTGATCAGGGCCAGCACCCAGTCGAATTCGCCGGTCGTGATCCGTGTGTCGCAGTAACCGCAAACCCCAAGCTGGCTGACCCGATCCAGCGGCGCGCCGCATTGCGGGCATTTCAACGGCTCAGGCGCCTTGCGCGGCCCTTCCTTCGCGCGGCGAACCAGGGTGTGGTACTCGGTAAACACCTTGCGCTTCTTCATGCCGCCGGAAAGGTGCCGGCCGCGCTCATCTTCCTTGTAGTCCAGCATGGAGGCGCGGATGCGCACCGTAATCGAGTCAAACCACGCGTCGTGCTCAATCTTGACCGGCTTGATGTACTCGATCTTGATGTCCTTGAGCACGTTGATGACGCCTTCTTCGCGGTAGCGCTCCAGCCAGATGCGGTGGGTGTCGAAGACGTGGTCGAGCTCGAACGGGCGCAGGATTGATTCGTCGCGCTTGGTCCAGCCCTCCTGCAGTTTCAGGAAGATGGTCTGTACCCGGGCCGTGAAATCCGGGATGTTGAATTCGGGGTCGCGTTTC
>JAGQRI010000142.1:0-8406 GCA_020425515.1 Planctomycetota bacterium | reverse complement strand
TTCGGCTTTTCCAACTCGTGGATCGCCGTCACCTGCCAGTCCATGCGCCCGTCGCCGCTGATTTCGCCGCAGTTGGGGCAGCGCCCGTCGATGTCCGGCTCCTGCTTTGACCCGCAGGACGGGCAGCCCAGGGCCAGTACACGTTCCGGCTCGCGGGTGTAAGAATCGAGGGCCCGTTTGAATAGAAACTGCTCCTGCATCAGCATGCGTTTCAGGCGCCCGTTGCGTTTCTTGCAGACGACGTTCGACTTGAAATTCACGCACAGTTGGGCGTTCTTGTTGTCGAGGTTCAGCGCATCGATGTACATGTCGCCGACGATCACCTGTGTGATGTCCTCATTGGACTCGTGAACCTGTTGTCGCAACTTGCGGCTGATGTACGGGGCGACGGCGAACTCTTCTTCATTGTGCCGGGCTAGCCCGCCGCGCGATTCGTGGTACTTCACGTACACCAGGTGCGCGAAGGCCGTGAACAGAACCGGCGAAAAGTTCGGGTCGTGCCTCCGAAGCGGACTGAGGTCAGGCCGGGACTTTCGTTTGCGGTTTTTGCGCGCGCCCCCGGTCTTTCGCCGACGCCTGCTTGCAAGTTTGTCGTAAACAGTCGCCCCGAAGGCGAGGCCGAAAATCGCGAGTATCACGACCAGCCCCACAATGTCGCCGTCTCCGCCATCCCCGCCTGAGCTGCTGTCGTAGTCGCTGGTGTCAGAGGTGGTGCCTGAGCTGGAACTGCCCCAGTCGGAGCTGCTGGAAGAACTTCCGTAGCATGAGCCGCTGCTGCCGCTGGACGAACCGTCGCCCGAGTAGTCGCCGCCGTCGCCGCCACGCGCGAATGCCACACCCGCTGACAGCGCGAGCAGCAGCAACGCGACAAGGATGACCGGTGTGCGCATGGCGCTATCCTAACCCATGTAGTCTTCGTCCTGGGTGATGATGGCGAGCACCCAGTCGAAGTCGCCGCTGATGATCTTGCTGTTGCAGTATTCGCACACGCCGGCGCGGTTGATGCGGTCGAGCGGCGCGCCGCAGCTGGGGCAACTGGCGGGGTCGCCTGATTTCCTGTGGGCGTGGTCGCTGCGGCGGATCATCGTCCAGTATTCGCTGAACTGCCGCGGGCGGTCCTTGCTGCCCGAGATCAGGTTGCCGGATTTGTCGACCTGGTATTCCTTCATCGACGCGTAGATGCGGACCGTGATGGCGTCAAACCAGGCGTCGTGCTCGATCTTTGCGACCTCGACCCGCGTCACCTTGATGTCTTCAAGGATTTCGCGCACGCCGGAATCGCGGTAGCGCTGCATCCAGTAGCGCACCGTGTCGAACAGCGTATCGGACACGTAGGGGCGCATCTGCTTTTCATCCAGAGTTGTCCACGCGCCTTGCAGCTCGCGGAAAATGTGCAGCGTGCGGTGGTTGAAGTCGCCCCAGTTGAAGCCGGGGTCGCGCATCGAAAGCGAGCGCTTCTGCGCGGCCAGGTCGGCGGCAAACGCGGTCGGGTCGTTAGTCCCGAGCTCGACGCCGCCCTTGCTGCCAATCGCCGGCCCCACGCGCTGGCGCTGCAGGGTCTCGACGCGCACGACCTGCCAGTCCATTTCGCCGCGCCCGGTGATCGAGCCGCAACTCGGGCAGCGCCCGTCGGTGCCGGGCTCTTCGGGCGAGCCGCAGTTGGGACAGCCGAGGGCGAGCACTCGTTCCGGCTCACGCGTGAGGACCGACTTCGGGCGCGAGAACACCAGCCGCTGCTGCAGGAACAGGCGGTTCGGTTGGCCGCCCTGGGGCGCTTCGACGACGTTCGAGCGCACGTCGACGACCACCTGGATCATGTTCGGGTTGACGTTCACGTTCTGGATCGCGAGCGCGCCGACGATCACTTCCTTGACGTCGACCTGCGACTGCTTGATGCCTTCCCGCACCCGCGGCGAAAGGTAGGGCGCGACCGCGAATTCCTTGTCGCTCCGCCGCCCCAGCCCGCCGCGCGACTCATGAAGCTTGACATACACCAGCCGGGCGAAATCGAGGAACAGCACGCGTGAGAAGTTCGGGTCGAACTGCAGGATGCTGTTTACGCCATGCGCCTGCCTGCGCTGCGCACGCCGGCTGTGCAGCACGCGACCCTGCCGCTCCAGCGACTCCTTCTGCTTCTTCTGGTGTTTGATCTTGAAGTAGAAACCGGCAATCACCGCGCACAGCAGCAGGATCGCCAGCACCTTCCCGACCGGGCCCATCTGCCACAGCATCAGGAACAGGCGTACCAGCAGGTAGATCAGCGCGCCGATGCCGTCGCCGCCTCCACCTCCTCCACCACCGCCGCCGCCTCCTCCTCCGCCGCTGTAGCCGCCGCCGCCGCCGAAGCGCGCGTCCAGCTCAGCGGCGAAGATCCCCGACAGGATCGGGAACAGCAGCAGGAACCAGGTTGTGATGCGGCGGCGGTTCATGCGCTCCTTAAGGCAGGCGGATTTGCGGCCTGTCCGGCAGTTCGTTTTCGTCGTCTTCCTGGATCGGCCAGCACTCCTTGCAGCATTCGCCGAGGCTGCGAATCGCGTCGCAGACAAGCGTGGCGGGGTCGCCGGTATCCGTGTTTCCCAACTTGGCCTGGATCGCGCCCAGCGCGTCCTGCGGCACTTTCTGCTGCACGCCGATGTCCGGCATCATGCGCGCCTGGCCTTCCAGCACGCTGACGTACAGCAACACGGCGTTGCGGTCTTTCGTGAGCGTCACATTCTCCTGGCTGAAGGTCGCGTGCGCCGCGAGTTCCACGGCGGCGTCCATCGTCCATTTCGGGATCAGCAGGCGGCGCAGCGGGTTCAGCCGCGAAATCGCGAACGCGACCAGCCCGCCGATCGCCGCCGACTCGATCAGCAGCCATAGCGGGTCGATGCCTTGCTCGACTCCCCAGAGGTTCAGGGCGTACAGCACCAGGTAGACCAGCACCGCCGCCAGCGCGCCCGCGGCCAGCACGCGTCCCTGGTAGCGGCTGCTGGCCGGCGCGAGCACGACGATGTACTCGCAACTGGTCAGCTTTTCCGCTTCGCCGACGGCTTGCTCGATGCGGTCGAGCGAATGCTCGCTCAACAGCGTGCGGTTGCGCAGTGCGTTGCCGATTGGCCACCCCCTGGCCCGAAGTTAATGAACGGGCCCGGGCGGCGAATCTACAAAACGCGGTGCCGTATGTAACGCCGCCCACAATTCCCGCGCCCGAGCATTGCATTCGCCGGGGACAAGCCCATATTCGCCGCGTTGAGGACACCGGGAATCGCATGGCGCGCAGTAACCCTGATCCATTCCATTTCAAGGCCGGGCGAGTGCTTGCGGGCAAATACGTGGTGGCGGAATTTCTCGGCGGCGGCTGGGAGGGCGAAGCCTACCTGGTGCACGAGAAGTCGACCGGCTTCCCGCGCGTCGCGAAGTTCTACTACCCCGAGCGCAACGAGAAGGGCAAGTCGCTGAAAGAGTACGTAAAGCGGCTTGAGAAGCTGTCCGACCTGAACTGCGTGATCCGCTACATGCACAGCGACAGCATCCGCTTCCGCGGTGAAAAGCTGGACTTCATGGTCAGCACGCGCGCGCCGGGCAAGCAGCTCAGCTACTACGTGAAGAAGCGCGGCGGCGCGCTGAAACCACTGGAGGCGCTGCTGATCACCGAGCAGATCGCCATCGGGCTCGAGGCGATTCACGCGCAGGGTCTCTACCACGGCGACGTGCACGAGGACAACGTGATGGTGCGCCGCGTCGGCATTCACTTCGAGGTGCGTTTCCTGGATTTCATCAATCTCGGTCCCACCTCGCGCGAGCGCAAACGCGACGACGTCTACGACATGATGACGCTGCTGCGCGACATGACAGGCGGCAAGAAGAAGTACGCGAAACAGCCCGAGATCGTGAAGGCGCTGGTGAAGGGCGGGCGGCGCGACCTGATCTACAAGACTTTCCCGACGGCCCGCCGCGTGCGGAACTTCCTGCAGGCAACAGACGCGCCCGACTTCATCTGAAGCCGGGCGCTTTGCCGTTATGAGTATCAGTCGTTGCGCGTAAGCCCGGGCGCGTTGGACGGCGGGCGGTCTTCGGGCTGCGCCGGCGCCGGGTCGCCGAACGGCACGTTGGCGCGGTACTCCCGTCCCGGATAGATCAGCCGGATGTGCACCAGGTCGCCGTTGTTGTGCTCAATCGTGAACAGCGCGATGAACGGCGGCACCTGTCCCAGGTCGGCATAGCGCGCGCCGATTTCGCGGTGCAACGCCAGCTTGTCGCTGATCCCGGCGGCAGTGCCGCGCAGCTTTTCGATCTCGGCTTCGGAGTAGGCGGGCATGGCGACGTTCTGGCGCGCGGCCTCGAGCTGGAATTCGAGTTCGATTCCCTTCGCGACTTCCACGTCCTCGGGGTCGTCTTCCATGCTCAGGAACAGCACCTCGCGGTCGCCGAACACCACGCCCGGGTTGTTGATCTTGTCGTTGCGCAAGTCGGCGAGGATGGATTTTTCCCATTCGCCCGCCACTTCGTTCACGCCGCGCACCAGCGACGGCACCAGGTCGACGCGCGAAACCCGCTGGCGGTAGTTCGCATTCTCGGTCTGGATGCCGTGCTGCAGGCGATAGTCCATGTCGCCGTACAACGGCTTCAATTCAGCGTTCTCGGCGGGAAGACGATTCGCAAGGCGGTCCTCGGCCGTGAATTCCTGCTGCTGGCGTTTCTCCTGCATCTTGGCGCCGGCGCCGAAGGCCATTGCGAAGATGAAGCCCACGCCCAGCAACATGATCAGCGCTACGCCGGCGGCTTTCCAGCCGGAGCGACGGCGCGGCCCGGCATACGCGGGCGCGCTGTACCAGGCGCCGTATCCGCCCGGGGCCGCCGCCAGGCGTTCGGTGCTGGGGTTGAACTGTTGCAGGTGCGACGGCACCGGCATGCCGCGGAAGCTGGGCAGATCGGCGGGCTTGACCTGCTCGAGCGTGCCCTGCGCCGCGGCCCAGCACAGGTAGTCGATGTCGGTCAGCATCGCGCGGGCGTCGCTGTAGCGCTGGTGCATGCCGGTCATGGCGCGGTTGACGACCCACTGCGTCGCCATCGGCACTTCGCGCGGCAGCCTGGAAAGCGCGCCGCTGGTCGGGAACTCGCCGGACAGCGCAAAGAACAGCACCGCTCCGATGCTGTAGACGTCGAACTTGGCGGCGTCCACTTCGCGCACTTCGCGCCCTTCCAGCGCCAGCTTCACCATCTCGGGGTCGCGGAAGTACTCGGTACCGTGGGTCGTGAGCTGCGACATGCTGCCCAGCGGCGTCATCAGTCCGATGTCGACGAGATAAATCCGCTCGCCGTTGATGATCAGGTTGTCCGGCTTGATGTCCTTGTGGAACACGCCGGCTTCGTGGTACTGGGCAATGATCTGCAGCAACTGGTGCACGTAGCCGAGGCTGACGCGGTAGTGGCCGGGCAGCGTACCGTTTTCGCGGGCGTGCTTGATGTTGCGCATCACGCCGCCGGTCAGCGTTTCGCCGTGGTAGTACGGCATGACGTACCAGAAGGCGCGGTCGCCGAGTTTGCTTTCGATGATCAGCCCGAGCTTCTGCGCAAGCTGCGCCGCCTGCGATTCGCGGATTACGCTTTCCAGGTTCCCGCCGGCGCGCAGGTTGAAGTACTTGAGCACGTAAAGCTGGCCATTCTGGGGTTCGCCGGCCTTGCGGACGACGTACAGGCGCGCGCTGCTGCCGCCGGGCGGCAATTCGTCCACGACGACGTATTCATCGGGGAACTCGACGGGCGCCTCGCTTTTGTCGAACGCCTCCGTGGCGACGTAGCGCCGCCAGTCCACGTTCGCGCGCTCGATGCGCTTCTCCAGGCTGGCGAACAGCCCGCCCAGCCCGAAGGTCTTGCTCCAGGCGCGCCCGATGCCGACCAGCGCAAGCCCGGCCTCTTTCCAGTCCTTGCCGGCCTCATGCCCGAAGGCGCGGCGCTGCCCCCTCAGGCGCAGCATGCCCGGCGAGTTCTTGTGCATGAACAGGTTCGCGGTCCATTCACGGCACAGGCGCCCGAACCAGAAGGTGCTGCTGATGCAGGCCTCGATCGTGTAGCGGACGAAATTGACCGCATCGCCCAGCGACCACACGGCCGCGATCACCAGGAACACCGGCCAAAGGAAGAAAACGGCAATGATGAAGTGGATGATGTTGCCCAGCGTCAACGGCGGCTTTTCGCCCTGCGGGGTCAGGCGCCAGGTGCTGTGCCGGCGAGCTCGCCTGCGCGGCGGCTCCGGCTGGACGTGCGCGTAGGCGTGCGGGTCGGCCTCCGCACTGTCGAGTTGCGCTACTGAAGTTCTGTCCCGCATCGGTTTCGGACCCCCGAGGAAATGAACGAACGCTCCGTAAGCTACCGGCCATCCGTTATTGGGGACCGCCTCCTGGTTATTTCAGCTATCTATTGAACCGCGTCAGGGGTTGTTTCGACAGGGCGAAATGGGCAACCCGGGATTTCCCGCACATTCGGGTGCGCGGTGGGATAGTCTCTGCCCATGCGAATCGAGATCCAGCAAGGCGGCAAGAAGCAAAGCTACGTCACCCGGCGCGGCAGCGCGTACGTCAGCGTGGGGGCGCGTTCGACGTGCGACGTGGTGATCGACGCCCCGGGCGTCAGCGACCTGCACCTCAAGTTTGAGCACTTCGCGGAGCGCTGGTCGTTCAACGATCAGATGTCGGATTCGGGCACGCAACAAAACGGCGAAACAAAGTATTCGGGCGATCTTGCCGTGGGCGACGTACTTCAACTGGGCGAAGCCAAAATCGTCGTCGTCAACCTGACCGACGAGCGCGATGCAGAGGCCAAACAGACCAGGGTCGCGGACCGTTCATGGCAGGAAGAGATATCCCTTTCCTCCAAGAAGCCGACCGGTGAGTACAGGCGCGAACGCAGCAACGAGTACGACGCCAAGGGCAAGGGCAACAGCGCCTACGATGCGCAGCAGCAGGGCGGGGGCGGCTACGGCTCGCGCCAACAGCAAGGCGGCGAGTACGGCACAAAGGGGCAGGCCGGCGGCGCCTACGATTCCGGCTCGGACACCGATGCGGAGTACCGTCGCTCGACGACTTCCGAGCCCGTGCGGAGCCCGACTGCAAAGCCGAAAGCCGGCGCCAAGCCCGGGAACAAGCCGTTCTGGATCATCTTCGTGCTGGCGGGGGTCATCATTGCCGTGGCCGGGGTTTTCAACGTGCTGGCCCGTGTGGATTCAGGACCGGATGAGCCCGGCCCTTCCCCGGAAGCCGCGCGGGAAGCCGCAGACACGGCCCGGATGCCGAAAGAGCTGGAGGATCAATTCCGAAAGCAGTTGAGGGACCTCACCCAACGGAGCGACGAGCGCCCCGCCATGGTGAAGCTGAAAATCTACGACGGGCTGAAGCAGGCGATCGGGAAGTTCCAGAGCCACAGCCTGGGCTGGCCCCTCGAAAGCACCTACACCACGCTTACCAACCAGCTCCGGCGCGAGATGGAACAGCGCTGGAGCGCCGACCTGGGCAAGGTGTCGCCCCTGACGCGCGAGAAGAAGTACCGCGCGGCGCTGGAACTGATGCGCGATCTCGATGCATTCCTGAAGCAGGACGACCTTCACCGGCAGATGGCGGAATTGCAGATGCAGGAGTCGGTGGACTTCCAGCTGGAAACGCTCGCCGACGGGAACGTGTGGTTCATCAGCGAAAACATGGCAACCGTCGATGAAGCGCTGATGCGCAATGACTTCGCGTCCGCGACCAATGCGGCGGTCGAGCTCGTGAACAAGGCCGAGTTGACCGACGATTTCAAGGGCGGGCTCGCTGCCGACTCCCGGGACTGGTCGGCCAAGGCCCGGCAACAGGCGGCGGGGGAGTACCCAGCCAGAACCGAGCCGTTCAATCGCCGCAAGGACAAGCTGCCGGAAGCACTGAAGAGCGACCTGCTGCCGAAGGGCGACGCCTCATGCTATTCCACGCTGAACAGCCTGCGATATCGGCTGGACAAGGCCTGGAGAGCCGGCAGCCTGGACAAAGCGCCGTGCGTGTTCCGGGGCCGCGACGCGGTCGTTCGCCCGTACGACAGCCACGACGGGCACATGTATCTCGAAGTAACGCACGAGTTTGCGAGCGGCGTCAGCGGCACCTACCTGGTTCGCGCCGTGCCCGTGAATCTTCCTGAGCAGACCAAGGCGACGCTGTACGAGGCCATGAATCCTACGCGCGACGAGTTGCTGGCCACGATGATGATGTGCTTCGAATACGGGTTGATCGATGACGCGACCCGGCTGGCCTGCAAACTCTGGCACGCCGACGAAACCGTGAAGCCCGACCTCGACCAGTTGCTCGCCACCAAGCTCGGCATCGAAGTCCCCGAAGGCGGCTTCATCGAAAAGGACGGGAAGCTCGTCGCACCGGAGTAAGTCATTGGAGCCCGAAGCGT
>JAGQRI010000018.1 GCA_020425515.1 Planctomycetota bacterium | reverse complement strand
ACTGCTTCAACTCTTTTGCTTTCTTTACCAGCTCGATCAGTTCGGTCACTTTGTCGTTACGGAAGTCGTAGCGCATGCTTTCCAGGTCATCGAGCACGACCTGAAGCTTGCCCTTCTTTGCGTAGAAACTGTTGCCGAGAATCTCAGCGAACTCGGCCACGTCGCCGGCCAGGCGCAGGTCCTTGTCGGCCGCTTCCCAGGTACCGGCGATCTCCTTGGCGAACAGCTCGCGACTGATTTCCTGCGGCTCGTCGTTTTCATCCTGCTTGTAGCGGATCGTCGTGTAGCACACCGGCCCCGTCGCCTGGCCGTGCAGCTTGATCTCGTAAAGCGCCGTGGCCGCGTGGCCGGCGCCGATCTCGCCGCCGTCGACGCTGTCGTTGCGGAAGTCCTCGTCCTTCACGTCGCGGTTGACGTAGCCGAGCAGGCGGTACGACTTCACGACCTTCGGGTTGAACTCGATCTGGATTTTGACGTCGCGCCCGACCACCTGCAGGGCGCCGGTCAGGTTTTCGACGAAGGTGCGCTTCGCCTCGTCGATGCTGTCCACGTAGGCGTAGTGGCCGTCGCCCTTGTCGCCGAGCTGCTCCATGAAGGTGTCGTCGTAGTTCCCCATGCCGAAGCCGACGGTGCTCAGCGTGATGCCTTTGCGGCGATTCTCGGCGACGGCTTTCAGGATCGCCTCGGCCTGGGTCTGCCCGACGTTGGCAACGCCGTCCGAGCAGAGAATCACGCGGTTGGTGTAACCCTCGCGGAAGGCGCGGGCGGCCATTTCGTAGCCGACTTTCAAACCCTCCTCGGCGTTGGTGGAACCTTCGGTTTCGAGTGCGTTGATGCGCTGCAGAATCTCGTCCTTGTGGAAGGCGTCCTTGTAGTCCATGTACTCGTAGCCGCGCCCGCCGAAGACAGCGATGCCAACCTTGTCGCCTTCCTTCAACTGGTCCACCAGCAGCCCCAGCGCACGCTTGACCAGTCCGAGGCGCTCAGGGCCGTCCATGCTGCCGCTGACGTCGATGACGAAGGTGAGCACGGCCGGCTTGCGGTTCATCTCGGGGATCACGCGGGCCTGCACGCCGACGCGCATCAGGTAGCAGTTCTTGAGGTCCTTGCCGTAACGGGACGGCGCGGCGTCCATGGTGATGTTGAAGGGGTCGAGCGTCGGCTTGAAGTAGTCATAGTCGAAGTAGTTGACGAACTCCTCAACGCGCACGGCCTCATCCGGCGGCAGGTTGCCTTCATTGAGGTAGCCGCGAACGATGCTGTAGCTGCCGGTGTCATGTTCGAGCGCGAAGGTGGAAAGGCGGTCGTCTTCGGTGTCGACGAACGGGTTGGCGCCCGATCCGTCGAACTTCATCCCTGCAGGTTGCTCGGAAGTCTTGCCCTCATACTTAAGCTGGAACAGTGTCTTCGTGGGTATTTTGAGGGGAAAGCCTTCCATATCGCCAGTCGGCTGCATCTCAGGCAAAGGGGGCTCAGCTATGAATTCATCACCGGACTCAAGAACCGTGGAATTACCTCCCTCTGCCCTCGCCTGGGTTTCCACGCTTTTGTCGGACTCGCGTCCCAGTGTGTCCGCCGTGAATGTGTAGATGCCTGCCACCATCACGACCACGGCAGCCGCGGCCAGGCCGGGTCCCCAGGCACGCCATGCGGGGCGTGGCCTGGCCACGGGCTGCTTAGGAGGGGGCGTGGTCTCGGCGCCGGTTTTGGCCAGCGTCCGGGCGACGAGGTCGGGCGGGGTTTTGCCGCCCAGCACCTCTTCGAGTGCCGCCTCAAGAATGGGGTCTGTTTCGTTCATCATCTGTCTGTTCCTTCGCGGAACTTCGGGTGTTGCCCTTGGAGCCCGAAGCGTAAGCGCAGGGGCATTCCGCGCGCTTACCGGGCCCCTTCGCTTACGCTTCGGGCTCCAATTGCTTGACCCTCAGTTCCATGCACTTGCGAAGGCGTGCCTTGGTCCTTCGTAAGAGTGTCTTGATGCCGTCGTCGGTCATGCCCAGCTTCTCGGCGATCTCGACGCGCTGCTTCCCTTCCTTGTATTGCAGGTCCAGCGCCTGCCTTGGTTTGTCGTCCAGTTGCTTCAGGCATTCGCGCAGTGCCTCGGCCAGCCCGCTGCCGTCCTCTTCGCCGGCCAGCTCGTTCCACTGGCTCTCGACGTGCTCCAGCTCGGCGACCGAAACCTGCTTGCCCGCGTTGCGGCGCGACTTCAGGAACAGGTTCTTCGCCACGATCCTCAGCCAGGCGACGGTCTGGCCACGGCTGCGCTGCTCGAACTCGCTGCGATAAAGCGCGAGGAAAGTCTCCTGCGTCAGGTCGTCGGCCAGGTGCGTCTCGGCCCCAAGCGCGCGCAGGAAGCGCCACACGCCCGCCTGGTGCTCACGCATCAGGGCTGCAAGGTCGAGTTTCTGGTCGGCTGTGGCCATCAGCATCGATCATAGAGTCCCACGGACGCGGGGATGGGTTCAGCAATTTTGGATTTTCGATTTTGGATTTTGGATCCAGCGGAAGTCGCCCTTGCCGTGGCAATACAATCCAAAATCGAAAATCCCCAATCCCAAATCAAAAAGGGGCCCGGTTTCCCGGGCCCCTTCCCTCTACCGTCCAGCCCTGCTGGGCTAGTACACGGTTACGTTGATGCCGGCCTGCGTGGTCTTGATGCTGTAGAAACCCCACTGCCCCCACCAGCTGGTGCTGGGACGGCACATGGTTGCTTTCAGGATGGCCTGGGCGCTGCCGTAGCCGACGCCCTGCACGGCGTCCAGCGCCGGCAGGTACTGGGCCACGCCGCTGTTGGTGACGGCGATGCCCTCGTAGCCGCCGACGGGCTGGCCGATGCCGATGCCGATCCAGTTGAAGAACGCGTTGACGGCGTTGTAGGGCAGGTTGATCAGGTTCGCCACGATGCCCGCGACGTCGAAACGGTACTGGCTCATGTCCAGGTTCAGGTTGGGAATCGCGAACACGGTGAAGTTGCTGCCCGGCACGACGCTGTTGCTGATGTAGCCGTTCTGCGTCAGCCAGTTGTTGATCCACTGCGGAACCAGCGCCGCGGCCTGCTGCACGTAGCTGCTGTACTGCGCGAGCACGGTGCTCTGGTTCATCTGGTTGGTCACCCAGGTGGCGGCCTGGTTGGTCAGGTTGCTCACGGTCTGGGTGAAGAGCTGCTGGTTGAAGGCCTCTTCGGTCTCGAAGCGCCCGCCGGCGGTGACGGCGCCCCACTGGCCGCTGGTCATGGCCATGCTGCTGGTGCCCGGGGTGATCTGCACCAGGTCGCACGGGATCATCTGGTTGATCAGGTCGGCCGCCGGCTTCAGCGTCGCGCTGAGGCCCTGCGCCCAGGTGGCGACGCCGGAAGCCCAGCCGCCGATCAGTGGCCAGCTTGCAAGCTGGTTGGCGACCCAGGCGATCAGGTTGAGCGCGCCGCGGACTTCACCGATCAGGTAGCTGCCGAAATCGGCCTTGAGCAGCGCGGACTCGATCATCGCGTTGTACCAGCTTGTCTGCGGGCTGCTCTGGCTGGCGGTGGTGGTCAGGCTGATGCCGCCGACGTCGGCCAGGAACTCGAGGTAGCCGCTGCCGGAAAGCATGGTCTGCAGCAGCGCCATTTCGTCGCCGCCGAGGTTGTCGTTGTAGTAGCCGATCGAGTACAGGATCGCGATCTGCTGGTTCAGCGCGTCGCGGCAGACCGTGGCGTCGGCTGTCGGGAAGTAGTTCTCGGTCTCGAGCGTGTCGACGCAATCGACGGCCATGTCGACCAGCCCGGCCAGGCCCTGCCCCATGGCCGCGTTGAAGCTGGCCGTGGTGTACTTCTGGGTGCTGCCGTAGGGGTTGATGTTGAGGTTCTGGGGGTGGCGGTCGGTGACGTTGCCGTTGGTGTCGACGATTGAAATCTCGGCCGACTTGGCGGCGCTGGTGGACAGCGGCGGAACCATGACGAAAGCCTTGCCCTCGCCGGCGTGCAGCGGCGGGACGTTGACTTCGTCGTTGCCCACGGTGAAGCGGATGAAGAAGCCGGCGAAGATGCTCTCGTTGTCGCCGCTGATCGGCAGCTCGAGAACGTCGCCCGCGTCGGCGGTGGTGACCGGAAGGGTGTCAGAGGCGAATGTCACGGGGGCGGGGGCGTCGTTGCCGCCCTCGTCAGTGGACTGGCAGGCCGCAGCCAAAGTGGCCAGGGCGACGACGGCCAGGATGGCCAGTCGCTTGAAAATCGCACCTTGAATCATCATTTATCCTCTCCCACGTCCAATAATTCGTGTACTGCGCCACCCCGAAGGGCATGGTTTCGGTGAAAGCGCGAGAGCCTATGGATGAGCAGTGTGGTTTCAAGGACTCTCTGGAGAATATTTCATGACAATTCCATGAAATAAGGCTGTGCAAGTTGGGCGTACGCCGGAACCCCGCTTGCGCCCCGGACTTGGAACGGCGACAATAGACGCACAGGAGAGCGGGCAACCAGGAGCCAGTGCATGAAATTTCGCCCTATCCCCCTGGTGATTGCGCTCAGTATTGGGTTGGTGTTGGCGGCATGTTCGTCATCGCAGCCCCTGGCCGAGCGCCAGCATCGAAACGTAGCCCCTTACGAGATCACTGTGGAAGCAGTCGGCCCGGCGCGTGTATCGCGTGACGGCTTCGACGCGCGTTTCCAGTTCGAGGTCGTGTCACCGCTTGACCTGCAGCGCAACTCGCTGGTGCAGGAGCTTCGCCAGACCGTGACCCTCATTTACAAGGACGGCAAGCGCAAGAAGCGCAAGCTGAGCTTGGTCGAGGCATTCCGCCTGCGCTTTGCCGGGCTCGACGGCAGCGGGCGCTACCACTACAGCATCTTCGCAGGCCAGAGCGACCGGCACTCGATGCGCGGGCTGGACGATCTGCCGGACGACGTCACGGCCGTGGAAATCAACCGCGCGGTGTTCGCTTACGTGGCGAATGTCATGGACGCGGACTTCACGCCGTCCGGGTTCGCGCACCTGCCTGAGAATGAGGACGGCAACGTGGTCTCGGACATCCCCGAGCGCTTCAACGAGAATTACCAGAACAGCCACGCCACGCGCGGTTGGGTGCGGAACAGCGGGGATTCGCTGGGACTGACCTACACGATCAACTACCGCCTCGTGCGCGACGGCGCCGACAACCCGCATTTCGTAGTGGACCGCGGCGGCGGCTACGGTGAGGTCGAAGCCCCGGCCGTAGTCTGGCTGCCGGAGTAGCATCGGCTTCCAGCCGATGTCGTACCGCCGGGCCTCCGGCCCGTGCCGCATTGGCCAGAGGCCAACGCGTACTCCATGGCCGGGACGGCCATGCTACGCTGCCTGCGGGTACAGGGCTGACAGGGCGACTTCGCTTTCTTCGTCGAGGGTTTCGAACGCGAGCCCGATGGTGCGCCCGCTGAGCGAGCGGTGGCGCTCGACGAACGCGAGCCGCGCCGTGAGCTGGATGACCTTGCCTTCCTCGACAACCAGCGAGGCCTTCGCGCCGTCCTTGCCGACTTCGTTCTCGAGCGCTTGCAACTGTTCCGGCGCGAGCTTGCAGTCGGTCGCGTCGATCGCGACGCCGCGCGTGCTGAGGTCGATGGTCTTGCTTTTCAGGCTGACGCCGCCGATTTCGAGCTCGACCGGCAGGTCCACGTGGACGCGCGGGGCCGTGCGGCGGGTGGTCTGCCGGTACATGTTGGTCAGCGCGGTCTGCACGACGTCCTTGACGCCGCGCCCGCGGATCGGGCGGTGGAACTTGCCGGCGAGCTGTACGCCTTCCAGCCGGCGTTCGTAGTCGGGGCGGGTAAGCGCGACGACCGGCATGCCGGGCAGCATCTCGTTTGCGAACTTGCCGATCGCGATGTTGTCGTCGACGATCGTGCCGTAGTCCATCACCAGGATGTCGAACAGGCCGGTTGAAAGTTTCGCCTCGGCGTCGTCGCGTGAGATCGCGATGCTGACGGCATGGCCCACCCCGCGCAGCAGGCTGCGGATCAGGTAGGCGGATTCCTCGAACAGGTCCGTGATCAACACGTTGGCCATGGCATGCTCCGGTTGCTTAGTGTTCCGTGTAAATTCCCGCGATACCGGGACATAAGATTGATCGGCGAGACCGGCGCGGTTCTTTGGCCTTTTCACCCGCGCGCGTGGAAAAACAGCTTCATCAACGCCAGGACGCAAGGCGGCGCCAGGAATCCAACGATACGGCTCGCGGAATGTTGTTGCGGAAAGGTCTGCGAAGCCGCGGCATTGCTTGATCGGGCGCGATGTATCGGTCGTATGAAAAGCGTTTGTCAGGATGGACAGGAAGTGAATGGACACGGGCAGATGGTTGAACGCGCGATCACAAACCCGTGTCCACTCTTATCCTGTCCATCCTGACTACTTGTGCTTCTGCGGAGGCTGCGTCGCTTCGGTGCCTTGCCGGTCGGTAACACGACTCGTGCACACCGACGATGGATTCGTGACACTCCTTTGCGTCCTGGCGTTGCGCTTTACAGCACTGGTTCGTTTTCAGATCATTCGCGTGGCACAGGCAATCTTGCCTGTGGGGCTGAGCGAAGCGAAGCCCAAACCGTCGCGGCAAAAGCGCCGCGACCACAGGCAGGATTGCCTGTGCCACGTTTCTGTTGCTGTTACAAACGAACCATGAAAATGCTCTAGCCCCTGGCCAGCGCTTTGACTTCGTCGATGTGTTTCTCGATGCGCTCTAACTCCGTCACCAGTTCGCTTACGCGGTCGCGGTCGCGCTGCACCACNNNGGGGCGCGTTCCACGTAGTTCAGGTTCTCGAGCTTGCGCTTGAGCTTGTTGATGCCCTCGTTCAACTTCGCCTGGTTGGCCTCGAGGCGCAGCAGTTCCATCTTGAAGTCGATCAGCCCTTCGAGGTTCACGTAAACCTCGTTGCCGCCGCCCAGCACCACCGTCGCGGAGGCCTTCGGCTTCTTGGCGCTCACGGCCACGGCCAGCGAACTCAAGCCGGCGAGCTTGCACACCGTGTCGCGCTCGGCTTCCCCCAGCAGGTCCAGCGTGTTCTTGTCGGCCACGTTCAGCACGCCCTCAATCGCGGTCTTCGGGTCGAGGCTGTGCTCGGCGCGGATGTTGCGCACGGCGCGGGTCACGTCCTGCATGAAGGCGAAGCGTTCCTGCTCGGGCTCGAACAGGCGCTCCTTGCTGGGCTTCGGCCACTGCGCGATCACCAGCGACAGCTCCGGCGTGTCGCCGCGCAGCGCCGCGAGCATCGGGCGCAGGTTCTGCCAGATCTCCTCGGTCACGAACGGGATCAGCGGGTGCAGCATTTTCAGGATGCCGTCGAGCACGCGCACCAGGGTAGTCTGCGCGCGCAGCTTGCCGCGTTCGCCGCCCTTGCCGTCGTACAGGCGCGGCTTCACCACTTCGAGGTACCAGTCGCAGAAGTCATCCCACACGAAGCGGTACATCGCCTGCGCGGCCTCATTGAAGCGGTAGCGCTCGAGGGCGTCGGTCACGTCCACGATCGCGTTGGTGAAGCGCCCCTCAATGAAGCAATCCTCCAGCTCGATCACCTGGCCCTCGTTCAGCCCGGCGCGTTCAGTTTCGCTGAGCTTGCCGATGGCTTCCTCGAAGTCGTCCAGGTTGCTCATCACGAAGCGCGAGGCGTTCCACAACTTGTTGCAGAAGTTGCGCCCCATCTCGAACTTCGACTCTGACAGCTTGATGTCCTGGCCTTCGCTGGTCAGCAGCGGCAGCGTCAGGCGCACGGCATCCACGCCCCACTGCTTGAACATGTCGATCGGGTCGATGCCGTTGTTGAGCGACTTGCTCATGCGCCGGCCTTGCTTGTCCAGCACCGTCGCGTGGATGTACACGGTGCTGAACGGCTTCTCGCCCATGAACTCGTAGCTCGACATCACCATGCGCGCCACCCACAGGTAGATGATGTCGCGGGCGGTGCTCAGGAAGTTCGTCGGATAGAAGTAGCCGAGGTCGGCCGACTTCTCCGGCCAGCCCAATGTCGAGAACGGCCACAGCCACGAGCTCGCCCAGGTGTCGAGCACGTCGTCGTCCTGGCGCACCAGCGGCTTGCCGGTGTCCGGGTGTGTCGCTCCCTCGGCGGGGTCTTCCTTGAGCGCCACGGCGGCGCCGTCTTCGTCGTACCACACGGGGATGCGATGCCCCCACCACAACTGGCGCGAGATGCACCAGTCGCGCACGTTTTCGAGCCAGCTCAGGTACACCTTCTCCCAGCGCTCTGGCACGAAGGTGATTTCACGCTTGCCCTCTTCATCGGGCTTCACGGCGGCGATGGCCGGCTGGGCGAGTTCCTTCATCTTCACGAACCACTGCTCGCTCAACAGCGGCTCCACGGGCGTCTTGCTGCGATCGCTGTGCGGCACGTTGGTGGTGTAATCCTCCACGCGTTCCAGCAGCCCGATCTCGTCGAGTTCCTCCACCAGTTGCTTGCGCGCCTTCAGGCGCTCGATGCCCTGGTACTTGCCGGCCTGGTCGTTCAGCGTGCCGTCCTTGTTGAGCACGTTGATCATCGGCAGGTCGTGGCGCTGACCGCGGTCGTAGTCGTTGAAGTCGTGGCCGGGGGTCACCTTCACGGCGCCGGTGCCGAATTCGGGGTTCACGGTGTCGTCGGCGATCACGGGGATTTCGCGCCCCAGGATCGGCAGCAGCAGGTGCTTGCCCACGAGGTTGCTGAAGCGCTCGTCGTCCGGGTTCACGGCCACGGCGGTGTCGCCGAAAAGGGTTTCCGGGCGCGTGGTTGCCACCACCACGAACTTTTCCGGCTGGTCTTTAATGGGATAGCGGATGTACCAGAGGTGGCCCTTGGTTTCGCTGGTTTCGATTTCGTCGTCGCTGATCGCGGTCTGCAGCTTGCAGTCCCAGTTGATCATGCGGTAGCCGCGGTACACGAGCCCCTTGGCCCACAACTTCACGAACGACTCGCGCACGGCGCGCGTAAGCCCTTCGTCCATCGTGAAGCGAGTACGCGACCAGTCACAGCTTGCGCCGAGTTCCTTCAACTGGTTCAGGATGCGGTTGCCGTACTCGTCCTTCCACTTCCACACTTCTTCGAGGAACTTCTCGCGCCCCAGTTCCTGGCGGGTGGTCTTCTGCTCCGTGAACAGGCGCTTTTCCACCACGGCCTGCGTGGCGATGCCGGCGTGGTCGGTGCCGGACTGCCACAGGGAGTTGTCACCGCGCATGCGATGAAAGCGGGTGAGCGCATCCATGATGG
>JAGQRI010000141.1 GCA_020425515.1 Planctomycetota bacterium | reverse complement strand
ATGGGGGCATCCTCACCGAGACCGGGCTTGCCGACGTGGCTGGTGAAGACCAGCTCATCGTCCTCCAACTGGAAGCTCAATGACATGACCATACCCCCGGCCGCCTCGCCTTGCAGCGACAGCACATCCGGGTCGTCCGGAGTCTCGACCAGGGTGACAAACCCGACGCGATCCCCCCACAGGTGTTCTTTGATCCGCCCGCCCGCAGCCTCCGCCAGCAGACCGGCGCCTATGTTACGGGTCAGCCCGGAATCCAGCTCAAACGAGGTGGCTGCAATCTCGATGGCCTGGCCGTCGAAATGCGGTGTGATGAGCAGCTGCATGGCCCCCTTCAGCCCGTTTTCGAACTCGGCTGCACCGCGCCAGAAACCCAGCCAGTGCCCGAAGCGCTGCATCAGCCGTGTGCTCATGCGGCCAGCCTACACCCCACCCCTACCGTACGGTAGAGGCACTTTCCACAACTCGCACAGGCCGCAAAGGTAGCTACAATCCCGCCTTTCCACGGGGACGCCATGGCCCGAAAGACCGGTCACAGCAAGCGCTCGAAGGCAAAAGGACTGACCTACGCCGATGCGGGCGTGCACTTCGCGACGCACGAAAAACTGGTCGGTGAGATCTTCAAGCGCATCCGCGGCACCTACAGCCCGCGCGTCATGGAAGTTGAGAACGGCTTCGGCGGACTGTTCAGCCTCGATCACGACACGGCCCTGTTCAAGCGCAACTACCGCCGCCCCGTGCTGGTGGCGTGCACCGACGGCGTCGGCACGAAACTGAAGCTGGCGTTTGAGCTCGGCAAACACGACACCGTGGGCATCGACTGCGTCGCCATGAGCATCAACGACATGCTGTGCATGGGCGCGGAGCCGCTGTTCTTCCTTGACTACATCGCCACCGGCAAGAAGGACCTCGATGTCATGCTGCCGCTCGTTTCCGGCGTGGCCGAAGGCTGCAAGCAGTCCGGCTGCACGCTGCTGGGCGGCGAAACGGCCGAGATGCCCGACTTCTACCCGGAGGGCGAGTACGACATCGCGGGATTCGCGGTCGGCGTCGTCGACAAGAACAAGATCATCCGCGGCGACGGCATCAGCCCCGGCGATGTGGTGCTGGGGATCGAGAGCTCCGGGCTGCACAGCAACGGCTTCAGCCTGGTACGCAAGATCATCAAGCGCAAACGCTGGAAACTGGACCGCGAGTTCGACGAGCTAGATCAGCCACTGGGTCTGGAGCTGCTGACCCCCACACGCATCTATGCCCAGCCTGTAGCCGCGGTGCTGAACACCTACAAGCGCAAGCGCATCGTCGAGGGCCTGGCAAACATCACCGGCGGCGGCTTCTTCGAGAACATCCCGCGCATCCTGCCCGAGACCTGCGAAGCGGTGATCGACACATCAACCTGGGAAGTACCGCCGATCTTCAACATCCTGCAGAAGGGCGGCAACGTCGAACGCGACGAGATGTACCGCGTCTTCAACATGGGCATCGGCATGGTCGCGATCTGCAGCCCCTACCACGTGGATGCCGTGGCGGACAAGCTCGAGAAGCACAAGGTCAAGGGCATGCCGAAGCTGAAGACCCACGTCATCGGCCACATTCGTACCGGCAAGCGCCGCGTCGTGCTTGAATAGCCGCGGCAGCCATGGGAAAGCAAAACGACCCGGCGACTTGCCGGGTCGTTTGCTTGCTTGCGTAACGGCTACTCGTCGTAGCTGCTGGTGATGTTGCCGTCGTTGTCGATCTCGATCCACTGGCCCCAGTTCTCAAACCGGGCGGTCATCTTGCCTTCCGTGTCGGTCTTGACGGTCAGGTTCTTCGCTCCGTCGAAGTAGAACCAGTCGTCTTCGCTGAGTCCCAGCAGTTCGCGAAGGTCCTTCAGGGCGTCCTCATGATCCGAGCCCTTGAAGTTCAATTCGAACTTGCGCCCTTCGACCTCCGCCATGCTGCGCGCCCTTTCGACCTGGTTCTGCAAGTTCTGCATCTGGTACTGCTGGCGGCGCATCAGGGTCCGCACCCTCCATTTCGGCGGGTTTACCTCAGCCGGGCTGACAGGCCGGTACTCCTTGCCGTTGCGGTTTGCTTCAAGCAGCGCGTTGTAGTCGTCGGCGCTGAACCAGACGATCTGCGGACCCACGTCCCAGGTCATCACGTAGCGCCCGCCGTGCGCCCAATCGCCCTTCATCGCGCAGATCACGGTCCCGCCGATGGGCGAATCGCCGCGTGAGTACGGGTCCTGCACGTCGCCGCCGATATTGGGCGGCAGGCCGAACCACTCGAAGCTGGACTCCGACAGGTCGCTCGGCTTGTCTTCCGAATCCTCGCCCGCGCCCAACAAACCGACGTGATCTTCCAGCATCTTCTGGAAGCGCTCGGCCATGGCAGGGTCAAAGGCGCTGCGCAACCCGTCGGGGGCGGTGTACGCCCCGGAAGCGATCAGCGCCTCGGGCGTGACGGCCTTGAGCGTCTTGGTGCGCTCGGCGGCTTCCATCTTGGCCAGCGCGTCGCGGTTGTCGGTGTACCAGTTGTCGATGGCATCCCGCAGGGCCCACAGTTCGGTTTCGTCGTGGCGCGAAGCCTTCTGCTCGGCGATCTGGTCGGCGAACATTTCCAGTGCCCCGGACACGTCCTGCTCACCGGCCGTGCGCAGGCTGAACAGCACACCCTGACTGCTTTCGTCCGTCGACAGCGTGATGTGGAAGCCGGCCGGCAGATACTTCTCGAGCTCAAAGTACGGCGACGGGAACTCCGAGCGCCGGCGGTGGCGGTTCACATTTCCCGAGGCAATCTTCCCAAGGAAGTCACGCAGGTTCAGGTAGGCAAACTTGCTTCCGCCAACCAGCCCGCCCGGCACGTTGCTGGTATCCATGCGCTTCTGGCCCAGCCCGGCCTTCATGATGCGCAGGGCAACTTCTTCATTGGGGGCAATCCCCACGAAGCCTTCGCCGGCGAAGACACAGAAGTCGGCGTTCAGGCCCTTGCCGCGCAGGATTTCGCCGCCCTCAACCTTCTTGAACATGGTCTTGTCGGCCTGGCGCTTGGCGTGCTCCTTTTCTTCTTCCGACATGTCGGCCGGCAGCTTCCGCGCCAGCATTCGATCAAGGAAGCGCTCTTTCAGTTCCGGGAATGTGTCCTGGGTCTGGACGAGGGCAAACCAGAGTTCGCCGTAGGCGTCGCCGGGATCGTTGCCGTCAAAGCCCGGGTCCGGCAGGTCGAGAATGCCCAGCATGACCTCCTGGCCGATGGCGCCGAGTACCTCTTCACGGGTGAAGCCAAAACGCTCGATGGCTTCCTGGAAGCCGTCGCTGAAGCCTTCGGCTTCCGTTTCCTCGCCCTGGCGTTCCTCGGGGTTCGGCTGGAACGCGCGGTACTTGAACTTGGCAATCTGCTCCTGCAGTTCTGCCACGCGCTGTTTCGCGCGGGCCACTTCTTCTTCAGCTTCCTTGATCGGGTCGTACTCCTCACCATCACCGGGTTCCGCGATCGGCGGGCTGGGCTCTGTGCTCTGCGGGTCCGGGTTGGGTGTGGCGTCCTTGTCGTTGCCGTCCTTGCCTTCGTCCTTCAGTTCCTTCAACCGTTCTTCGGCCCAACGCACATCGTCTTCCGCCCACTCGAGGCGGCGTTTCAGGCGGGTCGGGCGCTCGTTCTGCTCGGCATCGTGGAAGAAGTGCAACAGGTCGTCGTAGGTGCGCTGGTGGTTGCGCCCGAGCTGCATGGTCAGGAAGCCCACGGTCTCAGCCGGCAGAAGGTCAACAAGCTTGCTGCCGCCGGCGGGCTTCAGGAACGCGTTCACATGCTCGAACGGCTGGTTCACGCTGAGCGAAAGATCGACGGAGAGGCTGGTGGTCTTGCCGGGCAGGGTGACGCTGCCGGTAATCAGGTCCCACTTCTGCCACTCGACGGTCTCAAGGGCGTACTTCAGCTCACGGTCAAAGTCTTCGCCGAGGCGGTCCACGGCCGTGCGCCAGGCTTTCATGTCGGCGAACAGCACGATGTCGCCCTTGGCCTTGGCGCTCCACTTGGTGAAACGCTCGACCTTGCTGAGGCTTTCGTCAGTGTATCCCTCAATGACGTCCTGTACGTGGGCGTCCATCATCCCGCCGGAGCTGAGAACGATGACGCCGCCTTTCAGCCACAGCGAACCGTTTTCGAACTTCAGGCTGGTCTTGGTGACCTCGGCCTTGCTGTTCTCTTCCTTCATGAACTTGATGAATTCCTCGCTGAACTCCGTGGGCGCGCCCTCCTTCAACTGGGCCACCAGGGCCATCTGCACGTAGGGCTCGCGGACCATCACGTCGCTGATCACGAACTCGGTCGTGCCCAGAAAGTCCACAAAGCGACGGATTTCGTTGATGATCGGCTCGGAGTCTTCCACATCATGCCGGCTGCGCGCGAGCAGCATGCGCTCGGCCTGGTCCTTCCAGGCGTCCCCGCCGAGTCGCCCAAGCCCCCCCGACAGGTCGTTGGCACGGGCATACAGCAGGCTGCCGCGCGGCGCGAAGTCGCCGGGCTCGAAGGCGTGGAGGGTTGTGGCGCACAGGCCACCGAGGCACAGGAGCAGTAGTCCAGCTTTCAGCAATCTCATTGTTCGATTCCTTGAAACCGTGAGCGATCCGTACTCGTTAAGGCCCCGGGGTCCGGGCATGGGTTCCATGATTGTGGAAATCGCCCATGCCTTTTCACCGGGCATCAACTATAGCCTTACGTGAAGCCACTGGGGAAGCCCCCAATTTTCCGTCTGCTCTTGACACGTCCAGAGCCAGGCGGAGAATCATTCGTTCAATCCGCGGGGGCAGTTTTGTTACGCAAGTTCTTCCAGATGCTTTCCTACGCGCGACCGTACTGGCGATTCTATCTCGCCGGCACGGCCGCTCTGATATTCGTCGACGTGCTGGACACGTTCACGCCGAAGCTGGTGCAGTGGGCCATCAACCACCTCGAATACGCCGCGGGCACAGGCAAGTCGCCCGAAGAGCTCGAAGCCCTGCGCAATCCGTTGATGGATTTGTTCGGCGGCGCGATGGGTGACGGCGGGTACATGAACGGCATCTGGGTGTACGCGGTCGGCTACGTGCTGATCGTCGCGCTGACCGGGCTGTTCCGCTACTTCATGTCGCTGGACTACGCCAAGGCCAGCATCAACCTGACGCACGACCTGCGCTGTCGGTTCTTCGCGCACGTACAGCGCCTGGCTTCGCGGTTTCACGACCGCGCCAAGACCGGCGAGATGATGAGCCTGGCGACAAGCGATATGGATGCCGTCAGGTTTTTTTACGGCTTCGGGCTGCTGCTGATCATCGACACCAGCCTCTACTTCATCATGGTGCCGGTCTACATGGTCTCGATCAGCTGGAAGCTGATGCTGGCGAGCGCGGTGACGCTGCCGTTGATCCCCGTGATCGTCGCCAAGCTCGCCCACGCCATCGAGGACCGTTACGAGAACCTGCAGGAACAGTGGGCCGTGGTGGCCGAGCGTTCGCGCGAATCCTACGCGGGCGCCAAGGTGATCAAGTCGTTCGTGCAGGAAGACAGCGAAGTCCGCGCCTTCAGCAAACTGAGCCGCGAATACTTCCGCCGCGGCATGCATCTGGCGAAGGTGGTCGCGCTCGAAAACCCGCTATTGGTTCTGATGCTTGGTCTGGCCGACCTCGTGGTGGTGATCTACGGCGGCTATCTGGTGATCCATGGCGAGATCACCGTCGGAGGTTTCGTCGCGTTCTTCCAGTGGTTGATCCGCCTGTCCGGGCCGATGATCGGGCTGGGCTGGGTGGTGATGCTGTACCAGCGCGGGCGCGTCAGCATGAACCGCATCCAGCGCATCCTCAGCGTCGAACCGGAAATCATTGACCCGGAACAGCCGGCGCCGATCGAGCAGCTCAAGGGCGGCATCGAAGTCCGCGGTTTGACTTTCAAGTTCTTCCCGGCGCCGAGCGTCTCGGCCGTGGTCGGCGACAAAGACAAGGAAGAACTGACCGAGCCGGACTACGCCCTGCGCGACATCGACCTGAAGGTCGAGCCGGGTCAGACGCTCGCGATTGTCGGCCCCGTCGGCTCGGGCAAGTCGACTCTGCTGGGGCTGATTCCGCGCCTGTACGACCCGCCCGCCGGAACGGTGTTCCTGGACGGGCACGACGTGCGCTCGATCAAGCTGGACGTGCTGCGAACGCAGATCGGCGCGGTGCCTCAGGAGACCTTCCTCTTTAGTGAATCGATCCTGCAGAACATCGCGCTGGGCACACTCGGCAACGAACACGAGGTGAAGGGCGAAGAAGGCTCGCACGACTCCGACGTCGAATGGCTGAAGCAGTGCGCCCGCATCGCGCAGGTCGAACAGGACGTGCTGGACTTCCCGAAGCAGTACGACACGCTGCTGGGCGAAAAGGGCGTGAACCTGAGCGGCGGGCAAAAACAGCGCGTCGCCATCGCCCGCGCCATTGCCCGCAAGCCGGCAATTCTGCTGCTGGACGACTGCCTCAGCGCCGTCGACACCCAGACCGAAGAAGCAATCCTGCGCGGCCTGAAGGAAGTGATGAAGCAGTGCACCACGATCATCGTCAGCCACCGCGTCAGCACCGTGGAGCACGCGGACGAGATCATCGTGCTGGAAAACGGCCGCATCAGCGAGCGCGGCACGCACGAAGAGCTACTGAAGAACGAAGGATACTACGCCGAGTTGCACGGCAAGCAGCAACTGGAAGAAGAGTTGAGCGAACAGGGGTAGGGCTGCAACTGCGACACGTTTGCCTCATCCCCGCAACACGAAGCACAGAGTCCAATGTCAGACACGTTTGAAGAAGACCTGCTAGAGGACAAGATCAAGACGAACGTCTGGGATCCGGTCCTGTTCCGCCGCATGGCCCGGTACACGAAACCCTATTTGGGGCGCGTGTTCATCGGCACCGTGCTGGTCTTCATCATGTCCGGGTTCGCGATCCTGCCGCCGGCGCTGGCCGGCGCGACCGTGGACATCGTGTTCACCCACGGCAACAGCGTACTCGCGCGGATGATCGGCGGCGGCGTGGAGTTTTTCCTGCCGAAGTTCGCCGACTTCAGCGCGATGGACAAGCTGATCGTGATGGCAAGCCTGTTCTTCCTGATGCGCGTGGGCGCGTTCTTCACGGAATGGGGCAACGGCTACCTGCTGGCGGGGTTGGGACAGCGCGTGATCCACGACATCCGCATGGAGTTGTTCACGCACATCCACCGCCTCAGCCTCAGCTACTTTCACCGCCATCCGGTCGGGCGCCTCGTCACACGTACCACCAACGACGTCGGCGCCATGGAAGAAATGTTCAGCACCGCGCTGGTGATGATCCTGAAAGACATCGTGATGCTCGGCGGAATCGTGGTCGTGCTGCTGGCGATCAACCTGAAACTCGGGCTGATCGCCATGTCCGTCGTGCCGGTCATGCTGGTGGCGACACTGATCTTCCGGAAATACGCCCGCGCCGCATACCGGAAGTGGCGCGCGGCGCTTTCCAGAATCAATGCGTTCACCGCCGAAGTGCTTGGCGGCGTGCGCGTCGTGCAACTCTTTCATAAGGAAGAAAGAAACGACGCGGCTTACGACGAAATCGGCCAGGAGTACAAAACACACTTCATCGACCAGCGCACGGCGTGGGCGATCTTCCGCCCGGTCAGCACAACCCTGTCTGCTACCGGCATCGCGCTGGTGATCTGGTTCGGCGGCGCGGCCGTGCTGGGCGAGTTTAATGTCAGCGGCGACCAGGCGTTCACGCTCGGTTTGCTGTTCATGTTCATCGGTTACGCCGAGCTGTTCTTCACGCCGATCCGCGACTTGACGGAAAAGTTCGAGGTGGTGCAGGGCGCGATGACCGCCGCGGAGCGCATCTTCACCATCACGGACGAGCCGCGCACGATCGTGAACAAGCCCGGCGCGCAGGACTTCGGGCGGGTGAAGGGCGAGGTGAAGTTCGAGGACGTGCTGTTCGAGTACAAACCGGGCGAGCCAGTGCTGCGCGGGGTGGACTTCACAATCCAGCCGGGCCAGACCGTCGCCATCGTCGGCCACACCGGCGCGGGCAAGACCACGATCATCAATCTGGTCTGCCGCTTCTACGACATACAGGGCGGCAGCGTGAAAGTGGACGGCCACGACGTGCGCGACTGGACGCTTGAGGGGCTGCGCCGCAACGTGGCCACCGTGCACCAGGATGTCTTCCTGTTCGCGGGCACTGTGTTCGACAACGTGCGCCTCGGCGATGAGGATATACCGCGCGAGAAAGTAATCGAGGCCTGCAAGTACGTCGGCGCCCACGACTTCATCGAGAAGCTGGACGGCGGCTACGACGCAAAGGTCGAAGAAGGCGGCAAGACTTTCAGCGCCGGCGAGCGCCAGTTGTTGTCGTTCGCACGCGCGCTTGTGTTCGACCCGGCAATCCTGATTCTCGACGAGGCGACCAGCAGCATCGACACGCACACCGAGGAACTGATCCAGGAAGCGCTGGTCAAACTGACCAAGGGCCGAACCAGCATCGTGATCGCCCACCGCCTGAGCACCATCCAGAAGGCCGACCGCATCCTGGTGATGCACAAAGGCAAGCTGGCCGAAAGCGGCACGCACCAGGAACTGCTCGCGCACAAAGGGCTGTATCACAAGCTGTATGAACTGCAGTACCAGGCGCTCGACGATGTCGAAAAGGAACCGGAACTCGCCATTGATAAAGCCCCGGCCTTGTCGCCAAGACACAGCAGCGGCGCGTTGCGTACGGCTGCCGCGACCGCCACCGGCAAGACAGGCCCGGCGGCCGAGGACACCTCGCACGAAAAGGCCGCCGGGCGCGGAGCCGGCGACGCATCCTAGACGGTCATCCCTTCGCTCAGACGGAGGGATAATCGTAGATGGGGTCGTTCTTGGGGTTGCGCACGCGCATGCCGATCAAGCCCAGCAGCCGGGCCTTGCGCAGCTTTTTGCGCTGGCGTCTCAGCAGTGGCTTCCAGCCTGCCAACTCAACGCCTTCCTTTAACCACTCCGTGGCCGCTTTCAGATCGTTGGACCAGATGTAGTGGTTGATGATCTGCTTGTACCAGCGCGCCACGCTGGTCTTCCAGGCGTCCTCATCCCAGCCCGGCAGTGCCAGGCACTTGTCACGCGTTGCCCGAAGCTGTCTGCGGCGGTTTTCATCGCGCCACAGAAGGGTCTTCAAGTCGGGCACCTGGCTGAGGGAACCCGGCTGGTCTTCCCAGGTCGCCAGTGCCTCGGACACCGCCGCGAACTTGCCATGATGCGCCAGACGGATCAGGTACTCGTCATCCTCAAATATCTTCAGCGTCTCATCGTACACGCCGGCGCGCTCAATCAGTCCACGGCTCAGAAACAGCGCGTTGGTGTGCGCCCAGGCCTTCAGGTTCATCACGCCGGCGGGGTCGTGGCCCCTGAGCAGCCCGGATACCTCCGCCGGGTAAAGCGAAACACGCTCGCCGACGCGACGTTCGACCTGGCAGACGGCGGCATCGGCGTCGTCCGCCTGCACGGCAGCAAGCTGCTTCTCGATCTTCGATGGGAAGTACTCGTCATCGGCATCGAGCAATGTGATGTACTCGCCGGCCGCCTTGCCGATGCCGAAGTTCCGCGCGCTCGCCACGCCGCCGTTCGACTTGGTATGAAAGCTGGGCGTCACGCCGGCGGATTCCACGTCCGCAGTCATCGCCTGAAGTTGCTCGAAAGTGTCGTCCGGGCTGCCGTCGTCCACAACCACAAGCTCAAGCGGCCGATGCGTCTGGGCAAGCACGGACTGCACGGCGCGCCGCAGCAGCTCCGGGCGCTTGTAAACAGGGATGACCACTGACACGAGTATCGGCACCGCCGAATTCAGCCAGCCGGGCTCCTGCCCCGCAAGCCTGAGCAGCTTTTCAAAATTCCCGTAAATTTGGCGTCAGGACTGTCATCGACGCGGGACCTACCCACGGATCGGGAGGGTGTTTGCCGCTCGCGGCGAGTACCTGCCCGCTCCCCGGGGCGTCCCCCACCCCCACATTGATTCGATTCTTAAGCCAACCGGACAAACCAGGCCGGATGGGTTTTTGTTTGTTTTTCGGAAAGGGAGCGAAATGAAACTATGGACCAGTCTGCTGGCCGTGCTCGTGCTACTAAGCGCGGCCGGCATTGCCAAGGCGGCGCCGGTGGATCCGGCCGCCGACGCCAAGAACAAGTCCGAGGAAAACGCGGACAACAACGGGACTGAAGAAGAGGGCGAGTCCAACACCAGCGCGGGTGAGGAAGAACGTACCGGGACGCATTCCTGGGATGCCCCGGCCATCCGGGTTGAGGGGCATGACTCGGACCTGCGTGAGGAAGACCGCATCGGCAGCTACGGTATGCCGCGCTGGGCTGCTCGCCGGCGCTTCAACCGTTGCCGCATCTACGTGCGCCCGGAAGGCCAGTTCGAGTTTGAGTTCTGGTCGATCCACGAGGTGCCCCGCCGCAGCAATCACGGCAGCGAGGCCGTCGGCAACGAATGGCAGTTCGAGGCTGAATTCGGCCTGCCATACCGCTTCCAGTTCGACCTGTATCTGATTTTCGAGAAGTCAGGCAACTTCGGCGCGCTGGAGCCTGCGGAAATCGTCACCGAGTTGCGCTGGGCGCCGCTCGACTGGGGCGTGATCTACACCAACCCGACGCTGTACCTTGAGTACGCCTTCAAGAACGGCAAGGCGAACAAGATCGAAGCCAAGGTGCTGCTAGGCGACGAAATCGTGCCGCGCGTTCACTGGGGCGCCAACCTGGTGTACGAACACTCGCTGGGCGGGGACCACGAGAACACTTTCGGTCTCGTGCTGGCCGTCAGCTTCACGGTCATCGACGAAATCCTGTCGGTCGGCTGGGAGCACCAGACCGAAATCGAGGATAGCGCCGAAGACCGCGGGACGTACACGGACAGCCACATTACCGGCCCGAGCATCCAGATCCGTCCGCTGCCACAGATGCACATCAACATCGTGCCGCTGATAGGCATCGGCGGACACTCGCCGGGAATGAAGCTCTACATGGTGCTGGGCTGGGAGTTCTAGCAGCCCACTGCACAGGATGATGGCCGGCGGGAACCATGCCCCCGCCGGCCATCCTCGATTTTTTGTCACGGCATCGCCCGCCGACGTACCTATAACATGAGTATGAAGAAGCGCGGACTGCTGATCGCGGCAACAGCACACGCGGGGATGATCGCCCTGGCGTGCTCTTTTGCGTATTCAGGCATCGGCGTGCAGCCCCAGGTCGCGCAGTACGCAACGCAGGCTAGCTTGCAGATGCCGCAACGGCAGGCCGAGGCCGCCGAACACCAGCCCGTGGACTACCCTGAAGTACCGCCGGCGCCGCAGACAGAGCCCGGCCGCAATCCGCTTGAGCTGGATGCTTCGGACGCCCTGCCGAAGTCCAAACCCAAACCGCGCGCCGTGCCGCCGCAGCCGCTGACGCCGCCGGCCGACGTCATTGAGCAGCCGCCGCTGCACGTAACAGGTCATTTTGCGCACAAGGAAACTGAAGAGCCCACGCCCGTCGATAAGCCGATTGAGAACGCGGCCCCGGTGAAAGAAATCGCGGATCGTCCGAACCCGCTCGGCAACCTACCCGGCCTGCCGCAGATCCAGCATCCGCCCAAGGTGGTAGGCTGGGACGCCCCGCCGGATGTTCGGCGCGGCTTCCGCGGGCGCGTCGTGGCCGTGATCCAGATTGACGAACACGGGAAGGTAACGGACATCTGCCTCGATCCGGGTACCGGCAACAAAACCTGGGACCGGCAGCTCCGCAACGCCTTCCGCAAGGCCGAGTACAAACCAGCCACCCTCAACGGCAAACCCGTCGCGAGCGAGCTGCGACAACCGGTCGATTTCGAGTAGCGACGCGCGCTAATCCCCTGCGCTGATGTAGTCCCATACGTGAAAGGTGGCGAAACGCTTCTTGACCGTCGCGCGGATGTTGTAGCCGATGGTCTTGTTGCTCAGCGCACTGTGATTGAAGCTGTTCCGCGCACCGAAACCAAACTTCAGAGTCACGGACGCACCGGGGGCAAGCGACTTGATCGACCTCGTGTCCTCCTGGATACGCAACTCGGGATGGTTCCCGATTGAGAACGCCGCATCGAGGCTGACCTCGATATCATGTAACGCTTCGCCGCCGGCATTCTTCACGGTAACGGTCAGTTCTCCATTTTCGCCGCCTTGCAGCAGGCCGTCACCGTTCCCATTGATCTCTTTCCATTCGCGACTCACCTCAAGTTGGAGCGGCTTGATCTCTTGCGAAACTTTCACGTCGGCCGGCGCGAACCCGAACTGGTCCGAAAAGCGCAGCGCTGCATTAAGCGCACCGGGCATGAAGTCTTCGGGGGCGGTAAACCTGACGCGGCGAGTCACAGCCGTGCCCGGCGCAACCGTGCCGAACGCAACCCAGCGGAACTGGCCCGGGTCGCGGTAGATCTTGGACACCAGGTCGTTTCCATCTGGGCTGTACAGCGGCGGGTTTCCGACATTTGACGTGTCAACCTTGCCCTCGGCATCGAACTTGAAGCCCAGGTCCGTGAGCTGTTCACGAACTTCCTCAAGGTAGCCGCTGTTGATCCACGTCGATGAGCGCAGCAGGTCGTAGGTCCACAGCGCGCGCCTGACTACCTGTTTGCGCGCATTGATAAAATCGCGCCCGTCGGGAATCCCGCCGACCACCATGCCCCGCAATTCGTAAACCGGCGCATCGCCTGTATTCCGGGCCGTCACGACCAGATCGAGTTCGCGGGGGCCGATCTCCTCGACCGATGTTTTGACTTCCATGACCGGCCAGCCGGAAGGTTCCTGCGCCGCTTTCTCCCACTGGATTGTCGTATCGTGAACTCGCGTCGCGCCGTGGCTGAGCGGCGGCTGCCAGACGGTGCAACGATACGGGACTGGATAGGAAGTATTCCCGCCGCCCTGCTGCTTTTGCGCCACAACCCATGGGAAGCGCAGTGAGGTGGACCTGAGCGTCCAATTGAGCCTGGTATCGTGTTCGATACGCGGAAACTCGCAGTCTTTTACCGGCTCGCTCGAAGAGAGATCGAAAACGCTGAGCACAAACTGGGTTGAACCGGCATCCGAAATGAGGTGTTGCACGACAAGGCGGCCATCGGCAATGAACCCCACCCGGTTCGCCTTCACAAGACTTCCCTGATCTGTGAGCTTGCCGAGATAACTGGCGCCGTCGCGGGCCAACTCGATGCGGTGCAGGTTGTTGTTCTCCTGAAGCACCAGTAGGTGATTGTCGGGACTGAGGTGCAGAACGCAGTTGTATGAAGCCGCGCCAGTGATGCTATTGAGCGAAGTGAGCAACTTGGCCAGCACCAGCGTGGGCGTTGTGCCGATCTTCCAGACCTTCACTTCGAATCCGCTGGTCTGTTGTCTGTATGCTTCATCCCGGTAGCTGGTGTTGCACCAGCGGTTCGCATCCCACGAGCCGACGGTTACGATCCACTTCCCGTCGAGCGACCAGTGCGCACCGAGGATCTTGTCGTGCGCCCTCGCTACCGCTGTTTGATTGACGTAGCTCGCCGGTGCCGTGGGCAGGCTGGTGTCCTGCAGCAGGTAGCCGTAAGGTTCGGAATCGCCGAGCACCCAGATCTTCGCCTGCCCGGCCGAGTCCCAGGTGAGCAGTTGGTTGTTCACGGGCGAAAACCGGCAGCCCTCGATACCGTTGCCGCCGCTGCCTTTGAGCACGTAGTTTGGTTTCTTCGCCTCGTTTGCGATGACAGGTTGTTCGTTGTCCCAGACCGACAGGCCTGAGTTCAGCTGTGTCATCCAGCGTCCGTCCCGGCTGAATTCGACCAGGTCAACCCACGGGGTAGAGCTGCCGGCCCAGGTTGTAATCCGCTTCAGCACCGGCGCAGCGCCGTCCTGCACACTCTCATCCAGCGCCCAGAGATCCGAGCATGCCGATCCACCCTCGCTGAACGTTCCGCGCGTAAGCAGGTGCGCGCCGGATGAGGTGAACCGGCCTTCCTCATACTTGCGCGGACCGGGATGATCGGCTCCGTAACCGAGATCCACTGTTTGTACGAGAGCCGGCCCTTCCTCTTCAGCATCCATCAGCAACTGGTAGTCGCTGGCTCGCCAGTCGCTTGCACGGCTGAATTCTGCCCAGTCGGAAACACTCATCACGATCGGGAGTTCGCCACGCCGGATCTGTTCGCTCTGCGCAATTACGGGCTGCGAACCGCCGCCATTGTTCGTAACGACGGGGCCGCTACCGCAGGCCAGGATCATGGCGCCGAGGACGATAATGGCCGGGACCGGCACACGCAGGGGCTCGTACTGTTTCATGCAGCGCGCTCCAGCAGATCAACGACGATGCCGCGCCTGAGCCGTCAGGCGAACGAGATTTGTCGTCAAAATCCAGCAGATGGGTGAGTGGCGCCTCCCACATGGAGGCACGAAAATCATACTAGCCGATTGTGTGCAATTGTCGCAAAGCCGCAGGGCGAGCCAATTGTCACCTCATCAAAGAAAAACGACGCCACTTGTCGCGGCGTCGTTTGACGTCTCACTGAGCACTACTTGTTCTTGAACTCGGCCTTTGAGCGGGCGCCGTTCTTGATGAAGTTCTCCATGCCGATATGCATGTCCTCGGTGTCGACGCACTCGCCGAAGGCCTTGCTTTCGAGTTTCAGCCCGTCGCGCAGCGGCTTCTTGCAGCCTTCGATGATCGTGTTGCACAGGATCTCGTCGATCTTCGTGCTGAGGTGACCGAGGTCGAGTTCAGGCGCCTTGTCCGGCACGCCTTCGACCGGGTCGCGATTGATTCGCTTCAGCTCAGTCTTGCCGCTGGCGTACTCGTTCACCAGCTCGACCGCTCGGTCCGCCAGGTCGCCATCGACTTCCTCGCTGATCAGGCCGAGTTCCAGCCCGGTAGCGCCGTTGATCGGTTTGGCGGTGCGCATCATTTCCAGCGCGCGATCGAACGGGATCAACCGCGGCAGGCGCTGGGTTCCGCCTGCGCCCGGGATGATGCCCAGGTTCACTTCCGGCTGGCCGGCCAGCAGCTTCAGACCCTTGCTGGCGATGCGGGCGTGGCATGCCATCGCCAGTTCGTTCCCGCCGCCGAATGCGAGCCCGTTGTAGGCGCACACCACCGGCTTCTTCATGTCTTCGATGTAGTCGAGCGTCGCGTGGAACTGCTGGCTGTTGGCCTCGCCCTCGCTTGCATTCTTGAGCGCCGCCAGCATGTCGATGTCGGCGCCGCTGACGAACGCCTTCGTGCCGAAACCGGTGATCACCGCGCCCTTGATGTTGCCGTCAGCCTCGACCGCTTCGCAGTGATTGCGAAGCTGGCGGAAGACTTCCAGGTTCAGCGCGTTCAGCACGGCCGGTCGGCGGATTTTCAGCACGGCCACGCCGTCGCGGTCCTCGCGGAACACCATCGGCACTTCAAACGGCTCGCCGCTCGCGGCCTGCTTCTTGATGCATTCCGGCACGGGGAAGCCGGGGTTGTCGGCGGCGTAGGCCTCGACCAGTTTCAGCGCGTTCGCCACTCCCATTTCGTTCATCCAGTCGAACGGCGGCTTGATCACCAGCGCCGTGCTGACGGCCATGTTCATGTCGCCGACGTTGCTGATGCCGGCGTCCACAATTTCGCCGACCAGCCCGAAGTACGCGCCGGTCATAAAGTCGGCGATCTGCTTGAACTGGTCTTCCGTGTACTCAACCTTCTCGCCGCGACCGGCCGTTTCCCACGGCTCGCCGGATTCGACCTTCTGCTTCAGGCTGTCCGGCCTGCGGAACCATTTGTTGATCTTGGTCGTGTAGTGGTCGAGCCCCACCGCCGTCAGCGGGTTGCCGCCTGTCAGATTCATCGCGGTGAACGGGCCGATACCCTGCCCGAGCGCCTTGCGTGAAATCGCGTCCACCTGCTTGACGCTGCCGAGCCCCTTCTCAGCCAGCAGCGCCGCCGCCAGGAACAGTCCCTCGAACACCGGGTCGATGGCGTAGCCGTAGCGCGAACCGACCTTGATCGGCGCCTTACCGATCTGTTCGTAGAATTCCATCAGCCAGTCGGTGACCGGCTTGTGAGTCTTGGCGCTCGGCACGATCTCGACGATGATGTTGCGCTCGGCCGGGAAGAAGTAGTGGATCACCAGCGTGTGTTCGGGGCGCTTGGCGTTCTCGAAGATGACTTCGGGTTCCATATGGCTGGAGTTACTGGCGATGATGCAGTCTTCGGGCACGATGGATTCAAGCTGGGCGACGATCTTCTGCTTGATGTCCTTGTTCTCGGTCGCAGCCTCGATCACCAGTTTGCAGCCGGCCAGGTCGTTGTAGTCGCTGCTCCAGGTGACGTTGCCGGTCATGGCCTCGGCCTGCTCGGGCTTGAACGCGCCGGTCTCGACGCCCTTGGCGACCTTCTTCTCCAGCTTCTTCCTGCCGGCGGCCAGCGCGTCGTCACTGACGTCCACGACGACGACCTGCACGCCGTGCGGCGCCAGCACCTTGGTAAAGAACAGCGCAATGTCCGGCCCGATCTGCCCGGAGCCGATCACGCCAACCTTGTCGAGGGTCCAGTTCTTCAACGTATAAGCCATCGCGTTTCCCCGTAATGAACGCCCCGGGTTTACCGTCTGATGCCGCACGCGCAAGCCGTTGCCGACTACAAAGCCCAGCCACGGATTTCACGGAGTTACACGGAAGACGATCTCCGCGATCCGTGTTTCTCTGTGAGCTGAGGCAGTTCACAGCCCCCGCATTGACCCGACCCGCAACACCGCACATACTCCGGGCCGGACACTGACTGGAGAAACCGATGGCGCTTGAGAACGTTTTCATCCCCTACGGCGGCTACTGGAGCAGCCCTT
>JAGQRI010000140.1 GCA_020425515.1 Planctomycetota bacterium | reverse complement strand
TACACGCTGGTCGGCTCGCTGCTGATGTTCCTGGCGGTGCTGTACGTGGCGCACGTGGCCGGCACGTTCGACATCCGCACACTTTCACAGGTGCTGCCTGAAAAAGCGGCAAGCGGTGAGTTCACCCGCACGGCCCAGTACGTCTGCTTCCTGGCGTTCATGTTGAGCTTCGCGGTCAAGACGCCCGTCTTCCCGTTCCATACATGGCTGCCCGACGCGCACACGGAAGCGCCGACCGGCGGCTCGGTGGTGCTGGCCGGCGTGCTTTTGAAGCTGGGCACCTACGGCATGCTGCGTTTCGCGATCCCGCTGTTCCCGGAGCCCGCGGTCACGCTGGGGCCGGCGATCTGCATCCTGGCGGTGATCGGCATCGTCTACGGCTCGATGATGGCCATCGCGCAGTTGATCGCGAACGGCGACTGGAAGCGCATGGTCGCCTACTCGTCCGTAGGCCACATGGGCTTCATCGTGCTGGGGATCTTCAGCTTCAACGTGATCGCCACGCAGGGCGCGCTGATCCAGAGCATCAACCACGGGCTCAGCACCGGGCTGCTGTTCCTGCTGATCGGCATCGTCTACGAGCGCCGCCACACCCGCCTGTTCGACGAGTACGGCGGGCTGGCCAAGACGATGCCCAAGTTCGCGATCCTGTTCATGATCGCGACGCTGGCCAGCGTCGGGCTGCCCGGCACCAACGGCTTCGTGGGCGAGTTCCTGATCCTGATCGGCACCTTCGGCGGCAGCATGAGCGGGCTCGGCGACGGCTGGCAGTGGAGCTTCCACAGCACCATGGCCGTGATCGCGGCGACCGGCGTCGTGCTGGGCGCGGTGTATATGCTCTGGAGCTACCAGCGTGTCTTCTTCGGCAAGGTCACCAAGCCGGAAAACGAAACGCTCAAGGACGTCACCACCACCGAGATGGCTTTCGCCGCGCCGATGATCGTGCTGATCTTCCTGCTGGGGATCGCGCCGGGCTGGTTCCTCAATCGCACCGAGGACGCCGTGCGCCAGGGGCTGACCAATTCGCTGGTCAACGCCGAAAACATCCAGGCCCAGAACGCCCAGCGCGAGCAGGCACCCGCCCAGGCCCACGACTGATACGGTTCAGGGTTGGCACGTGGCATGGACGCCCTCGTCCATGTCTGTCGGTCGCGAACGCGCTTCACACGGGCGAGGGCGCCCGTGCCACTCGCCGGCTAATACAGCAGCAGAACCAGCAGGCCGGCCGCCATGATCAGCATGGCAATCGCCACCATCATGATCCGGAAATTGCCGCCCTCGGCCATGCGATCGGCGAGGTCCGCCGGGTAGTCGTCGTAGTCGAGCATCAGCCCCCTAGACCAGCAGCACGAACAAGAGCCCGCCGACGCTGAGTAGCGTCAGGCTCAGGATCAGCCAGATGGAATTGTGACCTTTGCCAGCCATCGGGTCTACAACGCCTCCAGCAACCATCCAAAGAAGTACTCAATGGCCGCGTCGGCCGTTACGGACGCGACGCCCTCGCAAACCGCATCCTCCAGGTTGGAAGACTCGGTAAGACCTTTCTGATTCACGGCTTGTGCGTTTTCGTCCATGGTTATCGCCACCACAACAGTGCGCCGAACAAGCAACCCACCAGATCAAGCAACCAGAAGCTGGTGCTCTGGGTAGTGTCGTAGACGTCGTCCACAACTCGTTGCCGGCGCTCGGCTTGCGTATACAGGTTGGTCATGGCTGCTCCTTTCACGCCAACAGTATCGCCCGCGCCGACCCCGGCGGCGATTACAACAACAGGCCCGCTTTAGAGCCCCGCCTTGCCCCGGCGCCCCAAACAGGCACAATCGCGGCATGAAGCCCGCCCGTATCATCCACGCCCTGACCGACCTCTGCCTTGCCGTGCTGGTGGGGACTTCCGTCGGCACCAGCGTCGCGGCGGCCACCATCTTCGGCGTCTCGCGCGAGCAGGGCTTCCCCAAACACATCGCCAACACGCTCGCGGGCACGATGTTCGACCGGCTGGGCTGGCCGATGCTGATACTCGCCCTGCTGGCGACCCTCGGCTGCCTGTACGCGATCAAGAAGCCCGCCGTGACGGGGCTGGTCACGCCCCGTACCCGCCTGGCCTGGAAGCTGATGGGTGCCGCGGCCGTGCTGATGCTGGCCGGCGCCTGCCTGACCCAGTTCTATTTCGCGCCCCGCATGAAGTACCTGCGCGAGCACAGCCACTGGGTCAACGGCGAGCTCGCCGACCCCGCCGAAAAGGCCGAATTCGGGCGCAGCCACGGCCTCAGCATGGGGATAAGTGGGCTGGCGACGCTGATCGCGGCCGGGCTGATCGTGGGGCGGCGGCTGAGCGGGGGCGAGCCCGGTGACGAAAGGAAGATGAAATCGGGCTTGAAATAGGCCCGGGTTCGGATATCGTCAAGTGTCCCCCGACAGATTAGACCCCGTTAAGTATGACCCCTCGGCTCACCCTGATTTGGTGGGGATAAACATGCGCAAAGTGATTCCTGTGCTGCTGCTGGTTTTCATCGGCTCGTGCCTCAGCGGCTGCTTCTCGTTCGTGGACTGGACACACAACCTGAACCACCTGCGTGCCTGGAACGAAGACCTCGACCGGATGCACCGCACGTTCGACCGTTTCGTGTTCAACTACGACTACGATGACCCCAGCCGGGACATCGAGTACGAAGGCCCGAACACCTAGGGCAGTCGCAATCTCATCCATCCCCGCGCGGCGTCCAACAGGGCGCTGCGCGTTTCTTTTTTCGCCGCCGCCGGCTGGGTTGCTGCGGCATGCGACGGCGCGGGCGAAGCGAGAGCGCACGACCTCCGAACAGCAAACAACCAATGACCAATGCGATCAGCGCAGGTTCACCCAGAGGGCAATTGGTTATTGGATATTGGTTATTGGTAATTCGCTATTGCCGAAACCTGCAACTGCCATCCGTCAACCTTAGACTGGAGACGCATGCTGCACCTGCCCAACATCCCCGCCGCCGCACTGGCGCGCCGCGTGATCCGCAAACTCCGCGAGGCCGGGCATGAGGCCCTGCTCGCGGGCGGCTGCGTGCGCGACCTGCTGCTCAAGCGCGACCCGAAGGACTACGACGTCGCCACCAGCGCCGATCCCGACCAGGTGGAAGCGCTGTTCAAACGCACCGTCGCCGTCGGCAAGCAGTTCGGCGTGATCAAGGTGCTGGACGACGACACCGACGGCTACGACGTCGAGGTCGCAACGTTCCGCTACGACGGCCCCTACCTCGACGGGCGCCACCCCAGCAGCGTGCGCTTCACCAACGCCGCCGAGGACGCCGCCCGCCGCGACTTCACCATCAACGCCCTGTTCCTCGACCCGGAATCCGGCGAAGTAATCGACCACGTCGGCGGCCGGGCCGACCTGGATGCCAAAGTCATCCGCGCCGTCGGTGAGCCACGCAGGCGCTTCGAAGAAGACAAGCTGCGCCTGCTGCGGGCGATCCGTTTTGCGAGCGGGCTGAACTTCGACATCGAGACGGAAACCTTCAAGGCGATCGGCGAGATGGCGGGCGAGATCAAGGTCGTCAGCGCCGAGCGCATCCAGGCCGAGCTGACCAAGCTGCTGACCGCGCGCGGGCAGTCGCGCGGCTTCCGCCTGATGTTCGAGACCGGTCTGCTGGACGCCATCCTGCCCGAGATCAGCGCCATGTTCGGCGTGCAGCAGCCGCCCGAGTTCCACCCCGAGGGCGACGTCTTCACCCACACCATGCTGGCGCTCGACCTGATGCCGTACCCGGTGACGATTACGCTCGCGCTGGGGGTGTTGCTGCACGACGTCGCCAAGCCGCCGACCTACGACGACTCGACCGACCGGATTCGCTTTAATGGCCACGACAAGCTCGGCGCGGAAATGGCCGGCGAGATCCTGCGGCGTCTGAAATACCCGACCGAGATCATCGAGCGCGTGCAGTCGCTGGTTGACGATCACCTGAAGTTCATCCAGGTGAAGAAGATGAAGACCAGCACCCTGAAGCGCTTCGTGCGCAAGGCGCATTTCGATGAGGACCTCGAGCTGCACCGCATCGACTGTCTCGCGGGCCCCGGCACGCTGGATACGTACCAGTACGTCGTCGAGCGACTGGCCGAGTTCCAGCGCGAGCCGGAGAAGCTGTCACCGAAGCTGCCCATCGACGGCAACGACCTGAAGCAGTTGGGGCTGCAACCCGGCCCGAAGTTCAAGGAGTTGCTGGGCGCCGTCGAGGACGAAATGCTCGAAGGGCGTATCCAGACCCGCGAACAGGCGCTGGACTTCGTGAAGTCCCGTACCGGCACGGATTGACCCGCCGCGCGTAACCCGCCGCACGACAGCGAACTGCACCATGAGTTATAAATGAGAATTCGATATTTATATTCTTGACTCAGATTCTGACACCAACCAATCTTTCTGGGCCGTGATTTGTCCGGTTCTTTTACAGCTTGGGGGTGCGACGTGTCTGATTCACGAATCGGTGGCAGGTTTTTCCCGGTAACGCCGGCCGCTCGCCTGTTACTTGCCGTTGCCGCGTTTATCTCAATTCCCTGCCTGGCGGACGTCAGCCCGTCGCGCGCCGACCCGCAGGCGCTGCAGCCTGTCACATCAGATACGGCCGCGACCAAGGCCGAGAAGAAGGCACAGAAACGCCCCGAGCGGCCCATCCTGCCCGCCGTGGCCGTGAAGCTGAAGCCGGAGGCCGTGGCGCGCGACGTCGCCGCCCGCTACGGCGCGACGGTCGCTTTCGCGATTTCCGCCATGCCGGGCTGGTACCAGTTCTCGTTCGGCAGCGCCGCCGACGCCGAGGCTTCCATCCCGGCCATGCAACAGGACGCCGACATCGAGCAGGCCCTGTTGCAGCGCGCCAATCGCCGCGTCCGCAAGACCAACGACACCTGGTACGGCAACCAGTGGCACCTCGAAAACACCGGCCAGAACGGCGGCACCGCGGGCGACGACCTCAACGTCAACGGCGCCTGGACGGGCGGATACACCGGGACGGGCGTGATGATTTCCATCGTCGACGACGGCGTTGAGACCGCCCACCCCGACCTCGCCGCCGGCTACAACTCCGCCTATGCCTACGACTACGTCGACAACGACTCCGACCCCAACCCGGCTGCCGCGGGCGACGACCACGGGACAGCGGTGTGCGGGCTGGCCGCCGCCCGCGGGCAGAACAGCCTCGGGGTTGCCGGGGTCGCCTACGACGCGAACTGGACGGCCGTGCGCCTGCTGGGCACGGGCATGTCGGACTCGACGGAGGCTTCGGCGCTGGGCCAGTCGCTTGCCAACGTGGACATCTACAACAACAGTTGGGGCCCGGCCGACAACGGCGACTATGAGGAAATCGGCTCGCTGCCGAAGAACGCGATCCTGAACGGCGTCGCCAACGGGCGCGGCGGCAAGGGCGCGATCTACGTATGGGCCGGCGGCAACGGCTACGGCTCGCCGTACTTCGACGACTCCAACCTGGATGCCTACGCCAACATGCCCGAAACCATCGCCGCGGCGTCGATCGACAAGAACTTCAACAACAGCACGTACTCCGAGGGCGGGGCAAACATCCTGGTGACGGCCCCGGGCGGCGAATCCGACGTGTTCACCACCGACCGCTCCGGCGCCAGCGGCTACAACGACGGCTCGCTGTTCAGCGACCAGGACTACACCAACGACTTCGACGGCACCTCGGCCGCCACGCCCATGGTCAGCGGCGTCGTGGCGTTGATGCTCGATGCCAACCCGAACCTCACCTGGCGCGACGTGCAGCACATCCTGGTGTACACGGCCGACCACTCAAAGATCGCGGGCGGCACCTACACCAACGGGGCGGGGCTGATCGCCTCGGACCGCTGGGGGTTCGGCGTGGTGGACGCCACCGCCGCCGCGCAGCTCGCCGCGCAGTGGACCAACGCCCCGGCACGGCAGACGGTGTATTCACCGACCGACAACGGCAACGTGCCGATCCCGGACAACAGCACCATCGGCATCAACCGGACCGTCAACGTCACGAACACCCTGTACATCGAACACACCGTGGTCGAGTTCACAACGAACCACACCTGGTGGGGCGACCTGCGCGTTACGCTGATTTCGCCCTCGGGCACGATCAGCCATCTCGCGCTCGCATCGGGCGGCTACAGTCCCTCGGGCACCACCTGGTACTACATGAGCACACGCAACTGGGGCGAACAGGCGCAAGGCAACTGGACGCTCAAGGTGTCCGACGAAGCCGCCGTCGATACCGGCAACCTGCAGTCCTGGCGCGTCATCTTCTATGGCACCACCACACCGCCCAACCAGTCGGCCAGCATCAGCAACACCGCGCTGAGCGACGGCACAACCGGCACCGGCTACTACCACCAGTTCCAGGTAAGCACCATTTCGCAGCAGACGACCTGGAGCCTGTCCGGCAACGTGCCCCCGGGCCTGGTCATCAACTCTTCCAACGGCATCCTTTCCGGCACGCCGACCACCGTGGGCACCTACAACTTCACGGTGGAGGCTACGGGCACCCTGCCCCCCTCCTATGCCACGGCAAGCGTCACCCTGAACGTACTGATGGGCACTACGCCTCCGCCGGGAGGCGGCAGCTCGGGTTTCGGCGGCGGCGGGGGCGGAGGCGGCGGCTGTACCGTCGGGGACCGGGGGGTGCCGGCGTTTCTGGGCCTGCTTGCGCTGTTCGCATTGCTGGCCCTGTCGCGACGGCGACGGGCGTAGCTTGCAGAAAACGGAACAGGCCCGGGGGATCACTCCCGGGCCTTTTTCATGCTGGCGTGTCGCGGGTCCTGCTATCGTCCGGCAAGACCCGAACGGAGACCCGACATGGATCGCGAACGACTCACCAACACCATCAAGCTGACCAAGCTGTTCTTCGACAAGTCCACCAGCAAGCTCGAAGAGGCCGACAGCGCCTTCGCCCCCAAAGAGGGCATGATGACCGCGGCGCAGCAAGTGGCGCACGTGGCGCACACCATCGACTGGTTCCTGGACGGCGCGTTCAGCGAAAGCGGCATGGACATGGACTTCGCCAAGCACAACCAGAAGATCATGGGCTGCACCAGCCTGACCGAAGCCCGCGCCTGGCACGAGAAATCCAACAACGAACTGCTGGCCAAACTCGCCGAGCTGCCCGAAGAGGAATGGGCCAAGCCGATCGCCGGCCCGGTCATGGGCGGCTTCCCGCGCAGCAGCGTCGTCGGCGGCATTGAGGAACACACCAGCCACCACCGCGGCGCGCTGAGCGTATACCAGCGCCTGCTCGACAAAGTCCCCGAGATGCCCTACGCCTAACCAAGGGGACTGTCCCCGCAGTTGGGGACTGTCCCCGTAGTCGAAGCTGTGCTGGATTTTCGAAAACGGGGACAGTCCCTTGCAGGGACAGTCCCCTGCCTGTCACAAAACGCGGGCCGTGTTCGTCCTGTTAATGAAGGAGACGAACATGGCCCGCATCGAAGGCAGCAAGGCGCGCAACCTCTATCAGCGCATGGTCTACCGTTTCATGAAGCGCATGCTCGGGCGCGTGCCGGAGCCGGTCCGCATCGCCGCGCACAGCAAGCCGGTCTTCAAAGGGCGCATCGGCATGGAAGGCGCCATGCAGAAGCTGGGTGTGCCGCCCGGGCTGGTGACGCTGGCGCAAATCCGCACGGCCCAGCGCATCGGGTGCCCCTTCTGAGTGGACATCAACTCTGCCGTGGGCAGCCAACTGGGTTTTGACCACTCGAAGGTCGCCGCCATCGCCAACTGGCGCGCAAGCGACGCGTTCACGCAGACCGAGCGTGACGTGCTGGCGCTCGCCGACGCCATGGCCGAGATCCCCACCAACGTGCCGCAGGAGTTGTTCGACCGCCTGCTGACGGCGCTGGGCAAACAGCAACTGGTCGAGCTCACCAACGCCATCGCCTGGGAAAACTTCCGCGCCCGCGGCAACCGCGTCTTCGACGCCCAATCCGAGAACTACTACGAAGGCGCCTTGTGTATGCTGCCGCCGAGGGAAGTCGCCTGATGCAGAACTTCGACGACCAGCGCAGCTACCTGTTTGCGATCGCGTACCGCATGCTCGGCAGCGCCGCGGATGCCGACGACATGGTGCAGGAAGCCTGGCTGCGCTGGCAGAAACAGGACCGCGCCGGCGTCGAAAACCCGCGCGCCTGGCTGGCGAGCACCGTCACGCGCCTGTGCATCGACCGCCTGCGCGAGCTGAAGCGCCGCCGCGAAACCTACGTCGGCCCCTGGCTGCCCGAGCCGCTGGTCACGCAGGACCCGCCCGACGGCGGCGAGCTGGCCGAGTCGCTGTCGCTCGCGTTCCTCACGCTGATCGAAACGCTTACGCCGGTCGAGCGCGCGGTGTTCCTGCTGCGCCAGGTGTTCGGTTACGCCTACGACGAAATCGCGGAGATCGTCGGCAAGTCCGAAGCCGCCTGCCGCCAGCAGTTCAGCCGCGCCGGCAAACACATCGGCGAGGGCAAACCTCGTTTTGAAACCTCGCCCGAGGCTCAGCAGCGCATGGCGCAGACGTTCATCGAGGCGATGGCAAGCGGCGACCTGAGCCGCATCGAAAGCATCCTGCGCGAAGACGTCGAGTTCACCTCCGACGGCGGCGGCAAGGCCGTAGCCGCCATGCGCGTGCTGAAGGGCCGCGACGTCGTGGCAAGGTTCCTGCAAGGCATCGCGTCGCGCGCCCCCGCCGACGCCGCCGTCGAGCTCGCGGTCGTCAACGGGCAACTCGGGCTGCTGTTGAAAGGCAACGGCAAGCTGGAATCCGTCTTCGTGATCGAGTCCATCGACGGAAAAGCCCAGGCCATCCGCGCCATCCGCAACCCCGACAAGCTGGCGCGCCTCGGGTAGGTCATTGGTAACCCGCGTGTGAATTTGAGCCGCGGCCGGCTATCATGCGCCCGAGGAGAACCCATGAAGATATTCATCTCGGCGGACATGGAAGGCGTTACCGGCATCGTGCATCGCGACCAGTTGATGCCCGGCGGCAGCCTTTACGAGCGCGGGCGCAAGCTGATGACCGCCGACATCAACGCCGCCATCACCGGCGCGCTGCGTGTCGCGCCCGAGGCCGAGTTCGTGGTCTGCGACGGCCACGCGGTCATGCGCAACATTATCCTGGAAGAACTGCATGAGGCCGCGCAGCTCGTCGTCGGCCCGGCGCACCCGGACAACAAGCCGCTGTGCCAGAGCCAGGGCTGCGACGAAAGTTTCGACCTCGCGTTCTTCACCGGCTACCACTCGCGCGCCGGCACCAAGAACGGGCTGCTCAGCCATACCTGGGTCGGCAGCACCATCAGCAACTTCCGCATCAACGGCGATCTGGTCGGCGAAACCGCCATCAACGCGGCCGTGGTCGGGCACTGGGACATCCCGGTGGGGCTGGTCTCCGGCGCGCATGAACTCGAGCCCGAGGCGCAGGCAACCATCCCCGAGGGCTTCGTGTTCGCGCGCACCAAGCAGACATACGGCTTCAGCGCGGCCTTGTGCCTGCCGCCGGCCAAGACGGGCAAGCTGATCAGCGAAGCCGCCGCCGAGGCCGTCAAGCGCTTCAAGGACGGCAAGTTGAAGGCGCACAAGCCGAAGCTGCCCGTGACGTTCGAGGTCGAGGTGCATCGCCGCGAAATGGCCGACAAGGCGGCGCAATCACCCGGCATCGAGCGCAAGGACGAGCGCACCATCAGCGCCACCGCCGACACCACGATCGCGGCCGCGGAAACCATGTGGCGTGCGGTCTGCCGCGCGCAGGACCAGGAGCCGGACTGGTTGAAGTGATTCCGGCGTTATCACTGCGGGCGGGCAAAGGGGACAGCCATGAGCGAAGACTTCATCCGTAGCGAATCCAAACTGAGCGTCGAGGAGGCGGTCGCCAAAGTCGAGGCGGCCAGCAAGGAAAACGGCTTCGGCGTGCTGAACACATTGAACCTGCAACAGATCATGGCCGGCAAGGGCGTCGAGTACGCCGAAGCCGCGACCGTGGTCGAGATCTGCCAGCCGGGCTACGCCAAGAAGTTCCTCGAGCTCGACGCCCGCGTCGCGCCCTGCCTGCCGTGCCGCATCGCGATCACCAGCGAGGGCGGCAAAACCATCGTGCACACCGTGCGCCCCAGCTCGATGATGAAGATGTTCCAGAACGACGCAATCGCCGAGGCCGCCAGGGAAATCGACGAGATCGTCGGCAGGATCATCAACGCCGCAAGCTGAACCTCCGGGCGTCCCGCACGTTCATAGGGGCATGAGGGAGAGACTCGCACTGCTGGTTCTCGCGCTGCTGCTGGCCGTCGGGCTGGCGGTGGCGTGGTTCTATCTGCGCGACGATGGCGCGGCGCAAACCAACACCGTGGCGGTCGATGACGAAGCCATCGGGCAAGACAACTCCACGCCGCTGGAGATGCCCGAGAGCGAATCGACCGGCGAGCTGCCGATCGAAGAAGTCCGCCTGCCGGACTCGACCGACCTCAACCACACCGACGAGCCCGACGCCGAAACCGCCACCAGCGAGCCGCTGTTGGACACGCCCGACTACGGCGTCGCCATCCGGCGCGGCGGCGCCGCGGCCGAGTTTGAACTGGTGGATATCCACGGCGACGCGGTCTCAGCGAACACATATTCAGCAGCGCTGTGGCGTCGCGTCGGCAACTACTGGATCCGCGACGAAGCCCTCCCGGTCCACGGTAGCAACCGCATCGGTTGCCTGGGGCTGACGCTCGACCGCGAGTACACAGGCCTTGAGCCGGGCAACTATGAACTGGAGCTATCTTCGAAAGCCTTCGGCAGCTTTCGTCACGAGTTCAGCATCGAGCGTGGTGAGTTTCACCAGGAACGGCTGGTCACGCCATACTGGGAAAAGCACGTGGTGTTCCACTTCACCCGGCCGGACGGCTCACCGGTCACGTACCTGCCTGCGATTCCTCGCAACACGTACACGAGCGATTCCCTGCCCGAGAAAGACCACGACGCGGCTGCCACGATCCGCCTGCGCACACCGCTTGACGTACCCGAGGCAGGCGGCGGCGGAATGACCATGTGGGGCGGCCATCCCGACAGCGGCATACCGATCGAGCGCAAGGGACCGAATCCGCTGTATCCCACCAGGGACGGCTGCTGGTGGGTGACGGTGCAGGCCGGCGCGACCAACACGGTCAGCCTGAGGCTCGACGCGGCGGTCTGGGGGCAGGCCGAATACACGATCACCAACACGTTCGTCACCGTCGAGCGCATCGAAGTGGTGCTGCCCACACCGGACGACTACCCGGAACGCGTGGCAGAATACGGCGAGCCGGTGAAAGACTTCCCCGCCGGCAATGAGCCTGCCGCGCGACAAGAGATCATCGAGGCGCGCGACAAGCGTGCGGCCCGCGACAAGTTCGACCCGTACACAAGCGAGCTGCCCGTCGGCAAGACGCGGGTGATCCTTGAAGTGGACGGCCCGAAGCGGCTGAGCGCCGAGATTTCCGACGACGGCAAGCGTTCGGTAGCGTCATTCCGGCGTGTCGGCGATGTTTTCAGCCACGACTTCGACAGCGACAAATCCTGGTGGTATCGCTTCGTCAGCGGCCCGCTCTACTGTGGCGAATGGCAGCCGCTGGACGTCACGGGCGGCGGTACAAAGACAGTCCACGCGCGGGCTGACACAGGCCTCGTCTTGATCAACACCGACGGCCTTACCCCGACCCTGCGCGCCTTTGCGTTTTCCGTGGATCTGCAGATCGCGACCATCAACCCCGACTCGGTCGGCGACGAACCCGAGGCCAAAAAGAAAGCCGCCACCCCTGAGAAAAATCCGTTCGACTATCGCAGGCAAAGCGAGGATCGCGCCGCACCGCACGGCGCTAGCCGCTACACGACGCTGTCGCTGCGCAAATCCAACGGCTACGAGATGGAAGCATTGCTCGGCGGCCGGAAGGTCGATGAGCAGGTTGCCGACGCCCGCGTACTCGTGAGAACCCACCTACGCGGGGCGGCGCAGGCGGCACGCTTCAGCCGGAAAGCCATGAACCTTCCCGCTTCCGGCCGCTACCCGTACGAGCCGCTGATCCTGAACGGGCGCTGGCAGGACTGTCCGCTCGACGGCGGCACGCTGCGGGGCGCGCTGGAATCGGGCAAGATCCAGCCGTCGTTCGACGACGTGCTGGTCGCCCGCGCCGTCGGCCCGAAGACGGAAGGGCTGCCGTGGGTGCAGGGCGTACTCGTGGACTACGCGGATGACGAACTCGCCCGCGAAGTCCGTGAGATCGAGAAGCACTGGCAGGACCACCCCGTACCTCCGCAAGCCCACGGCCCCGAATACCGCGCCGCACTGGCCGCCGCACAGGAAGACAGCGGCGAGGCCGCCCTGCGCAAACTGCTGGGGGACGAGTTGTACGAGCGCTTCGAAACCGACGAGCAACGCCTGTGGTACGCAAAGAACGGCACCTGGTACGACGGCCACCGCAAGGTGCTCACCGACGACCAGGGCTACATCGCCGTCGAGAACGCGGGCCTTGAACCGGGCAAGTGCTACGTGATGTACCTCTGGAGCAACTCGAAGGACGGCGCCAACCCGGACGCCCGCTTCGCCTTCAAGGTGGATGAAAACGGCGTGGCCGACCTCGGCGCGATCCACCTGCCCACCTACACCGACTGATTCCACTTGCCCGTTGCGCGCTTCGCCTGTTTGCTCTTGGCGGAGGCCCGTATGCGTACCCGATTCTTCATTGCCGCTTTTGCCGCCCTGCTTTGCGCCGGCGCCTGGCTGGCCGTTCCGACCGCGGCGAAGTCCGCCCGCCCGGAAGAAGCCGTCGCGCCCGCTGAGCTGGTCAGCGCCCAGCGCGGGACATTGCCGATCATCCTGTCGGCGCCCCACGGCGGATCCGTTCGCGTGGAAGGCAGCAAAGACCGCAAAGAAGGCGTGACGGTCAAGGATCTGCGCACGGCCGAGATCGCCTGGCTGACCTCGCAGCGGCTGGCCGAGAAACTGGACGGCAAGGTCTACGTGGTGATCGCCCAGTTCAGCCGCAAGGACGCCGACGCCAACCGCGACAGCGACGAGGCCTACGAGAACAAATCCGCCGCCGCCCAGTACGACGCCTACCACCGCGCCCTGCGCGAGTACGTTGACGAAGTCCGCAAGGCCCACGGCGGCGGGCTGCTGGTCGACATCCACGGCCAGGCCAGGCACCCGGACAAGATCATGCGCGGCACCCGCGACGGGCAGTCGGTGAAGCACCTGCTGGGCGAGTTCGGGCGCGAAGCCGTCACCGGCGAAGACAGCCTGTTCGGGCAAATGGCGAAGCAGGGCTACGGCGTGCTGCCGGCGCTGGACGGCGACGACCTGAAAGAGGACATGTTCAACGGCGGCTACATCACCGGGCACTACGGCAGCCAGAACAAGGACGGCGTGGACGCGATCCAGCTCGAGATCGGCTCGGACTACCGCGGCGAGGAAGCCATGCACAAGACGGCCGAGGACCTGGGCGACGCCATCGCCGCCTTCGCCAAGAAGTACCTGCTCAAGAAGTAGCGCCCATTTGCGCCGGGCGCGTCGGCGGCGTATATTTTCCGCCATGCCGTGTGAGTCTGCACGGCTGCCCCACACGGACTGACGGGCGTTCCGCACAGCCGCCAAGGCACGGGCTCGTCTATCATGTCTCCTGAAAAAGACGTCTCCGGGCGCTGGTTGCCCGATTCGGTAAGCCGTTTGCGCGCCATCCCGTTCGCTTCCGGCCTGCGCGGCACGTTGCGCGACGGCTACCGCTGGAAGAATTTCCGCACCGACCTGATGGCCGGGCTGATCGTCGGCGTCGTTGCGCTGCCCCTGAGCATGGCCCTGGCGATCGCCTCGGGCGTGCCGCCGCAGTACGGGCTGTACACCGCCATCGTGGCCGGCTGCCTGATCGCCGTCACGGGCGGCTCGCGGCTGAACGTCTCCGGCCCGACGGCGGCCTTCGTGGTGTTGCTGGCGCCCGTTTCGGCGAAGTACGGCATCGGCGGGCTGGCGCTGGCTTCGCTGATGGCGGGCGGGGTGCTGGTGTTTCTCGGGCTCGCGCGGCTGGGACGGCTGATCCAGTTTGTCCCGTACCCCGTGACCACCGGCTTCACGGCCGGCATCGCTGTGGTGATCGCGACCCTGCAGGTGAAGGACTTCCTCGGGCTGGAAGCAACCGGCGGCGGCGGGCACTACTGGGAGCGCGTGTCCGACCTTTGGTCCGCGCTGCCTTCGCTGCACTGGCAGGACGCGCTTGTCGGCGGCGTCACGCTGGCGCTGCTGATCCTTTGGCCGAAGCTGACCAAGAAAATTCCCGCCCCGCTGATCGCCATTCTCGCGGGTACGCTGCTGGCCGTGGGCCTGAACGCGTGGCTCGACGGCGGGATCGCGACCATCGGCAGCCGCTTCCATTTCGATTTCAACGGCGAGTCGCACCGCGGCATCCCGCAACTGCCGCCCATTCCGCTGCTGCCGTGGAGCCTGCCGGGCGCGGACGGGCAACCCCTCGGGCTGAGCTGGCAACTGCTTTCGGACCTCGCCGGCCCGGCGCTCGCCATTGCCGCGCTGGGCGCGATCGAGTCACTGCTCGCGGCCGTGGTCGCCGACGGCATGGCCGGCACCCGCCACGACCCGGACGCCGAGCTGGTGGGCCAGGGCATCGGCAACCTGGTCGCGCCGTTCTTCGGCGGGTTTGCGGCAACCGGCGCGATCGCGCGCACGGCCACCAGCATCCGCAGCGGCGGGCGTTCACCGGTCGCCGCCGTGGTGCACTCGCTGTTCGTGCTGGCCGCGGTGCTCGCGCTGGCGCCGATGCTGAGCTACCTGCCGATGGCGAGCATGGCGGCGCTGCTGCTGATCGTGGCCTGGAACATGAGCGACGCGCGGCACTTCGTGCACACCTTGAGGGTCGCGCCGCGCAGCGACGTGGCGGTGCTGCTGACCTGCTTCAGCCTGACCGTGCTGTTCGACATGGTGATCGCCGTCGGGGTGGGGATCGTGATGGCCGCGTTGCTGTTCATGCGCCGCATGGCCGAGATCTCCGGCTCGAAGCTGATCGAGGGTGCGGACGCGTCGCAGCGCACGGACTTGCCGGCGGGCGTGATGCTGTACGAGATCGCCGGCCCGCTGTTCTTCGGCGCTGCTGAAAAGGCCGTCGGCGGGATCAGCGCCTCGGGCGGCACGCGCGTGCTGATCCTCGACATGCACACCGTGCCGGCCATGGACGTCACCGGGCTGGTCGCGCTGGAAAGCCTGCTGCGCAAGATGAAGGCCGCGGGCACGCAGGTGCACATCGTCGGGCTGCAACCCCAGCCGCGCGGCGTGCTGAAGAAGGCGGGCATCGCCGACGCCGGGTTGCTGCATTTTTCGGCCAGCGTCGATGCGGCCGTGAACGCCACTCGCGCCGCGTGACGGCAGCGCCCTCGCCGACTATGATCCGACGTTCAACCAAACAGGGAGAACGGGATGAAGAAGTGGATGGCGGTACTGGTTTGCGCGCTGCTGCTTGCGGCATGCGGCGGCGGCAACAACGCGACGTCCGGCAGCGGCAACGAGGGCTCGGCCTGCTCGGCTCCGGAACTGAAGGGGCTGGAAGGCGCCGAGCTGGCTGCGATGAAGGCCGCGGTCTCCGTGCGCGACAAGCTGAAAGACCTCAAGAAGCGCTCGGAAGGCGCGGACGCCGACGCCAAGAAGAAGCTGATGGAGGAATTCGAGGGCATGGAAGGCGAGTACCACTCCATGAACGACCTGATCGACAAGCTCGAAGATGCCGGAAAGAAGAAGTTCGAGACGATCAAGGCGGAGATCAAGAAACTCGAGAAGGAAGTAGAAAACGCGCTGAAATAGCAGGCTCAAATGCGAAGCGCGCCGGCGGTTGCCGGCGCGCTTTTGTGTTCGGGTCATGGCTAGAAGGGCACTTCGTCTCTGTTCGCGCCCGGGTTCTCGATGTCGTACTGCAACATCGCGCGTTCCAGCGCGGCCTCGAGGTGCCGCTCGAGTTCGCCCTTTTCGCCGCTCTTCATCAGGGCCGAGGCGTGCTGGGTGTCCACGTAGTCGCGGGCGTAATCAAGGAAGCCGGCGATGCGCTTCGGGTCCCAGTACTTTTCGCGCCCCTTGGTGATCACCTTCAGGTCGAAGCGGTCGAAAATCTTGCGCAGGGAAAGGTCCGTGGCCGGGCGCGCGACTTCATTCATCGCAACGTTCTGGGGCAGGCGCTGCTGGACCTGCTGCAGCATGGCCATCTCGCGCTTCCAGGCCAGGCGGCGCGTTTCACGCCGGTGGCTGACCATGAACATCACCATGAAGAACAGGCTGATACCAATGGGGATGGCCACGACGCTGTTCGCGCCATGCTTGGCCAGCACCGCCAGCCCGATCACGGCAATGATGATGGCGACAAGCCACAGCAACCCGCTGCCGCCCGAGGACGCGCCCCGGTTCGCGGGTTCGTGATAGGTGCCTTCCTGATCCCACGGGTTCATCATGGTGCAACCCCTTTCAGCCGTACCGCCCGAGCAAAATTATAACACGCATTCGGGCGTGATGCGTCCCTATTTTTGGGCGCTCCCGGGGCTTCGGGCAATTTTCGACCAGAAATTGTATGTCAACCAGGAAGCGGAATTTTCTGCAGCTTTCTGGCCAGCAGCCAGTCCGCCAGGTTCAGCCACGCCCAGTACGAAATCACGACACCCGTACACCAGATGCTCAGGAACATCGGCACAACGAACATTTCCGGTGGTGTCTCGACCAGCAGGGCCAGTACAGGCAGCTGAAACGAGAAGCCCAGCACGCCGCCCGATATCCCCCGCGCCAGGTCGGCATGTTGAACGGGCTCGGGTTTTCCTGTGCCCGCGCGCATACGGAAGCGCCGTTCAGTGCGCCCGCTCTGCAACTCAGACAGGTAGACTTCGCAGAAGAACTGCATCGGCACCAGCGCGTATGCCCACGGCTGAATCCAGATTGCATACCCGTGCACCTTCCAGGCATAAAATCCGGCAACAAACGCGCAGGCCACCAGCATCCTCACCACATACACGACCGGCGTCACGTAGCGCGACGAGACGAGCGGCCTGTACATGACCCCGGGCTGCTCGGACTGCATTCGCCAAGCCGAGTACCGCGCCAGCGCAACCTGGAAGCGGTGGAGATACCGGAATGCAAAAACGAGCTGGCCGAATACCAGCGGCGCGTAGACGACGCCGAGCACTCTGGCGTTGTCGGCGTGCAACCCGTGCTTCTGCGCCGTCAGCACGACGATGAAGACGTAGCTGCCGGCCCCAGCCAGGAAGAACAACCCGGCGCCGAGTTGCCGCAGCGAGTCGGCAACTGTCGGACGGTCAGTCACCGGCGGCCTCCCGGGCGTGCCTCCAGGCGGCGCGCGTTATCGTGTACCGATGCAGCACGAACCAGGCCGTCAGGAAGCCGCCGAACATGGGCAGGGATGCGAATGTGGTATAGGCCAGCTCACGCACACCTATCGATTCAAAGCGCATGGCAACGGCGGCGGGCAGGATCGCCAGCACGCCGCCCATCACCACGAAGAACAGCCCGGAGGCGAGGTCCGAACCGTCCGGCGCTTTCAGCTCGGCGTCGTTGGCGGGGTCGGACAGGCGCTCGGCCAGCTCGCGGGCCTCGGCGGCGGATACCCGGACCGCCGCGTACACGGCCCACCCCACCATGGCGGCGAGGCTGAAGGGGATCGCGACCAAGAACCCGAAAATCCAGTTCATGCTGAAAAGCGCAGCCAGAATCCCCACCCCGAAAGGCAGCAGAATCGCCGCGTACTGCACGACGTTGGTTACTCGCTCATAGCGCGCTTCGAGCCGTGGCATGCCGGCGCCTCCGCCACCATTTTAGCGGGCGGGCGCGTACTGCGAAAACGATTCCTGATCAACTGACGAGCTGGCCGGCGCGGCGCACGGCGTTCTGGAACAGCTCGAAGCCGTCCCCCGCCTTCGCCGAGGCTTCGGCGGGCAGGTCGCGCTTTCTCGTCCACTCGGGGTGGTGGAACGGGCGGATGTTGCGCTCGGGGTGAGGCATCAGCCCCAGCACCTGGCCGGTCTTGCTGCAGATGCCGGCGATGGCGCGCGAGGCGCCGTTGGGGTTGGCCGGGTAGTCCTGGGTCGGGCGCCCGCCGGCGTCTACGTACTGGAAGACGACCTGCTGGTCCTGCTCCAGCTCGTCCAGCACGTCGTCCGGCGCGACGAACCGCCCCTCGGCGTGGGCAACCGGATAGCTGACTACTTTGCGCCCGCTGACGAACGGGGTTTTCTCGCTCACGATGCGCAGGTCGACCCAGCGGTCCTCATAGCGCCCGGACATGTTCCACGCCAGCGTCGCGCGCGGCGGGTCATCGAACACGTCGCGCCCGGTCAGCAGCCCGGCGCGCAGCAGCACCTGGAAGCCGTTGCAGATGCCGAGCATCAGCTTGCCCGACTCGATGAACTTCTCGATCTGGGTTTTGAGGCGCGTGCGCAACTGGTTGGCAAACACGACGCCCGAGCCGAGGTCGTCGCCATAGCTGAAGCCGCCGGGGATCGCCAGCAGGTGGAACAGCAGCAGCCGGTCCGGGTCGCCCAGCAGCTCGTTGACGTGCAGGATTTCGGCCTCGGCGCCGGCCTGCTCAAGCGTCCAGGCGGTTTCGCGCTCACAGTTGGTGCCGGCGGCCCGAAGGACCAGTGCCCGCGGCTGGCTCATGGCGTATCTCCTGCCGCCGATTCAAGCCTGCAAGCAGCGCGCCCGCAAGGTGTGGGGAACTGCGGGGAACCACGAAGAACGGCGTTTTCTCACGCCAAGGCGCCAAGACGCCAAGAAAAGCAAAAGCTTTTCGCGCACAGAGAGCACGGAGACCACAGAGGCAGTTCTCTGTGTACTCCGTGCTCTCTGTGCGCGGCCCGTAGTTGCAGTTCTTGGCGCCTTGGCGCCTTTGCGTGAGACCGTTTTTGCAGTGCTTTCTTTGTGGTCCTTTGTGGCCCTTCGCGGTTTCAACGCGTTTGCTGTTCAAACCGGCGCGGGCAACGGCAGCACGGACTCAAGGGGCACGACGGCGCGGGCGAAAGCGTTCCAGTCGAAGCCGAAGGTGCCCCACTTCTCGCTGCGCGGACGGGCGATGCGCTGGGCGTCGGCGATCGGCAGCACGCAGAAGCGGTACGCGCCGGCCGGCGTCTCGTGCAGCGTGGCATCAAGGTCGAGCAGCCGCTTCGAGGCGCCGCCGTCCGGGCGGAAGAAAGCGAACACGAAACCCGGCTCGGCGGCGCTGCCCAGCAGGGTCTTCCAGCCCATCATCGAGAACAGGTCGGTGCGGGTGATCCAGGGGCGGTCGCGGCGCCCTTTCAGGTCGAGCGCCCAGACGGCCTCGCTGCCATTAATAAGGAAGTCGAAGTTCTTGAGCTGCACGCCGTTCAGCACCGGGCGGCGCGACTCATCCACGGCCATCGCCTGCACGCCCGCATGCAGCAGCAAACCGCTGAAAGCCCGCTCGTAGTGGTTCTTGTCGCCCGCCATGGGCTGATTGTACCGCGCCCTACATCGACAAGCCCTTTAAACTCCGCAGCGGCGGCAGGTTGTTCAGAGCCTCGAACAGCTCGGCCGTCGTCTGGAAGCGGGCGGCGGGTTCGCGCTCGACCAGCTTGTTGATCAGCGCGCACATGGGCGGGCTGATGTCGCCGGCGACGTCTTCCAGCTTGGGCCGCACTTTCGTCAGGTGCGCCAGCACGACCTGTTGCAGGTTGTCGCCCGGGAAAAGCGGCTCGCCGCTGAGCAGGTGGTAGAACGTCGCCCCCAGCGAGTACATATCGCTGCGCGAATCAATCTGCTTGTCGCCGTTGGCCTGCTCCGGGCTGATGTAGTGCGGCGTGCCCAGCAGGTAGCCCTCGGCCGTCTGGCCCAGGTCGTCCTGCAGGCGCGACAGCCCGAAATCGCCGAGCTTGGCGACGTCGTCATGGCTGACGTAGATGTTGCCCGGCTTGATGTCACGGTGGATCAGGTTCTTGTCCTCGAGGTA
>JAGQRI010000139.1 GCA_020425515.1 Planctomycetota bacterium | reverse complement strand
CTGATCAGGCGGCGCGGCTGCGTTGGCTGTTGCGGTCGGAGGAGCGGCGGCGGGGGAAGAACTCGACGCGCTTGATGTTGGCGCCGAGCGCCGTGAGTTTGTCTTCGAGCCTGTCGTAGCCGCGATCCACGTGCTGAATGCGCAGGACTTCCGTTTCGCCTTCCGCTGCCAGGCCCATCAGGATCAGCCCCGCGCCGGCCCGCAGATCGGTCGCGGCCACGGGAGCGCCGTAGACTTTGTCCACGCCGGTCACGATGCAGGTGTTGAACTGCTTGCGGATGTCGGCGCCGAGGCGGCGATACTCCGGCACGTGCATGAAGCGCTCGGGGTAGATCTTTTCCTCCACCAGCGAGTAGCCGTCACTCACGCACAGCAGCGCCATCAGCGGGCTCTGCAGGTCGGTCGGGAAACCGGGATACGGCAGCGTGGCGATGTCGGCCGCCTTCGCGCGCTGCGGGCAGTTGATGCGCACCGTGGTGGCGTCCAGGCGCTCGAACGGCACGCGCATTTCGGTGAATTTGTCGAACAGGGCAAGCATCACGTCCGGGTCACAGCCCTCCAGGGTCACGTCGCCGCAGGTGATGGCGCTGGCGATCATCAATGTGCCGGCTTCGATTCTGTCGGGGATCACGCTGATATCGCACGGGTGCAGCTCATCCACGCCGGTGATCACCAGGCGCGAGGTCCCGCCGCCGTGCACCTTGGCGCCCATGGCGTTCAGCATCTGAACGAGGTTGGCGATTTCGGGCTCGCAGGCGGCCTGGTCGATGATGGTCACGCCGCTGCTCATGACCGCGGCGCACAGCACGTTGGCCGTGCCGGTGACGCTGGGCCCCATCGGGCCACCGAGGTAGACGCGCCCGCCGGTCGGGCGGCCCTTTGCGATCACGTCGCCGCGCACGAAATCGACGTCGGCGCCGATGGCCTGGATGCCCTTGATGTGCAGGTCAACCGGGCGCTCGCCGAGCGTGCAGCCGCCGGGCTGGCTGACGTGGGCCTCGCCACGCCGCGCCAGCAACGGGCCGAGCACGCAGAAGCTGGCGCGCATTTCGGAGACCAGTTCATAGGGCGCGTGGATGGGTGACTCATCGACTACATTGATGACGACCACACCGGGCTCATCGAACAGGGTCACTTCCGCGCCGAGAGTCTCGAGGATTTCGGCCATCAGGTGCACGTCGGTCAAATCCGGCACGTTGCGCAGCACGGTTGCGCCCTTGGCCAGCAGGGCAGCGGCCATCATCGGCAAGGCCGCATTCTTGCTGCCGGAAACGCGTACGGCGCCCTGAAGTCTGGCGCCACCCTCGACGACGAATTTGTGCGGCATGGTCTTCCCCGTTGCCTTCGATAGATCAAAACACCGGGAACCCCCGGCCATTGCCCTATCGGCAGGATGCCGCAGAAGGATGAAGGTTATTCGCCCGAGGCACCGAGCCGCCGTTTGAGGGTGTCTGGATTCCGGGAAGTGTGCCATACGGCGTGGATCGTGATTGTATCCGAGCTGACATTGTAGATGAGGAAGTAAGGAAACCCGGGAATCAATGCCGCACGGCAACTGTGCACCAGTTCGAAGGCGGATTCCGGATACTCCAATAGCCGGCTGGTGAGTTGCCTGTACGAGAGTTCGAGTCGATCGCTCAGTTCGGGGTCACGTTCGGCGTACCAGTCCATCGCCTCAATCAGGTCCCACTCGGCCTCAGGCGAGACTTCAAGATGCACGCGACTGGCTTTCTCGAAGGAGACGCCTGCGTTCGAGTTCGGCATGCACGCGCTTCATGGAATCCTCGAACGGGATCGCTCGCGATGGGTCCTGCCGGTGAAGATCAAGGCGGCGCTCGAGTTCAGCCAACTGCTCGGCGCTCAATTGCGGTACGCTAGCCGGTTCGAGCGAATCCATGATCAGGCCGATCAACGCGAGCTTCTGCTCGGGTGTCAGTTTGAGGGCCTGTTGAAGGATGCTGTCAGCGTCGCTCGTCATGGCTGCATGATAGCAGAAATGCTCTCGGCCCGTCACGAATGCCAGGGTTCTTCGTCGCCGAACTGGGCTATCGCCTTTACGCCGGCGGTTTCGATGCGGGCCGAGTACGTGGCCATCTCGACGTGCTGGCGAACGGTATCGCGCATGCTGCTGCGCGAGCGCGGCTCGAACTCGAGGATCCAGGTGTTGGCTACGCCGCCGGCCAGCCAGCCGAATTCGACCATCTTGCCCGCGAACATGGCGCGGCTGACCTTGTCCACGCCGACGTCGAACTCAACGACGAGCAGGGCGTAAATCTCATTGGCTGCGGGTTCGTTCATGCGCGTGCAACCAGTATACGATCGCGCCCGGCGTAGTCGCGTTCGGTGCGCACTTCGGCAAAGCCGGCCGTTAACGCCGCCTCGCGCAGAGCATTGCCCTGCTGCATGCCGTGCTCCATCAACAGATAGCCGCCCGGCTTCAGCCTTTCAGCCACTTGGGTGAGAACACGCAGCGCCACAGCCAGGCCGTCAGGTCCTCCAACGAGAGCTTCTTTCGGCTCATGGTCTCTTACCTCCGCTTGCAGGTCGGGGTATTCCTCGGGCGTGACGTAAGGCGGGTTGCTGACGACCAGGTCGAAACCGCTCGCGCCGGCTGACAACCCGTCCATGCGCGCGCAGAAAACACGCGACGCCACCCCGTGCCTTTCGGCATTTCCGCGCGTGACCTTGAGCGGCGTCGGGTGCAGGTCGGTGGCGAGCACTTGCAGGGCGGGAAACTCCACCGCCAGCGTCACCGCCAGGGCACCGGAGCCGGAGCCGACGTCGGCCGCGCGACCGGCGAGGTCCGGCTGCAGCTTCCGGACCAGTTCGATGATCAGTTCGGTCTCCGGGCGCGGGATCAGCACGCCCGGCTCGACGTGGAATTCGCGCCCGAAGAACTCGCGGCGGCCGATGATGTAGTCCACCGGTTCATGTTTGAGGCGGCGTTCGCATAGCGCGTTCGCGGCTTTCAGAGTGACGTCGCTCAGGGATTCATCCAGGCGCAGGGCGACGTCGTTGCGGCCGACGCCAAGCGCGTGAGCCAGCAGCAGCTCCGCGTTCAGGCGCGCGTCATCAATACCCGCTTCCTTGAAACGGTCGCGCCAGGATTCAATGAAGTGGCGGATGCTGGTCATGAACTCAGTTATCGGTTGTCAGTTGTCGGTTGTCAGTATTGTCGTGGCACTCTGACAACCGACAACTGACGACTACACGGCTTTCTTCTTCCACGCGCCGGACTTCCAGCGCAGGAACAGGAAGCTGCCCAGCAGCGTGATGTGGATCAGCGCCGCGATCCAGCCGCCCTTCGCGCCGAGCCCGTACTGCGGCAGGAAATCCACCCAGCCCTCGCCCGGCGCGAATATCAGCATGTGGCTGAGCGGCACGAACACGCACCACGCCAGCACCAGCAGCGCGCCCGTCGGCACGATGACGTCGCCCGCACCGCGCAGGCAGCCGAGCGAGCCAAGGTTCAACGCGTCAAACAACTGGTAGCCGGCCGCGATCAGCAACAGCGTCGCCGACAACTCAATCACGGCCTGCGCGTTCGGGTCTCCGGCCGCCACGAACACGCTGCTGAGCAGCCCGCCCGCCGTCGCAAACAGGATTGCCCAGAACAGTTGGTAGATCAGCGCCAGCCGCACGCACGCACTGCCGACGCGCGAGGCCCAGTCTTTGTCGCCTGCGCCGATGCTCTGGCCGACCAACGTGGCGGCGGCGAAGTTCAACCCGGCGACCGGCAGGAAGCCGAGCGAGGTCAGGATCATGGCAATCTGCGTCGCCGCACCCGGTACTTCGCCGAGCTTGCCGACCATCAACTGGAAGGCCGCAAACGCGCCGACGTCGAACATCGAGTGCACGCCGATCGGCAGGCCCAGCGCGAACACCGCGCCCAGCATCGCCGGCCGAAAACGCCACATGCGCGTGGTGGCGAACTCGCGCCGGAACTGGCGCGCGAAAAACAGCACGGAGTAAAACAGCACCCCGCAGCCGACCGACAGCGTCGTGGCAAGGCCGGCGCCGTACATTCCCCAGCCCAGCTCGAGGATAAACAGCCAGTTCAGGCAGACGTTAACCAGCGCGGCGACGACGGCGCCCATCAGCGAAATGCGCGTGTGCCCGGCGCCGTTGAAAAAGTTGCTCAGCGAGAAGTAGATCACCACCAGCCCGCCGCCCGCCATGCGCGGCAGCCAGTAGTCCGACGCCGACTGCACGACCGAATCCGGCAGTCCGAAGAACGAGAATATCCGCCCGCCCGAAACGGCAACCCAGACAGCCAGCGGCGCGACCAGGATGCCCGAGTAAATCCCGTGCCAGGCTGCCTGCGCGGCGCGCGCCTTGCGGCCTTCGCCGTAGCGCTGCGCGACGATGGTCTGCACGGCGATGCCGCTGCCGCCGAACAGCAACAGCAGCGTGAAGCTGCTGAAATTCACGGCGTTCATGCCCGCCACGGCCCCCGCCCCGAGGCGGCCGACGAACCAGGTATCGATGACGTTAAGGAAAGCCTGCACGCCGAACTGCACGAACAACGGCCAGGCCAGCGCGACCACCGCACGGTAGTCAACGCGGCGCGTGCCGTCCGGCTGGTACAGGACAGCGGGTAGTCGGGAATTGACGGCCGGTGCGTTCATGGTGGCACTGTAACGAAGTCGTGTTGCGGGCGCCTCGCCCGCATTCGTCCGGCCAGGTGCGGGCGGGGCGCCCGCATCACGCTACTTGTAGTTCCCGAATGAAATCGGCAGGGGCAGGTCCATTTCCTTCACGGCCTGCTGGACCTCCTGCAGGATGTCGCGGCTCTTGCCGGTCACGCGGATCACGTCACCCTGGATGCTCGCCTGCACCTTGTATTTGGCAGCCTTGATCATCTTGGTGATCTCTTTGGCTCTGTCGGCCGGGATACCGTCGATGATGGTGTAGATCTGCCGGATGGCGTTGCCGCTGGCGTTTTCCTCGGTCTTCAGTTCCAGCGCCTTGGTGTTGATACCGCGCTTGGCCAGCTTGGTCTTGAAGATGTCGAGCATGGCGTCCAGCACCATCTTGTCGCCTGCGGTGACGGTCACCTTCTTCTCGCCCTTGTTCCACTCGAGCTCGGCGGTCTTGCCCTTAAAATCCCAGCGTTGGCCGATCTCGCGCGTGGCCTGCTGCCAGGCATTGTCGATCTCGTGCACGTCCACAGACGCCATGATGTCCATGCTGTTGTCGGCCATGTCGGGTGCTCCCTTCGTGTGCAACCATGGTTCGTTCGCGTCCGGCAGGATGCAAATGGCGTGGCTTGTGGCTAGTGGCTGGTGACTGGAAACTGCCTTTCGCCGTGTGCTGCCCTGTGCACGCAACTTCGCTAGATTGGGGCCATGACACGCAACAAGAAACACCTGCAGAAGATCATGAAGCGCAAACGCCTGCAGAAGCAGCCGCCGGCAGACCTGAGCGTGATCGAAACCGAGCGCGTGTTCCAGGTCGAGCTGCCGCAGGAAGGCATGCGCGTGGACAGGTTCGTCCTCGAGCGCACGCCATGGATGTCCCGCACCAAAGCAACCATCGCCTTTGATGAAGAACGCGTGCTGAAAAACGACCAGCCGGTCGCGCCCGGCAAGAAGCTGCGCACCGGCGACATCGTGAAGCTGATCCTGCCGCCGCCCCACGAAGACATCACCGAGATGGAACGCATCCCCTACGACATTGTCTACGAGGACGATGTCATGTTCGTGGTCAGCAAGCCGCCGCACCTGATCGTCCACCCCACCGGCGGCTACCGCTACACCACCCTGCTGAACGCGCTGCATCTGAAATTCCACGGCACGGACGTGTTCCCGCGACTGGTCAACCGCATCGACAAGGAAACCAGCGGCCTGATCATCTGCGGCAAGACGGGCAAGATGACCGGCAAACTCGGCAAGGCGCTGGAGGACAAGGAAGTCGTCAAGGACTACCTGGCGCTGGTCGAGGGAGTAGTCGAGAAAGACCATCAGTTCATCGACCTGCCGATCGGCAAAGATGAGGAGGCTGACGTCAGCATGCTGCGCAGGGTCGACCCGAACGGCCAGCACGCCAGCACCGAGGTTTGGGTCGTAGAGCGCTTCAAGCGTTTCAGCCTGGTGCGCTGCCGCCTGCACACCGGGCGCATGCATCAAATCCGCGTGCACATGAAGGCCATCGGCCACCCGCTGGTGTGCGACCACCACTACGGCGTCCGCGACGACCTGCTCGAAAGCGACCTGCGCGATCCGCCGCCGCCGCCAACCCGCATCGAGTCACCCTACGGCTTCCGCGAAGGTGATTCCGAAGCGGACGTAACCGAGCGCATCCGCGCGGCCGACACGCTCATGCGCCACGAATACGAAGCGCTCGGCAAGGGCGAGCGAGTGCCACGCGGCGAGGACGACGCTCTGATCCTCGGGCGCTGCGCCCTGCACAGCCACTACCTGAAGCTCACCCACCCGGGCACAAAGGAAGAGCTGGAGCTGACCGCGCCACTGCCATGGGACATGCAATCCGCCATCGACAAGATCCGCGCCGCCGGCGCATGAGCACGGCGCCGGCACGCAGAGAAAAACTCAACGCCACGACGCCAGGATTGCAAAGAGCCCCACGAATCTCTCGTATCAGGATGGATTCGTGACGCTTCTTTACGTCCTGGCGTTGATCTTCAAGCCGGCCGAACGACCTTGCCTGAAACGCGTGGCTTGCAAGAATGCCCCTACTCAGGGGGGAAGTCATGCCGGATCGTGCCGTACGTATCGCCATCATCGGGGCCGGGCCCAGCGCCTTTTATGCGGCCGCCGCATTGATCAAGCAGGAAGACGTCGAAGTCCGCGTGGACCTGTTCGACCGCCTGCCCGCCCCCTACGGGCTCGTTCGCTACGGCGTCGCACCGGACCACCAGCGCATCAAGAGTGTCGCGGCCCTTTACGAGAAAACCGCCAGCGACCCGCGCGTGCGCTTCTTCGGCTGCGTCGAGTTCGGCAAACACATCACGATCGACAACCTGCGCCCGCTGTACGACATGGTCGTGTTCGCCACCGGTGCGCAATCCGACCGCAGCCTCGGCATCCCCGGCGAGGACCTGAACGGCAGCATGTCAGCCACCGAATTCGTGGCGTGGTACAACGGCCACCCGGACTACAAGGATCTGAACCCGGACCTGAGCGTCGAAGGTGTAGCGGTAGTCGGCGTCGGCAACGTAGCGATGGACGTGGCGCGCATCCTGGCCAAGTCGATCGATGAATTGAAGGAAACCGACATCGCCGACCACGCGCTGGAAGCGTTGAAAGACAGCAAGGTCAAAAACATCTACGTGCTGGGGCGCCGCGGGCCGGCACAGGCAAAATTCACCAACCCGGAAATCAAGGAATTCGGCAAACTCGAAACCGCCGACCCGGTGGTGCTGGCAAGCGAGTTGGAACTCGACCCACACAGCGCGACGACGGTCGAGCAGAACCGCATGGCGCGCCAGAACGTCGAAATCCTGCGCGAGTACGCCGAACGCGGCCAGGGCGACAAGGCCCGCAAAGTGCACTTCCGTTTCCTGGTCAGCCCCGTCGAGATTCACGGCGACGGCAAGGTCAGCGGCATCAAGATCGAGCGCAACAAGCTGGTCAGCACCGAGGACGGCTACCTGAATGCCGAAGGCACAGGTGAGTTCGAGGAGCTCGAAGTCGGCATGGTGCTGCGCAGCGTCGGCTACAAGGGCGTCCCGGTACCCGGCATGCCGTACGACAAGCGCAAGGGGACGATCCCCAACGACCACGGACGCGTGCTGAACCCGGAGACAGGCAACCCGATCCCCGGCGCGTACGTAGTGGGCTGGGCCAAGCGCGGCCCGACCGGCGTAATCGGCACGAACAAGAAGGACGCCGAGGAAACGGTCGAGCTGCTGCTGGAAGACGTCCCCCACATCCGCCGCGCGGGCGTGGAAGCCAAGGCCGAGCAGAAACTGGAAGAGTTGCTCGAAGGCGCGAGCTGCAAATACGTCAGCTTCGACGAGTGGCAGAAGTTCAACGAGCTGGAAGTCGAACGCGGCAAACCCCAGAACCGCCCGCGCGTCAAGTTCATCAACATCGACGAGATGCGCGCAGCCTCCAGCGGCTCGTGATGCGGGCGCCCCGCCCGCAATGAATCGTCACGGGGCGAGGCGCCCCGTGACCTTGCGGCCAAGGTGGCCGCATCACGTCTTGGCGGCTTCGATCTGTTCGACTACTGCCTTGCGTTCGCGGTTGTGGATGTTTCTCA
>JAGQRI010000138.1 GCA_020425515.1 Planctomycetota bacterium | reverse complement strand
AGCATGGAGATCTGCTTCGTGCCCGAGGGTGACTACCGCGCGGTCGTGGCCGAGCATTCGCCGGACGCGCTGGTGCGCGGCGACATCGTGGACACTGCGGGCGAAAAGCTGGGCGAGCACGACGGCATCGCCGGGTTCACCATCGGGCAGCGGCGCGGGATCGGCATCGCGGCCCCGAAGGCGCTGTACGTGGTCAAGCTGGAGCCGGAAACGAACACGGTGGTGGTCGGCGACGTGGAAGACCTGGAGATCGAACGCATCCGCGTGGCGAACCTGAACTGGATCGCAATCGAAAACCTGCCAGAAGGCGAAGAGTTGCGGGCGACCGTCAAGATCCGCTACCGCCACGACGGCGAGCCGGCAACAGTGATCGGCGGCAAGGACAGCGTAGAGGTCGTGTTCGACAAACCCATCCGCGCCGCCACTCCTGGCCAATGCGCCGTGTTTTACGCAACGGATTCCGACGAAGTCCTCGGCGGCGGCTGGATCGTTTAGCTAGCGCTTGCGGCGCTGCTTCTTTTGGGACTGGTCCTTCTTCGGCCGGACGACGAATCCGATGCGTTCTTTTGATTTGTCGTCGGGTGAGTGCATCAGCTTGCGCAGGGCATCGAAGACGACTTTGAACTGGGCGTCGTACTTCTTCTCCAGGTTCTCCAGCTTGGAAGCCAGTTCCGCATGCCCCGCCAGCATTTCGCGGAGTTTGATGAAGCCCCTGACGACCCAGATGCTGGTCTGGACAGCCTTGTCACTGTTCAAGACCCCGGCCGCCATGATGGCCCCGTGTTCTGTGAAGGCGTACGGCAAGCTTTTGGAAAACTTCAGCCTGGAGAGGTGGTCGCAATTTGCGACCACCTCTGCTTTCTCCTCCGTCGTAAGTTGAAATACGAAATCGTCAGGGAATCGATCCGCGTTTCGCTTCACTTGTTCGTTCAAGCGCTTCGTTTCGACACCATAAAGCTCGGCCAGGTCGGCGTCGATGATCACGGCGTGCCCGCGAATCGTGAGAATCTTCTGGTCAATCCGCGCACCCGGAATGATCGAAGAATCCTCAGCCATGCGGCCCCCTACCCAAACGCGCTGATGCCGGTGATGGCCTGGCCTATGGCTAGTGAGTGCACGTCGTTGGTGCCTTCGTAGGTCTTTACGCTCTCCAGGTTGCACATGTGGCGGATTACGTGGTACTCGAGGCTGATGCCGTTCGCGCCGAGGATCTCGCGGGCCGTTCTTGCCACGTCCAGCGCGATGTTCACGTTGTTCATCTTCGCCATGCTTACCTGGAAGTGGTTCATCTTCCCGGCGTCCTTCAGCTTGCCGAGGTGCCAGGCCAGCAACTGGCCCTTGGTGATCTCGGTCAGCATCTTCGTCAGCTTGTGCTGCGTGGTCTGGTGCCCCGCGAGCGGCTTGCCGAACACTTCGCGCTCACCGGCGTATTGGCGGGCGATGTCGTAGCAGGCCATGGCGGCGCCGAGCGCGCCCCAGGCGATGCCGTAGCGGGCCTGGGTCAGGCAGCTCAGCGGGCCTTTCAGACCTTCCGCACCGGGCAGCATGTTGTCTTCGGGCACGCGCACGTCGCTAAAGAACAGCTCGCTGGTGTTGCTGGCACGCAGGCTGGCCTTGTGGTGCTGCTCGCGAACCTCGAGCCCTTCCATGCCCTTCTCAAGGACAAAGCCGCGGATCGACTTCGGGTCGTCGCTGTCGCCGGTCTTGGCCCACACCACGGCGATGTCGGCCATGTTGCCGTTGGTGATCCACATCTTGGCGCCGTTGATCACCCATTCCTTGCCGTCTTTCTGGGCCCGGGTGATCATGCCGGCCGGGTTGGAGCCATAATCCGGCTCGGTCAGCCCGAAGCAGCCGATCATGCGCGCGGCCGCGAGCTCGGGCAGCCACTTGGTTTTCTGTTCCTCGCTGCCGAAGGCGTAGATGGGGTACATGACCAGGGCCGACTGCACGCTGGCGAAGCTGCGCACGCCGGAATCTCCGCGTTCGAGCTCCTGGTTGATGAGCCCGTAGGCGATGTTGTTCATGCCGGCGCAGCCGTACTGCTCGGGCAGGCTGGCGCCGAGCACGCCGAGTTCGCCCAGTTTTGGGATGATCTCGGTCGGGAAGGTGCCCTTCTCGTAATTGTCCTCGATGACGGGCATGACGTTGTCGTCCACGAACTCGCGGACGGTGTCACGCACGTTTTTTTCGTCCTCGTTGAGCATTTCGTCGAGGGCAAAGAAGTCGGGGCTCACGTATTTCGCCATGGCTGTGTCTCTCGCGTCCTGTGCATTTCAGCACTGCTGCCGCCCGAAACCGAACGGGCAACATAGCATCCGCGTTCGACCCCACAACACGCACGCAAGGGGGTCGCTGACCGCACGGTCACCGGTGCGACATCACGGAAACCGAAGCACGTTCCCATTGTTGAAAGACCTGTTTGGGGGTGCAGGCAGGCCGGCGCCGTTTGTGATGCTTTGTAATGCAACAAAACTTCTAGAAATTGAAACGGCAGCCCTTTTGTCCTATACATTGATTTCCCGGAACGCCCTAAATGCGCAATTGGTACACACATGGCAACGGCACCAAAGGAAGTTCAGGTTACTTTCAGGATTCCAGGCGAACTCGCCGAGATGCTCGACCAGCACGTCGAGCGCACCCGGACCAATCGCAGTTGGGTCATCCGGGACGCGCTGCACCGCTACTTCGATGAGCTGAGCCAGCAAGGTGATACGGACTCGAAGTTGCCGCATTGATGTTACTTGCGGCGGCGCCGTTTGCGTCCCCGGCTGCTCTTGTTTCCACGACTTTTGCGTTTGCGGCGGTCGTTGCGCTCGCGGGTGCGCGACCAGGTACGCTCCATCGCAAACTGGCCCAGCGGCGTAAGTCGCATGCTACGGCTGCCGAGGTCAATCCCCGCGATCTCAACCTCCATGCGGTCGCCGAGCATGATCTTCCTGACCCCGCTGCCCGTCTCGTAGTGCACCCAGAACTTGTGCACCTCGGCCCAACTGTCGCTAAGTTCGCTGAACTCAAGATAGCCCTCGGCCATGTTTTCATCGAGCTGCACCACCACCGCGTTGCCCGCGATGCTGATCACCGTGCCGTTCATCGCTTCGCCGACGCGCGGCAGCAGCGTGCGCAGAACCTTGATCTGGTCGGCCGCCAGCTCGCCCTTGTCCGACCTGATTGACCGTTCAGTACAGAACGCGGCGATGTGCGGAAGGCTGAATTCCCAGCGCTCGAAGTCCGGGATCGCCTTGCCGTCGCGCTTCGGCTTGTCGGCCGGCGCCGTGCCGCCGTCGCTCCAGGCCAGTCCCATCGCCTGCTTTTCCCAGCGCAGAACCTTGCCGAGCGCGAGATACTCGGTCAGCACCTGGTGTGTCAGTGTGTCCGGGTAGCGGCGAATCGGCGACGTGAAGTGCACGTACTTGTCCACCGCCAGCGCGAAGTGCAACTCCGGCCCGGCGTGGTAGACCGCCCGCGACATGCTGCGCAACAGCGCGTAGTGGATCGCGCCGTAGCCCGGCCTGTCCTTCACAGCCTCGAGGAACTGCTGCAATCCGCCAGGATGGTCCCAGTCCGGCGGCTCGACTTTGATTTCGTCGCAGAACTCGTCGAAGGTGTCCATGGCGTCTTCGTCGGGCGGCGGGTGAATGCGACCGATGTAAGGCAGACCGTGCTCAAGCAGGAAGCGCGCGACCGCCTCGTTGCAGATCAGCATGAACTCTTCGATCAGGTTGTGGGCGACGTCGCTGTGCTCGGGCTCGACGCTGACGACCATGCCGGCCTTGTCCACGATCACGTGCGGGCGCGGGATTTCGAGGATCATCGCCCCGCGCTTGAGACGGCGCTGCAGCAGCAGGTCGGCCAGCTTGCGCCCCTCAACCAGCAGCGTGTTGACCACCTGGTCATCCAGCTCGCCCTTGCCTTCCAGCACCGGCAGCACTTCCTCATACGTGAGGTAGCGGCGCACGCGCACGACCGACTTCACCAGTTCGCGCCGCAGCATCTCACCGCTCGCGTCGAACACCATGAAGCAGCTCAGCGCCAGGCGGTCCACGCTGTCATGCAGGCTGCACAGCCCGGCGGAAAGCTCTTTCGGCAGCATCGGAATCAGCTTGCCGGGCAGGTAGACGCTGGTCGCCCGGAAGCGCGCATCCTGGTCGAGCGCGCTGCCCGGGCTGATGTAGTGGCTGACGTCGGCGATGTGCACGCCGAGGCGCACCAGCCCGCCTTCGAGCTGCTCGATGCTGATGGCATCGTCGTGGTCTTCGGCATCCTTGGGGTCGATGGTGATGATCGGCAGCTCGCGCAGGTCGGCGCGTCCCTCGAACTCGCTTGGGTCCGGGTGCGCCGGCAGGGCCTGGGCCTCGCGCAGGGCGTCCGGATCGAACTCGTCGGGAAACCCGAACAGGGCGATCAAATTGTCCAGGTCGTGGGTCGGATCGTCGATGCTGCCGATGCTGCCCAGCAACTCGCCGCGCGTGCGCCCCTGGCTGTCCGGCTTGCGGTGCAGCTTCACGCGCACGACCGTGCCGGCCTTGGTGTGATGAACCTCATGCGGCTGGACGTACGCGTAGCGCGGCAGGTTGTAGCCCTCCAGCCGCACCCGCGCGTGCCCGCTGTAGGAGTACTCCAGCACCCCCACGGCCTCGGTCGGGCGCGAGTCGATGATGCTCAGCACGCGCCCGGCAAGGCGCGGCCTGCCCTCGCGGTCGAGCCGCCCGCCGCGCCCTTCCTTGTAGCTGGCAAGCACGAGGTCGCCGTCCTGGGCGCCTTCCTCAAGCCCGGTCGGGATGTCGATGATGCCGATGCTGTGGTCGCGCGGCGCGATCAGCCCGCCCTGCTTGCCGTAACCCTTCGAGCGCCGGTACATGCCGACGGCCGTGCGCCCGCTGACGACCTGGTAGCGCCTGCCCTTGTGGCGCTGCAGCTTGCCGTTGAAGGCCAGGCTTTCGAGCCATTCGATCAGTTCGGGCGATTCCTCGACGCCGAGCTCGCCCGCGATTTCCTCAATGGATCGTGGGTCTTTGCAGAATGCGGCCAACTGCTCGAAGGTGGCTTCGGCGAAACGTGCGGGTTGTTCGGTCACGGCGGTCCTTCACTTCCGGGCCGCCATGAAAGGAGATTGACGGGCAAACACAAGTGGGTGCGGTGCTCAGGCGGGCTCGGGCGGCGTTTCCAGCCCCAGTTCCTCGCAGACCTCGCCCATGGCCTGGCGGGTGACGCCGATGCCGAAATCGTTGCCCGCGCCTTGCAACACGCTCAGCGACTCCGTGAATGCGCTCGCGGCTTCGTCGCGCCTTCCCATCCGCATCAGCAGCGCGGCGAAACGCCCCTGCTGGATCGCACGGACGACCACGTCGCCGGACTGTGCCAGCAGCTCCAGCGACTGGCTGAACATCTCACGGCTTTCCTCAAGGCGTCCCTGCTTGTGCAGGTACTCGGCATAGTTGCCGCGCCCGTGCCCGCGCAGGCGCACGTCGCGGCTTCGGTCGACGTGACGGAGCGCGCGCTCATAAAGCTCGCCCGCTTCCTCCATGCGCCCCATGCGCTTGCACAAGCCGGCGTAGTTCATGGCGACGACCCCGAGGCGCATCTCGTCGCCGATCTCTTCCAGCAGCTCCATCGCCTGCCGGTGGTACGGCTCGGCCTCGGCGAAGTTGCCCTGCATGCGCAGCGAGCCGCCGAGCTGGTCAAGCAGCCCGGCCGTGTCGGAACGTGCGCCGGTTTCGCGGCTGATCTCGATCGCCTTGCGTATGCTTTGCTCCGAGCCCGCCCAGTCGCCGCGTCCCCCGGCCATGGCAGCGTGGGTAGTGTGTATGTGCATCATCAGGTAGCGCTTGCCGGTCTGTTCCGCGATCGCCTCGGCTTCCTCCAGCGCGCCCTCGACTTCGGCGTAGCGCTGCTGGGGCAGCAGCACGTCGGCCAGCGTGATCAACGTCTGCGCGCGCGCGGCGGAATCGTTCGATTCCCGCTGCACCTCGATGGCCTGGGTGATGAGTTTTTCCGCCAGGGCAGGGTCGCCCACGTGGCGCGCGAGCATGCTGAGCCGGGACAGCACGTCGGCCTCGGCCTCGCGGCGCTGCAGTCGGCGGTTCAACTGCAACGCCTGCTCCAGCGCATCCCGCGACTCGTCTACCTGCCCGCGCGCGAGCGCCAGGGGCGCCCAGTGGGTCAGGGCTTCCGCGTGCAGCCGCTCGTCGCCGTTGCGCGCGGCCTCGGGCACGATTTCCCCGAAGTCTTCCATGGCCTGCGTCTCTCGCCCGATGTGCGCGAGCACTTCCGCCAAGTCGAACTTGGCCTTCAGGCGTGTGCCGCCCTCGGCGTGTTCGTGCCGGGCGATGCGCGAAAACGCCTGCAGGGCTTCTTCGGGGCGCCCCGCGCGCCGCGCACGATCGCCGTGGACCCCCAGCCAGTGCAGTTCCCGCGCATGGCAGTCGGGGTTGGCGCTCGCGCCGGCGCGGCAGTGATCGGCCAGTTCGCCCGCGATGCCTTCCAGCTCGCCCGGCGACAGGATGGACTCCAGGATGTCGACGACGGACGCATGCAGCGCCGACCGCACGCTGGGCAAATGCAGCCCGTACGCGCCCTCGCGCAGCATCGCGTGGCGGAAAAGATAGACGGTCTCGCCGGATTCGAACACGCGGGCATTATGGCGCGGTTCCCGCCACTGCCTAGCTCATGGGCGAGCCGGGCATCAACTCGAACATGCGGAAAATGAAATTGTAGTTGTCGCCGGGGCCGAAGAAGTCGCGGGCGACGCGCGTGATCCTGTCGCCTTCCTTTTTAAGGATGCTCATGCCCGGCCACGGGTTGCCCTTGTCGTCGGCGTAGCCCATGTCCTTGAACAGGCTGGTGTCTTTGGCGCTGAGCATGCGGAATTTCCAGCCGCGGCTTTCGGCGTAGTCTTTCTGGGTTTGCGGGTCGTCCGGGCTGACCACGACGAACGCTGCTTTCGTTTCGCCGCCCGGCACGCCTTCCTCAATGTGATGCGCAATCGAGCTGAAGCCGTCGGCCCACAGCGTGCAGTACGGGCACTGCTTGCCCATGTTGTGCACCAGCACCATCAGCGATTTGTCGCCGAACGCCTCGGACAGCTTCACCGGGCCGTCGATGCCTTGCAGTTCGTAGTCCTGCACGTCGCCCGCGCCCCATTTCTGCTTCAGGGCGATTTCCTTCTTCTGCAACTCGCTGATCTGCTTGCCGAGTTCTTCAAGCTCTTTCGCGACGGGGTCGTCCATGGCTTCTCCTTTGCCCGCATTATGGTTTGAGCACGCGCGCGCTGTCGACGCCGGCCTCCGCGCAGGTTTCGCGCAACTCGCGGCTCGCGTCCCGGAACAGCACCGGGTCGGTCTGTTCAAGCAGCGGCGCGCCCTGCGCCCAGGTTTCCGCAGCCTCTCTCACACGCCCGGTCAGTACGTAGACCGAAGCCAGGTGGCACAGCCACCCGCCTTCGAGCCAGCGGTCGTTCATTTCGCGCGCGAGTTGCAGCGCCTGTTTCAAACAGCGCTCGGCCTCATCGAAGCGCTTCAGGTCGCCCAGCGCGATCGACAGGTTGCCCAGCGCGAGGCTGCAGATACTGCGGTTGCCGAGCTCGGTGCCGATCTGCAGGGCCTCGCGGTACAGCGGCTCGGCCTCGGCGGGCTTCTCCGCGGCGCGCAGCATGTTGGCGAGGTTGCTGCGCCAGGTGGCCTCCGAATCGCGGTCGCCGGTCTGTCGCGAGATTTCATAGGCGCGGGCCAGCGCTTCGCGGGCTTCCGATGATTTGCCGGCCGCGCGCAGCACACCCGCGAGATTGCCCCACCACACACCTTCGCTGCGCAGGTCCCCGACTGCCCGGGCCAGTTCGATCGCCTGCCGGTAATGCCCGGCCGCATCGTCCAGCCGCCCGCGCGAGTGGCTGACCATGCCGAGCTGCCCGGCGCTGCGCGTCGCGCTGGGGCGGTCCCCCAGCTCGTCGCTGAGCTGCTGCGCCTGCCGCACCAGCGCTTCGCATTCGTCGAACTCACCCGTGTGGTACAGCGAACTCGCTTGCACCAGCAGCGCCTTCGGGACGATTGCTTCCATGCCGTTTTCGCGCGCGGCCTCGATCAACTGCCCGGCCTGCGCCGCCGCTTCCTGGAACTTTCCCTGCCGAGCGCGAGCCTGCAACCCGTCCAGCCACGCGCGGAAGCGAATCTTCCTCAACTCGTCGGCGTGCAGTTCGTCGGTTGATTCCCCGGCCGCCTCACTGGCAGACCGCAAAGCCTGCCTGGCTTCCTCAAGGTTGCCCGCAAGCAGCGAAACGAGCCCCCGGTTGGACAGGGCCAGCGTGTGCCAGAACCCGGTACCCTCGGCGATCTCGAGCTGCCGCCAGTACTCGCTGGCCTCGGCGTGCTGGTATGCGCCCTCAGACAGATAGGCCGCACGAACCAGATAGGTGCGCAGGCGCGCGGGTTGCTCTTCCCCGGCGCGGCGGGCGTGCTCGGCCAGTTCGCCGGCGAATCGGTCCAGCGGGTGCGGCGTCAGCTTGGCAAGCACCCCGGACTCCAGCGGCGGACGCCCGTAAAGCTGCTCCATCAGGTCGAGCGTCAACCGGTGCAACGCGCGGCGCTGCGACGGCGTGTGCAGCTCGTAGGCCACGTCGCGCAGGATGGCGTGGCGAAACAGATAGGCGGTTTCCGCGTCAACGCTCATCGGCGCATTATGGGAAAGCCGCGTGCGTCATTCACCGGCTATCGCGGCGTTTGCGCGCGGTCCCATCTGTTTACGCGCCAAACACCGTTTCGAAATCCACACCGCGCTCCGTACAGAGCCCGCGCATCGCCGCCACTACTTCGCCCAATACGCCCGGCGCGGCCTCATGCAGGACGTTCACGCCCGCGCGCCAGTACCGCAACGCCGACTCGCGCTCATCGTAGCGTTCGAAATGCACTGCGTAGCTGCACAGCCAGCCACCGTGCAGTCCGGGCTCGCCGACTTCGTCGGCGATGGCCAGGGCCGCATCCAGGTTTTGTTCAGCTTCCTCGCGCCGCCCCTGCCGGCTGAGGAACATCCCCAGGTTGCCGACCCACAACGATATGGGCCGCCGCAAGCCGGTTTCCCGCGCGACGGCCACGACGTGCCGGTAGTCTTCCTCGACGCCGTCAATATCTCCCAGCGCCGAGCGTACGTTGCAGAGGTTGCCCAGGGCCTGCGCCTCCGTGACGCGGTCGCCGATTTCCTTCGCGAGTTGCATCGAACGCCGCATCTGCTCCATCGCTTCATGCTCGCGCCCGAGCGCGCGAAGCGCCGCGGCCTTGTTGCCGGTCTGGTTCGCCAGCGCCCTACGAAAGTTGACGGACTCGGCCAGTTCGATCCCCTCGTCGAAGTGGGCAAGCGATTCGTGGATGCGGCCCAGTTCCAGCTCGGCCAGCGCCATCGTACCGAGCACCTCAGCGCGCTGGCTGGGGTGTGCCGATTCATCCAGCGCTTCCAGCGCCTTGTGCAGGGTCTCGACGGCCTGCGCGGGTTTGCCGCCGCGAAGCTGGAACGTACCCAGCGCGCGCAACGCCACCACGCGCACTCCGGCATCGGGCGCGTCGTCGGCCACTTGCTGCGCCAGTTTCAGTGCCTCTTCGATTTCGCCGCTCCAGTAATGCGTGTAGGAAAGCGAAACACGGGCATTGGCCAGCACGCGTTTCATTGCCTCGCGGTCCGCACCCGCCAGGCGCTCGCCGGCATCCAGGGCACGCTGCTGGAATTCCCGCCCGTCCCCGTAGCGATTCCTCGACATCGCCAGATGCCCCAGCCGGTGCAGCGCCTGCACCCGGTCGGCGTCGCTTTCCGTGCGTTCGAGCAGGAGCGTCCAGTAGCGGTCGGAATCGTCGTGCCTGTACTGCCGATCTGCCAGCACGCCCGCGCGCTTCAGGCAGGCGTCACGCCGCGCGCTCATGCCCTCGCGTCCGTACGCGGCGGCCGCGGCGGCGTGCAGCGCGATTTCGCCGACAAGCATGTCGCTTGCGTGATGCTGCCTGCTGTCGGCCACGGCGGCAGGGCCAAACAGACCCTCGAAGACCTGTACGGCTTCCGCGTGCAGCGTCGCCCGCACGGAAGGTGGCTGCAGTTCGTAGGCCGCGTCACGCAGCAGCGCATGGCGAAACAGGTAGGCGGTTTCCGCGGCGAGGGTCATGGCTGCACTTTAGCTAGTGCACCATCCGTTTGCGCATGCGGCGTGGCACGATCACCGACAGCACGCCCGAGACGGCGAGGATCCAGACCGCGCTGACGGCGTGCTCCCAGCCCAGCGGCCCCTGCGCCAGCCCGCGCATCAGGCGCACGCTATGATACAGCGGCGTGAACCAGGCAATCGTCGCGGCGTGACCGCCGGCCATGTTCGGGTTATCCAATGGGAAAAAGATGCCGCTGAACAGGAACAGCGGCGTCAGCCACAGCGTGTAGTAGAAGCCGTAGTAGTTGATGTTGCGGATGCTGGCCGTGAACGTCAGCCCGATCAGCGCGAACATGTTGGCCGTCATCAGCATCGCGACCGGCAGCAGCAGCGCCCACCAGCTCGTGATGATGTGATTGCCGGCGATGGTGAAGCCGACCAGTACCAGCAGGAACGCGCAGCCGTAGATCAAACCGCGCGTGTTGGCCCAGAGCTGCTCGCCGAACGCGATGTCCTGGATCTGCGCGGGCGTGGCCAGGTAGGCGTCGTAAAGCTTGGCGAAGTTCATTTTGACGA
>JAGQRI010000137.1 GCA_020425515.1 Planctomycetota bacterium | reverse complement strand
ATTGTGTCGGCGCTCCGCGCCTTGTCCTTTTCGCCGTTGTGGACCCCCACCGGCCTCCTTCGTCGGCAGGTGGGGGCTAATCCTGTGCCGGCGCTCCGCGCCGAACTGCATTGTGCGGATGCACATGACCCCGCCGACGCACACGGCCGCGCCGACACACACGACTCCGCCGACACAATGTGGCGGGATTGTGTCGGCGCTCCGCGCCTTGTTCTATTCGCCGCTGCGAACCCCCACCGGCCTCCTTCGTCGGCAGGTGGGGGCTAATCCTGTGCCGGCGCTCCGCGCCGAACTGCATTGTGCCGGTGCACATGACCCCGCCGACACTCACCCCGCCGACGTACACCGCGCCGAGAGGTGTTGCTCCTACCACTCCAGGGGTTTGCCGGTCAGGCCGTCCACGGTGACGATGCGGCTGCCGCTGCGCCCGCGGGTTTTGAGGTGCAGGTCCCAGACCGGCAGGAACACCGGCTGGATCTTCTTCGGCTTCGCGTTGAAGCGCTTCTTGAAACTGTCCTTGATGATCTCGTCGCTTTTGCGGTTGCGGATTTCGCCCTCGCGCAGCTTCAGGCGCCCGGGCAGGATTTCCTCGAAGGTCACCGACTCGTCGAAGTCCACGATGCGGCTGGCGTATTCCTCGGGTTTGTTTTCCAGCCGGATGCCGTCCTCCGGGTTGAACACCACGATCTTCAGGTTGCCCGGGTGCAGGTAGATATTGTCGAGGCGCACGTCGTGGCGCTCGCGGCTGAAGATGCGGCGCAGGAACATCTTCGTCACCTTCTCGGTGAAGCCGAGCTGGATCACCAGCCGGTAGCCGATCTCGGCGTGGTCGAGCACTTCGTCGTCGCCGACCAGCCCGAACAGGCTGCTGCGGTTGCGCACGGCGCGGGCGGCGCGCTCGGCGTCGTTGCTGGTCACGCGGCTGACGATCACCTTGACCTTGCCGTCCAGCCCCAGGTCCGGGCGCAGCTCCGACGCCACCGACCAGAAGCGGTGCTCGCGCCCAAGCTTGAACTTCTTCGCCCGCTTCTTGGCCAGCAGGCTCTGCAGGCGCCCGCGCGCGGTGCCGTAGCCCATACCGGACTTCGCCGCGAACTCCTTCGTGGACAGCGACGAAAAACGCGCCAGCAGCTTGTCGGCCTGTTCCAGCTCTTCGTCGATCTGCGGCTCGGCAGGCGGCGCCGGTTTGGCCTTGGCGATCTCGATCAGGCGCGTGTGCGTCTTGACGGCGACGCCCTGGGTTTCGAAGTCGGGCAGCGGCTCGTCGTCTTCTTCGGGTTCCGGCTCGGGTGTCGCGTCGATGCGCTCGATCTCGATGTCGTCCTCGAGTTCATAGAAGCGCTCGCGGACGCTCAGCGGCTCGGGCTTCTCTTCGGGCTCGCCTTCCTCATCGTCCGGTTCGTCGCCCTCGTCGTCGGGGAAGGTCTCGGTTTCGTCGCGGAACTCATCGTCCTCGTCATCCATCTCGCGGGCGTGGACGGTCCCGAACACGTCCTCGAAGTCGTCCTCCTCTTCGCCCGGCTCAACCGGCTGGGGCTTCGGCGGCTCGTTGCTGACGGCGGCGGCCAGCGGCTCGTCCATCAGCGCCTCGATCTTCTCGTCGTCGAGCGTCTCGTGCTTCGTGTACAGCCAGCGGCACTGCAGGCGGTGGGTGTGCTCGAAGTTGTCCGGGCTGATCAGCACGAACTGCCCGGGCTTCTGCGCCGGCAGCTCTTCCATGATCGCGTCCACGTTCACCGGGTCGAGCGACTTCACCGTCGGCTGCACCTTCTTCATGTCCTGGCGCGTGGTCAGGCGCCCGATCGCCCATGTGCCGAACTGCGCCATCGCCTTGTAGTCCACGTCGGCCGGGTTCTGCGTGGCCATCAGGCAGCACACGCCGTACTTGCGCGCCTGCTTGAACAGCAGCGACAGCGCCGGCTTGCAAGCGGGCTTGCGGACGGGCGGGATGAACGGCGCGACCTCGTCGATGTAGAACATCGCCTGCGGCTCGTTGCTGGGGTTGCGCAGCATCCAGTTGTAGAGGCGCTCAACCAGCGCGGCGACGAAGAACTCCTTGTCCTCCTGGCTGTTCAGCGTGTTCAGATAGACGATGCTGAGCCGGGTCTTGCCGGGCAGCGCGCCCGCGTGTTCGCCCCTGCCGAGCAGCAGGTCGGTATCGAGCGCCAGCCCTTCATGGAACAGCAGCCGCCGCGCGCCGACGTCGAGCCGCGCCAGCTTCTGGCAGGCGTGCTCGATCTTCTTGACGTCGAGGTAGCGGCTGAATTCCTCTTTGCTAGCGTCGTCGAGGTGCAGCAGGTACTTCGTGAAGGCCTCGAGGTCCGCGGGGAAGTCGCCGCGCTTCTGCTGCTGCGTCAGCGCCTTGTCGAACACGGCCACCAGCCCGGCGCCGTCGTCGCCGTCGAGGTCGTAGCCGAGCAGGCTGACCACCATGGTGGCGATGCTGGTGATGGCGTAAACGCGGTCGCGGGTGGCCAGCGCGTCGACGTCGATGGCCATCGGATCGGCGCTCAGCGCGATGCCCTTGCGGCTGGCCGGCGTGAAGATGACCGGGTCGAACTTGCGGTTGAACTCGTCGGCGAGGGCCGGGTCCACGCCCTTGCTTGCCAGGAACTCCGGGTCGTCCGCGTGCAGCGCCAGGCTGCAGAGGTCGCCCTGCGGGTCGATGCAGATGGCCGGGATGCCGTGGCGGACCATTTCCTCGGTCACGACCTTGCACAGCACCGTCTTGCCCGAGCCGCTGCTGCCGAGCGCCATCATGTGCCGCAGCAGCGTGTCGCTTTCCAGGTGCAGCGACGGGCGCTGCTCACCCTCGGGCGTCTCGGCGACGCGGTCAAAGCCTATGAAGAAGTCGGACATGGTCAGGCCGGTTTATACCTTTGCGGGGCTTTCGTCATCCCACAAAGAAGGCGCCACAGCGGCGCCTTCAGGGTAACGCGATGTTCGTCTGCCTACTCCTCGTGGCCTTCGCCGCCCTCGTGCGGGTCGGGGATCGGCGCGTTGTAGATATTGTGCGTCTCACGGTAGTCGCGGATGTTGTGCTGGTACATGCTTGAGTCGAACAGGATGTAGCCGACCATCCACGCCACGAACGCCAGCGAGCCGATCAGGATCCAGAAGTTGAAGCGCTTGTCGTAGCGCAGGTGCATGAACCACATTGCCACGATGCTCGCCTTCACGCAGGCGATGCCGATCGCCACCACCACGTTCATGCGCCCCAGGTTGACCTGCGCCACGGCCACGGTGATCACGGTCAGGGTCAGCAGGCAAAGCAGCACCACGACCAGCGACTTCACGGGGCTGACGTGCCCGATGGTGCCGGGCAGCCCTTCGTGGTGCCCGCTGTGGTCTTCGTGGCCGGGAACCACGATGTCGTGCTCGGTTTCGTACGCTACTTCAGTCATGCCTGGTGTCCTTCAAGCGGCGCGGAGAAAGCTATCCGATCAAATACAACAGCGGGAACAGGAAGATCCAGATGATGTCGACGATGTGCCAGTAAAGCGCCACGTTATCGACGGCGCCGTAGTACTTGCGGTTGAAGTCGCCGCGGATGGCGCGGATCAACAGCCAGATGTAAAGCCCCATGCCGACCAGCACGTGGATGCCGTGCAGCCCTGTCATGCAGAAGTAGATCGCGAAGAAGCTGCCCGCGTTCATCTGCTGAAGCTGCTCGGACGTCAGGTCGGGGTAGGTTTCCTTCAGGTGCTCGGGGAAGTCGGCCTGGTTCACGCCGAAGTGCGAACCCCATACCGCGCCGATGTGAATCTTGTGAGAGTACTCGATGTACTTGATCGTCATGAACGCGCAGGCGCACAGGAACGTCAATATCAGCGTGACGATCAGCCCCTTGCGTTGCTCAAGCTGCGCGCAGCGCACCGACCACGCCGCCGTCAATGAGCTGCACAGCAGCACCACGGTGTTCGCGCCGCCGAGCTTCCAGTCCAGGAAGTAGTGGGCGTAGTGGAACATTTCCTGGTGGTTGGCGCGGTACACCGAATAGGCGGTGAAAAGCCCGCAAAAGAACAGCAACTCCTGCCCCAGGAACAGCCACATACCAAGCTTGGTCGTGGTGAACTGCTGGTGCAGCGTGTCGAAGTGCATGGCAAGCTCTTTCGGCCTTTCCGGCAGAGCTTCCTGCTTGCTATCTGCTTCCGCGACTGTGCTCATGGCGTCCCGTTAGTGAACCGTGGCCAGGCTCTTGCCCGTTTCGATGACTTCCTTCTTCAGCACGTAGCCCGCTTCCTCGGACACGAACTCCCAGTTCTCGAAGTCGTACGCACCCATCACGATCGGCTTCTCGGTGAAGTTGTGGAAGTCCGGCGGCGAGGTCGCCTGCCACTCAAGACTGGCCGAGCCCCACGGGTTCGGCGGCGCCTGCTTGCCCTTGAACAGCGAATACACCAGGTAGAAGGCCTGCAGCACCACCGCCGCGCCAAGGATGTAGGCGCCGATCGTGCTGACCTGGTGGAAGATCGTGAATTCGTCCAGGTAGTTGGCATAGCGCCGCGGCATGCCGCGCGTGCCCGCCACGAACTGCGGCATGAACGTCACGTTGAAGCCGATGAACACCATCACCGCCGCGATGCGCGCCAGCGTCTCGTTGTACATCTTGCCGGTCATCTTCGGCCACCAGTAGTGGATGCCGCCGAGGAACGCCGTCAGCACCGAGCCCACCATGACCATGTGGAAGTGCGCGATCACGAAGTAAGTGTCGTGCAGGTGCACGTTGTTCACGACCGAGGCCAGGAACAGCCCGGTCAGACCGCCGATGCCGAACAGGTACATGAACGCCAGCGCGTAAATCATCGGCGCCTTGAAGTCGATGGCGCCCTTGTAAAGCGTCGCCACCCAGTTGAAGACCTTGATCGCGCTCGGGATCGCCACCCAGTAAGTAAGGAAGCTGAAGATGATGCCCGCCGCCGGCGACTGGCCCGACACGAACATGTGGTGGCCCCAGACGATGAAGCCGATCGCCGCAATCGCGATCGAAGACCACGCAATCGCCTTGTAGCCGAACACGTGCTTGCGGCTGAACGTGGCAATCAGTTCCGACTGCACGCCCATCGCCGGCAGCACCATGATGTACACGGCCGGGTGGCTGTAGAACCAGAAGAAGTGCTGGTACAGGACCGGGTCGCCGCCGTACTGCGGCAGGAAGATGCCGATCTTGAAGACGTGCTCGATCAGGCTGAGCCCGAGCGTCAAACCGACGACCGGCGTGGCCAGCACCTGGATCAGCGACGTGGCGTACAGCGCCCACAGGAACAGGGGCATCTTGTACATCGTCATGCCCTTGGGGCGCAGCTTGTGCATCGTGGCGATGAAGTTCAACCCGGTCAGGATGCTCGAGAAGCCGAGGATGAACACGCCCGTGTAGGCGAATATCAGGTTCAGCTCGACGGGTCTGCCCGAGCTGTACGGCGGGTAAAGCGTCCAGCCGGTGTCGAGCCCGCCCAGGAACAGGATGCCCAGGAAGAAGATCAGCCCGATCACGTACAGGTACCAGCTCAGCAGGTTGATGCGCGGCAGCGCCAGGTCCTTGGCGCCGAGCTGCATGGGCAGGATGAAGTTGCCCAGGCTGGCCGGGATGCCGGGGATGATGAACAGGAACACCATCACGGCGCCGTGCAGCGTGAAGGCGCGGTTGTACCACTGGTTGGAAAGGATGGTGTCCTGCGGGCCCAGCAGCTCGGTGCGCAGTACCAGCGCCCAGAAGCCGCCAAGCAGCAGCGCCACGCTGACCGCGGCCAGGTACATGAGGGCGATGCGCTTGTGGTCAAGCGTCACCAGCCAGTTCTTGAGACCCTTGGTCTCGTTCAGGTAATTCACCTTCGGGCGAACCGGAGCTCCCGACGTCGGTTTTTCAACTATGCCACCGGCCATGGGTGTGTCCTTGGACTAATCCTTCAGCGATTCCATATAGGCGTAGATACCCTCGAAGTACGCGTCTTCCTGGTCGCCCCAACTCACGAAAGCGGTCATCTGATCCGGATAGCCCTTCACGATGTGCTTGTTGGGTACCAGCACGGACTCCCTCACGTAGTCTTTGTCTACCGTGAAGGTGCTGCCGTCTTCCATCTCTTCCTTCTTGCCCCACAGCCCCTTCCACGACGGGCCAATCAGGCGGCTGCCGTCCACACTGTGGCAGGACTTGCAGTTCTGGTCGTAAATCACCTTGCCGCGCTCGACCAGGTCGGTGATGCGACCGATGTTGCCCTTTTCCTGCACGGCGGCGGCCCACTCGGCCTCTGTTTCGTACACGTGCACGCGGGCGAGCATCTTGGAGTGGTCGTCCCCGCAGTACTCGGTGCAGAACATATTGAAGCCCTCGGGCGGGCTTGCCTCGGTGGGGCGGAACCACAGCTTGTTGTAGCGCCCCGGCACGCAGTCCTGCTTGACGCGGAAGGCCGGCACGAAGAACGAGTGAATCACGTCGTTGTCCGGCGCGGTCATCACGATCTGGTAGTTGCGGTCCTTGATGAGCAGCAGCTCGCCCACCACGGTATACTGCTTGTCCGGGCCCAGCAGTTCCTTGTCGCGATACTTGAAGGTCCAGTTCCAGCGCTTGGCCTCAACGTCGACCTGGTGAACGTCCTCGTTGGGCGGGGTGATGAACTGCACGTACCAGTAGGTGCTGACGCCGAACACCACCATCAGCAGGAGCAGCGGGATGACCGACCAGGCAAGCTCGAGCCTGGTGTTGTGGGTAGAGGTAACTTCTTCCTTGTGACCCGGGCGCTTGCGGTACTTGACCATGAAGTAAAGCGTCGCGCCGCAGATCAGCACGAAGAAGATAATGCACAGCCACAAAATCAGGTCGTAGACGAAGTCGGAGCCCGCCGCGATCGAGGACGACTCCGGCGGGAACCAGAACGAGCCGCCGGCTTCTGCCAGGGGCAGGCCGGAAAGACTTCCCAGACTGAGATCAGACATCATCAGGTCGCTTCCGCTTGTACTTGCTGGTCATCGTCCCCCTCGGCCTTCTGCTCGCGGTGGCGCTTGAATTCGCGATACCACCAGTAGCCGAGGAACGAGAACAGGAACACGAGTATGCCTACCCCGCCGATCTTCATCATCGTGTAGGCGCGGGTCATGTTGTCGGTGTACTGGAAGGCGAAGCAGTTCAGCCCGAAGCCCTGCCCGGTCTGGTCCGCCTCACCGAATTTGCCTTCGGACGAATCCTTGAGCTTCGCCTGCAGGTTCTCAGGCACGTAGCCGATGTTGCGCAGGTAGTGTGAAATCTGCCCGTCGCCGTTGGCAATGAACATGGCGGCCTTGTGGCGGAAGTCGCCGGTCTCGGGGTCGAAGCGGTAGTGGAAGCCCAGCGCGTCGGCAAGCGTCTTGATGTCGTCCTTGGCGGGCGTGGTCAGGAAGTGCCAGCCCTTGGCGACTTCCGCTTTGCCGACGATGCCCATGTACTTCAGCTTCGACTTCTTGGCGGTCTTGAAGTCCTCATTCCAGTCGATGCTTACGGTCAGGCAGACGAATTCCTTGCCCGGCGTCCAGCCCATGTCCTTGAGCGCCTTGGCGAGGTCCGTGAGCTGGTAGCTGCACAGGCGCGGGCAGTTGCTGTAGTTGAGGCTGATCAACACCGGGCGCCCGGGCTTGAAGTACTGGCCCAGGGTGACCTGCTCGTTGTCGTCATCGGTGAACTTGAGGTTGAGAGGAAGCTTGTCGCCGATGTGTTCAATAACCTCGACGCCGCGCAGTTCGTATTCGATCTGCGCCTTCGTCTGGGCGGCGCAAACCGCGGCGAAACACGCCGCAACAAGCATCAAGAATATAGACTTGAAGTACATGGTTGAATCGAACCAAACAAGCGACGGTGGCGCGCTCCGGCACCCTCCAACTAGGGGTGCTTTAGCATGTTGGGCGGGGTAGTTACAGGGGGAATTTTCCGCAGATTGAAGCACAAGAGACAGTGGTCTCACACCGCCAAAAACAGACCATTCCGGCCCGAAATTCATTTCAAAAATGTAGACTTGTCCACCCGGGGTGATAATCGGACAATGAAGTCCGGTATGGGCGTTGTGGCAGGTTAATCCCTCTGCCCCGGGCTGTCCTTCAGCCCCCGGCTATGTAGAAGAACCGCCGTGAGCAGCGACGTACAACAGACGGGCATGCAACGCTGGGCGCACCGGTTCGCCATCGCGTGCACCGGGCTGCTGCTGTTCATGATCGTCGTCGGCGCCATGGTCACCACCACGCGCGCGGGCGACACCAACCCCGGCTGGTCGTGGCGCTTCTGGGAATGGTTCGCAAGCTGGTGGCAGGCCCACGGCGGGCGCGCCTGGGAAGACGGCCACCGCATGATCGGCACGGTGATCGGCTTTTTCGGCATCGGGCTCGCCCTCACATTGTGGAAAGCCGAAAAAGGCAAGCCGCGCCGCTGGCTGGGCGTGCTGGCGCTGACGCTGATCTGCGTGCAGGGCATCCTCGGCGGGTTGCGGGTACTGGTGGTCAGCGACGCCGACGTGCGCGACACCGTGCTGGCCTACACCGGCGGCGGCTATGACGTCGAGCTGCGCCGCGCCGTAAAAGCCATGTTCCACGGCATGATCGCGCAGGTGATCTTCAGCTTCCTGGGCGTCGTGACGGTCGTGACCTCGATGCGCTGGGCCACGCCCTGGCAGGCGCAGAAATCGCCCGAGGCCGGTGTGTCGCGCAAGTTCAGCCTGCTGCTGCTGCCGCTTGCACTGGGGCAACTCGCGCTCGGCACGCTGGTGCGCCAGACAAGCACGCACGTGATGTGGCACGTGGGCGGGGCCTTTCTGGTCTCGACCAGCGTCATCTACATGCTGATGCGCATCTTCCGCTTTCATGCCTCGCAGGCGCCGCTGCGCCGGGTGGCGACGCTGATCGCCTTCCTGCTTATCGTGCAGGTCTTCCTCGGCGTCGTGCCGTGGATGCTGACCCAGGGCAACCTGGTTTCAAACAACCCGGCCAGCCTGGTCGCCGTGATGCGCACCTCGCACGTCGCGGTCGGCGCGCTGCTGCTGATGCTGCTCAGCGTGCAGGCCCTGTGGCTGCACCGGCTGGCGTTGCCCGCCGGGGGCGAGCGCTCGGCCGTGACCACCGCCGGCGAGTTCGAGCACAGCCTGCGCACCCGCCTGCACGATTACACCGTGCTGAGCAAGGCGCGGCTTTCCGGGCTGGTGATGGTGACGGTCGCGGCGGGCTATTTCATCGGCTCGCCGGGCATGCCGAACCTGGTGGTGCTGGCCGCGACCATGGTGGGCGTGTCGCTGGTCGCCGCGGGCACGGCGGCGCTGAACCAGTACATCGAGCGCGACAAGGACGCGCGCATGGAGCGCACCCGCAACCGCCCGCTGCCCTCGGGGCGCATGCAGCCGCGCGAGGCGCTGGCCTTCGGGCTGGCGACCGTCATCGGCGGCACGCTGGTGGTGGGCTTCGGCGTGAACCTGCTGTGCGCCGCCATGACGGCCGTGACCAGCGCGATCTACCTGCTGATCTACACGCCGCTCAAGACGCGCACCACGCTGAACACGCTGGTGGGCGCGGTGCCGGGCGCGCTGCCGCCGATGATCGGCTGGGCGGCGGCGACGGACGGGCTCAGCCTGAACGCGTTCGTGCTGTTCGCGATCCTGTACGTGTGGCAATTGCCGCACTTCTGGTCGATCGCCTGGCTGTACCGCGACGACTACAAGCGCGGCGGCATGCGCATGCTCAGCGTCGAGGACCCGGACGGCGGCATGCTCGCGCGGCAGATCGTGCTGTGGTGCCTGGCGCTGATCGTCACCAGCCTGCTGCCGGTGCTGGTTGGCATGGCCGGGCGCGCGTACGGCGTGGGCGCGATTGCGCTGGGGCTGGGTTTCCTCGCGGCCGGGATCATCAACCAGGTAAAGCGCACCCGCCAGAGCACCCGCGGCGTCTTCTTCGCCAGCCTGCTGTACCTTCCGCTATTGCTGGCCGTGTTACTGTTCGACGTGTGGTAAACTTGCCGCATGGCCATTGGTCCCCCGAGCACCATCACCTATGAATTCACGCCGCCGCCGCCGGACCCTGCGCGACGCTGGGCGCTGATTGGCGTGGGTGTCACAGTGGCACTTCTTGTCGGTGTGTTCGCCCTCTTAGCCTATGCCGTGTCGAGGCCGGGCAATGGGGACGAGAAGATCGCCGAGTTGCCGGCCGATGCCAGGCTATTCTCCGCCGCCAAGACGATGGATTGCGGCGTCACGGATGCCGGGCTGGAACAACTGGCCCGGGAACACCCGGATATTGAAATCATCTCGCTGACCCAGTGCCCGCAAGTGACCAACGAGGGGGTGAAGCACGTCGGCCGACTGAAGTCGCTGAAAGAGCTTACCCTGCAAGGACGCCACGGCTTTGACGAATTGGCGCTCCAGTACCTGCGAGGTTGTGAGAAGCTTGAGGAACTGGGCTTGGCGGGCGTCGACATCGGCGAGCAAGGCGCCAGGTACATCGTCGAGCTGCCCAACCTCAAATCACTCGACCTCTCACGGGATCACGTTTCCGATGAGGCCATGCGCATTCTCGAGCAACGCCGAACCGACATCGGAATCAGGTGGTTCTAACGCGCAATCCCCGGCGGATGCAAAATCCAAGCCCAGCCCGCAAGGGCTGGGGTCATGGCGGCAAACAACGTCCAAATCATCGGCAACCCGTCGGCCGCCACGCTTAAATCAAGACATGCGCTACAGCGACCCGCTCGGCTACATGTTTACGGTAACCACCTACGGCAACTGGCTACACGGCGATGAACGAGGCTCTCACGGACGCAAGGGACCCATTCGCTTTCACCCGCCCAACTTCCGTCTGCGGCGCTGGGAGGAGTCGAAGCTCAAACACCCACCGATGGTCCTGAACGCCGCCCAGCGCGCTGTTGCACGAGAGGCAATCGAACGCGAATGCGGACACCGGGGCTACACCCTTAGGGCGCTGAATGTCCGCACAAACCACTTTCACGCGGTAATCCTAACGAAGGCGCCTCCAGAAAGAGTATTGAACGGGATCAAGGCGTGGGCGACACGCGCGTTGCGTGAAGCGCGTCTTACAGGCAATGAGCAATCGGTTTGGACAAAGGGCGGGAGCCGGCATTGGCTTTGGACCGAAGAAGACGTCCACGACGCGTGTCTATATGTAAATGAAGGTCAGGGTGTGGACTTGCCGGAAGGTTGAACGCCGTTCGCTTGGGCGGACCGCACCCTTGCTCGCCCCCAGCCCTTGCGGGCTGGGATTGGATTGGATTGGGCATTCCTACCGGCAATCGGGGCAGAGGCCCCAGACGGTTACCGTCACGTCGTCCAGCTTCCAGCCCTCGGGGGCCGGGGGTTTGTGCGGCAGGTCCTTCAGGTCGATGCACTCGACGCGCCCGCACTTGGTGCAACTGAGATGCGCGTGGTGGTGCTTGCCCTGAGCCTCGTCGACGGGGTGCTCGTGGCTGAGCTCGAACATCTCGCGCCGCCCGACGCCCCTCACCTGCTGCAGGATGCCGGCCTCGCTCAACGCCTGCAGGTTGCGGTAGATCGTGGCCGGGTCGCCGCCGTTGTGGCCGCACAGGCGCACGGCGTCGTCCATGCTGACCGGCTCGTGCGATTCCAGCATCGCCGCGACCAGCGTCGTGCGCGTGATGGTCATGCGAAGGCCGGACTTGCGCAGGATCTGTCGGGCGCGCTCAGTGAATTCCATCGGCTTATCGTAGTCGCCGCCGCGCCCCGCGTCACGCCCCCGCGGGTGCGTGCTCGATGGCCAGCGCATGAAAACGCCGGAACAGGTGCAGGCTGTCGTGCGGGCCGGGGCTGGCCTCCGGGTGATACTGAACGCTGAAGACCGGCAGGTTCTTGTGGCGGATGCCGCTGACCGTGCCGTCGTTCTGGTTGATGTGCGTGACCTCGACGTCGTCGGGCAGGCTGTCCGGGTCGGTCGCAAAGCCGTGGTTCTGGCTGGTGATCTCGACCTTGCCGGTCGCCAGCTCCATCACCGGGTGGTTCGCCGCGTGGTGGCCGAACTTCAGCTTGTAGGTCTTGCCGCCGAATGCCCAGGTCAGCAGTTGGTGCCCGAGGCAGATACCGAAAACCGGCAGCTTCCTGGCCACCAGGGTTTTGATTTCCTTGATGGCGTAATCGAGCGCGGCCGGGTCACCGGGGCCGTTGCTCAGGAACACGGCGTCGGGGCCCCAGGCCAGGATTTCCTCGGCCGTCGCCGTCGCGCTGAACACGCGCACCTGGAAGCCGACCTGCACCAGGCAGCGCAGGATGTTCTTCTTCGCGCCATAGTCGATCGCGGCGCAACGCAGCGCGGCCGTCCCGGCCGCATGCGAACCCTGCGTTCCAAGAATGCTGTCTTCGGCGAACGGGGAATCGTAGCCGGTGTTCAGGTCGTAGGGCTCGTGGTTGCTGACCACCTTGACCAGGTCCTGCCCTTCCATGGTCGGGCTGGCTTTGACTTCCTCGAGCAGCGTTTCCGCGTTCTGCTCGGCGGCGATCACGCCGCGCATGGCGCCGTGCTTGCGCAGGTGCAGGGTCAGCGCGCGGGTGTCGATGCCGTCGATGGCGGGCACGCCGGAAGCGCGCAGGAAGTCGTCCAGCGTGCGGCGGCTGCGGAAGTTGCTGACGATGCCGCTGAGCTCGCGGCAGACGAAACCGCTCAGCCACGGTTTCTCGGCCTCGTCGTCTTCTATGTTAATGCCGTAGTTGCCGATCTGTGTGGCCGTCATGGTCACGATCTGCCCGGCGTAGCTGGGGTCGGTGATGATTTCCTGATAGCCCGACAGCGCCGTGTTGAAGACGACTTCGCCGAAGCCCTTTTGCGGCGCCCCAAAAATACGGCCGCGGAAGGCGCGGCCATCTTCGAGAAGCAATATTCCGGGTTTGCGTTTCAGCATCGGGGCGAAGTATATGCGCGCTGAACCCGCTTGCAATGGCGGGTCAGCCGGTGTTCAAGGTTTGTGCAGACTCTTCCCCGGCGGCTTCGTCCGGGCGTTCGCGCAGGAAATAGACAAACACACCGGCCCACACCAGCAGCACGCCCAGCGTCGGCGTGCCGACCACGGCCATCCAGTCGCACGGCGCAAAGCGATCCAGCAGCGGCACGTAGCAAAGCGCCACCAGCGTCAGGATCGCCACGAACGGCCAGCGCATGCAATCCCGCTGGATACCCGCCGCCGCCAGCGGCCCGATCACCAGCAGCTCAAGACACAGGTGGTGCGGCCAGAACAGCACGTTCGCCAGCGCAGCGGACAGCAGGCCCAGCCCGATGGCGGCCGTGCGCGCCCGCGGCTGCTCGCGCCGGTACCACGCCAGCAGCATCGCCAGCCCGCCGAGCAACGCCGCGACGGCGAGCCCGGTCCACTTGTAGACGAATTCCGGCGCCTCGAACCACAGCGGCGACCGGTCGTCACGGTTGAGCGACAGCGAGCTGCCCTCACTGAACCAGCGGCGCATCACCGCTGACAGCGAATTGTTCGGCGCGCGCGAGCCGCCCAGCGAATAGGCGCTCTGCTTCGACATCCGCGGCGAGGCGACGTTCTCAACGTAATCCACGCTGAGCTGCGTGTTCGCCTTGAAGCCGTCAACGACACCGTAGTTCGGCACGCTGAACAGCAGCGGCGCGAACCACAGCAGCACGATGCCGCCCGCCATCAGCCCCGCCGCCTTGAAACGCTTCTGCGCGATCAACAGCGGCAGCAGCACGATCGGGATGATCTTCAGGTGCGTCGCCACCGCCAGCAACAGCCCGCCGCGCACGTCGCGCTTTTGCTCAAGCTGCCACAGCCCGGCCGCGAGCAGGCTCACGACCAGCATGTTGACCTGGCCTTCCTGGAGGTTGGTCCAGATGGCGCCCAGCAGCCCGACGGTCATCAACAGGTAGAAAAAGCGCGCCTGCTTCGGGTCAGTGATTCCGCACAGCCTGCGCGTGGTGCGGAAACCGAAGGCGATCAGCGCCAGCTCGATCGTGCCCCACAGTGCGTAGCCCAGCCAGCGCGGCAGCAGCGTGATCGGCGAAAACAGCACCGCGAACAGCGGCGGATAGATGAAGATGCCCACGTTGTTGGCGGGGTCCTCGGGCTCGGCGTACAGCTTCGCGCCGCCGTGCAGCATGCGCTGTCCTGCCTCCCAGTAGACGTCGATGTCGAGGCTGTTGTCGGCCCACCAGCCTTGCAGCCACAGGGTGAACACCACCAGCATCAGCCCCCACAGCGCGAGCGCTGAAAAGGTGACGCGGTCCGAGAGTTTCGAAATCTGCATGGTGATCGAGCGCCCTCGTCTACCACCTTACCTGAGCCGGGCCGTGGCTGGCTAGTTTTCGGGCATCTCGGCGATGCGCCCGGTCCACCAGTCGAGGTGCTTGGACAGGTCGTCGGTCTCGAAGCGGTTCTGCGCGGCTTCGCTTTCCGGCACGCCGGTAAGCTCGGCCATGCCTTCGAGGCAGCGGTCGAGCAGCCCGCGGTCGGTGGCGTTGGTGTACAGCGCACCCGTGGAATCTTCGAGGTCGCTGTAAAGGCGCGAGGCAACGTCGTGCAGGGCGGCAGCGGAGTCACGCCCGCCGATCGCGATCAGGCTGTTCACCATGGCCGAGCGCACCAGGTACTCGGTTTCCTCGGGCTGGCCGGCGTCGTCGCGGTCGAAGGCGACGCGCGAGCGCAGCCGCAGGACGACTTCCTGCCGGTGCGGGTCCATGCGCCCGGGATAGCGCAGCTTGCCCAGCGCGATGGCGCACTCCACGCGCACCAGCACGCCTTCGTCGGCGAGCGGTCCCATCAGCACGTCGAGCAGCAGGTCGGTGTCTTCGGGGTCGTGCAGGTCGCCGAGGCCCTGCGCGGCGCCGGCGCGCATGTGCGGGTCGACGTCGGGCGGGTTGTCGGCGTCGCCCACCAGGATGGCGCGCAGCTTGGCGCGCATGGCCGTGCGCTCGGCTTCGTTGTCGTCGTCGACGCGCTGCACGTCGCGGTGGAGGTCGCCCCGTTCCTCTTCGGGCGCGTTGCGGCAACCGCCCAGCATCAGGGCAACGGCAACGGCGAACAGGATCAGCAATCGACAACGCATCAGGCCCCGGATTGTCGTTGGGTATGGCCCGCCGTCAAGGAGACGCGTGGCTTCGACTCCTGTTTCATGTCTGGATGAATTCATCAGAAGCAACAGACGCGTGGCACAGGCAATCTTGCCTGTGGGGCTGAGCGAAGCGAGGCTCAATCAGTCGCGGCGGAACGGCCGCGACCACAGACAGGATTGTCTGTGCCACGCGAAGCATCTGAACATGCCCTAACCGCCGTCGACGGCCTGCAGGTTCTTGATGTAGATGGTGCGGTTGAAGACCTCGCCGCGTTCGGTGCCCTGGGCCTGCCAGAAGATGCGCACGGTCACGAACAGTTCCTGCGGCACCTGGTCGCTGCGCTCGTAGCGAATCTCGTAGCGATAGCCCGTGCGGTACGGAATCGGGTACGGGATGCGCCCGCCGCCGGTGGGCTCGAACCAGTCGTCCATGCCGTTGGTGTTGCGGTCTTCGGACAGGTCGGGGCGCCCGTTGTGGTTGCGGTCGTAGTAGTACATGTCGTAGTTGGCCGCGATGTCGTCGAAGATGCTGCCGGCCAGGATCGCCGCGGTGGTGTTGTCCACGGCGCGCTTGTGGTTGACCAGCCCTACGGCGAAGATCGCGTACACGCCCACCACGCCCAGCAGCAGGATCGAGAGCGCCATCAGGATCTCGATCAGGGTGAAACCGCGCCGGGAATTGCGAATGACGAATTGCGAATTGCGAATTGAGGGCGCCCCCAATTCGGAATTCGAAATTCGCAATTCGAAATTGGCCTTCATCGCGTCACCGGCAACTGGACGATCTTCTGGAACAGCTCCCCCGCCAGTACCAGCGCGCCGGCGTCGTGCTTCTGGCGCCGGCTGCCCAGCGCGCCGCGCACGCAGCTTCCGAACGTCCGCCCCGAGCGCGAGCCGTAGGCGATCATCTCGCCGTCGACGCGCAGGTAGGCGCTGAGCGAGCGCACGTCCGGGTAGCCGTCCGCATTCTCGACGAACACCGAGTTGTCGGCCTCGTTCAGCGCGCCGGTCAGCTCGGTCTCATTTCGCAGCGTCCCCTCGGCGGCGACCACCAGCGTGATGCGGATGGCGCGCGGCAGCGGGTACTCGCCCGGGGCCGTGCGCTGCGAGATCGACCAGCTCGAAACGGGCCCCGTCGAGCCGGCGTTCCAGGTGGTGGTGCGCCCCTGCCAGTCGTCCCAGCACTGGACCGAGAAACACAGCACGTTGTCGGCCACCATCTCGAACTGGCTCCAGAGCGCCTCGCCGCCGATCGCGTAGGGGCCGTCGGGATTCTCCAGGTCGGCCTTGGGCGTGATGTCGTCGTCGTCGCTGCCCTGGTACTGCGCGCACCAGTTGGCGACCTTGGTAATCAGCCCGTTCTGCGGGTCCGGCGGCGAGCGCTCGGCCCGGTACAGCTTCGTGCCCGCGCGCGTAGGCTCGATCATGTAGACGACCTCGATGTTGCCGTGGCTCGCGCGCATGGCGGCGCGGACGTTGCGCCCGGTGAAATCACTGCTGTAGCCCTGCGCCGACGCGGCCCGCCCGGAGTCGTACCCGGCCAGCGAAGTCTGCTCCTCGCCCCAGGCGCGGGTGAACGCGATCATTTGCCGCCCGAAGGGGTCTTCCATGATAAGGAAGGCCGGGTCGCCGGTCGGGCCGTCCGGGTGGGCGGGCATGCCGATCACCTGGCTGAAATCTTCCTCGGCGGAGCGCAGGACGGTCTGGGCGGTCTCGTACTGCTGGCCGCGGGCGGTGCCGGTGCGGGTCATGCCCAGCGCGCCGCGCAGGAAGCCGATCAACATGATGCCCAGGATCAGCAGGATGCCGACGCTGACCATCATCTCGATCAGAGTGAAGCCGCGCCGGGAATTGCGAATGACGA
>JAGQRI010000136.1:8438-9928 GCA_020425515.1 Planctomycetota bacterium | reverse complement strand
TTGTTGACCACGATATCGAGCCCGCCGAGGTCGTTGACGGCTTCCTTGATCACGTTGTTGCAATCCTCACCGTTGCGGACGTCGAGCCCGTACAGGCGCACTTCCGGCGCACCGAGTTCCTTGCAGCGCTCGCCGGTGTCGGCCACACGTTCGGCGCTGGTGGCGACCAATCCGACCGCCGCGCCCTCACGCGCAAACGCTTCCGCAATCGCGCGTCCGATGCCGCGCGAAGCACCCGTAACCAAGGCCTTGCGATTCTCAAGTGCTGGCATGTGTCCCCTTCCCGATGGTTGGCCGTTCTTACTGATCGTGCACTTCAGCCGCAACCCGCATCAGACAAACACCGGCAGGTCGGTGTCCGGATCGCGTCGACCATTGAACTTCTCGCCGTAAAAAACCTGGATGACGCTGATTACACCTTCAATCGCGTCGTTGAAGGCCTCGAGTTCTTCTGCGGGTACCCACAACTCACGCGAGGCGCTCCCGCCGACGTCGTGAACTTCATACCCGCCTGCAACCTCATCGCGCACATCGAACTGTGTCACGAAGCCGGCGTAACCAGACGCTTCGTCCGTCGTGTTCCATTCCTTCGCAATGGATGCTGCGTAGTCCGCGGTAAGAACCGGATAGAAAATCGGCTGCCAGTAGAGTCGTGGCGGGAACCGCCGCCATTCGCTTTCCGCGATCAGCCTCAGCTCCTCAACGCCGACCGGCCTGTACAAACGCATTTATTCAGCCACCGCGCCGGCCAGTTCATCGGCCTTGCCAATGCTTACGCGGTTGGCCTTGCGCGCGACGCGCTTGAGCAGCCCTGCCAGCACGTTGCCCGGGCCGAGTTCGATGAAGTTTTCGTACCCGTGGTCCACCAGCTTCTTCATCCCCTTGGCCCAAAGCACCGGCGAAGTGAGCTGGTGCACCAGGTTCGCCTTCAGCAGCGCCGGGTCGGTATGCTCATTGGCGTCCACGTTTGCGATAACGCCGATGCGCGGCGCGTGGAAAGTCGTCGTTTCGATCTCGGCCGCCAGTCGCTCGCGGGCCGGCTCCATCAGCGGGCTGTGGAAGGCACCAGCCACGGTCAACGGCACCGTCAGCTTCGCGCCCGCCTCCTTGGCGAGTTTCATCGCTTCCTCAACGGCCTCGACTTCGCCGCTGATCGCCACCTGGCCCGGCGCGTTGAAGTTCGCGAGCACCACCACGCCCTTTTCACGGGCCGGCGCGATCGCTTCTTCCAGCTTGTCGTCGTCAAGCCCGACGATGCTGGCCATGGTGGAAGGCTGCATGTCGCAAGCTTCCTGCATGTAGCGCCCGCGGGCTCGCACCAGCTTGACGGCGTCTTCCCACAACATCGCGCCGGCGGCGGCCAACGCGGAGTATTCGCCCAGCGAAAGACCCGCGGTGACAGTCGCGCCCTCGAAAATGTCCCGGCCCTTCTTGTGTGTTTTCAGCGCCTCAACGACGGCCCAGGAATGCACGAGGATCGCGGGCTGCGA